>NZ_JBHWEL010000164.1:0-1078 GCF_042734135.1 Streptomyces sp. NPDC059668 | reverse complement strand
GCCCGCCCCCCCCCCCCCGCCCCGGGGACGGGACGGGTCGGGGCGGCGGGGGCGAGAGAACGGCGGGTGCGTTCGGGGGCGGCGCCGATAGGGTCGGCGTATGGGCAGTCATGCGGAATCACCGGAACCCCCCGAGACCACGGACACCGTCCCGACACCGGCGACCACCGCGGGACGGGACGGGCTGCAAGCCATCCTCACGCACCCCGCCCGAACCGTGATCGCACTCGACTTCGACGGCACCCTCGCCCCCATCGTCCCCGACCCCGAACAGGCCCGCGCCCACCCCGCCGCGGTCCCCGCCCTCGCGGCCCTCGCCCCGAAGGTCGCCTCCGTCGCCGTCGTCACCGGCCGCCCCGCCGGCGTCGCGGTCCGCCACGGCGGCTTCGCGGGTGTCCCGGGCCTCGACCACCTGGTCGTCCTCGGCCACTACGGCGCCGAACGCTGGGACGCCCGCACCGGCACCGTCAGCGCCCCCGCTCCCCACCCCGGCGTGGCCGCGGTCCGCGCCGAGCTGCCGGGAGTCCTCGACCGGGCCGGCGCCTGGCACGGCACCTGGATCGAGGAGAAGGGCCGCGCGGTCGCCGTGCACACGCGCCGCGCCGCGGACCCGCAGGCCGCCTTCGAGTCCCTGCGCGAACCCCTCGCCGACCTCGCCACCCGGCACGGCCTGATCGTCGAACCGGGCCGGATGGTCCTGGAGCTGCGGCCGCCGGGCATGGACAAGGGCGTCGCCCTCCTGGAGTACGTCCGCGAGGTCGGCGCCGAAGCCGTCCTCTACGCGGGCGACGACCTCGGCGACCTGCCCGCCTTCGCCGCCGTCGACAAACTCCGCTCGGACGGCGTCCCGGGCCTGCTGGTGTGCAGCGGCAGCTCGGAGGTCGCGGAACTCGCCGAACGCGCCGACCTGGTGGTCGACGGCCCCGCGGGGGTCGTCGACCTGCTGAGGGCCCTGGCCGGCCGGCTGGACCGGTAGCCCCGTCCCGGGGGGGGCCGCCCGCGCCCCCCCGCCGCCGGGGGGGGGGTCTTGAACAATAACTCACACCACCAGACCCCCCGGTAGCGGGGGAGGGTTGTG
>NZ_JBHWEL010000163.1:0-1169 GCF_042734135.1 Streptomyces sp. NPDC059668 | reverse complement strand
GCGCGCCGCGCCCCCCCCCCCCCCCCGCGGGGGCGGGGGGGGGGGGGGGGGGCGCCCCCCCCCCCCCCCCCGGGGGTGGGACTACAGGCCGAGCTCGACCTCGAACTCGCCCGCCTCCAGGATCGCCTTGACCGCGGTCAGGTAACGGGCCGCGTCGGCGCCGTCCACCAGACGGTGGTCGTAGGAGAGCGTGAGGTACGTCATGTCGCGGACGCCGATGACCGTGCCCTCCTCCGTCTCGATGACGGCCGGACGCTTGACCGTGGCGCCGATGCCGAGGATCGCGACCTGGTTCGGCGGCACGATGATCGTGTCGAAGAGCGCGCCGCGCGAGCCGGTGTTGGAGATGGTGAAGGTCGCGCCGGACAGCTCGTCCGGGGTGATCTTGTTGGCCCGGACCTTGCCCGCCAGGTCGGCGGTCGCCTTGGCGATACCGGCGATGTTGAGATCGCCGGCGTGCTTGATGACCGGGGTCATCAGGCCCTTCTCGGAGTCCACCGCGATGCCGATGTTCTCGGAGTCGAAGTAGGTGATCGTGCCCTCGTCCACGTTGATCCGGGCGTTGACGGCCGGGTGGGCCTTCAGCGCCTGGGCCGCCGCCTTCACGAAGAACGGCATCGGGGAGAGCTTGACGCCCTCGCGGGCCGCGAAGGAGTCCTTCGCCTGCGCGCGGAGCTTCATCAGGCGGGTGATGTCGACCTCGACCACCGAGGACAGCTGGGCCTGCTCGTGCAGGGCCTTCACCATGTTGTCGCCGATGACCTTGCGGATCCGCGGCATCTTGACGGTCTGGCCGCGCAGCGGCGAGACCTCCAGGACCGGGGCCTTCTTGGCCGCGGGGGCGGCGGCCGCGGCGGCGGGCGCCGGAGCCGCTGCGGCGGCCTTGGCGGCCTCCGCCGCGGCGATGACGTCCTGCTTGCGGATGCGGCCACCGACGCCGGTGCCCTTGACGGCGGCCAGGTCGACACCGTTCTCGGCGGCGAGCTTGCGCACCAGCGGGGTCACGTAGGCGCCGTCGTCACCGGAGGTCGCGGCGGGCGCCGGGGCCGGGGTGACGGGGGCGGGCGCGGCCGGCGCGGGGGCCGGAGCGGGAGCGGGGGGCGCGACCGGGGCGGCGGCCTGGACCGGAGCCGGAGCCGGAGCCGGGGCGGGCGCGGCCGGAGCGGGCG
>NZ_JBHWEL010000162.1:0-1581 GCF_042734135.1 Streptomyces sp. NPDC059668 | reverse complement strand
ATACTCAGTGCGAACATAAGAGATAGGACATTTCTATCCCTGATACCCAGTTATTTCATATATAATAGGACTTTACATTCAGGAACATGTGTTCTATTATTGGTACAGAAATATTTTCTTCTCCTACCAATATGTCGCATAATGTCGAATCCTTCCTGAAAAAATTCTGAAGAAATTTGTAAAAAGGGGTAGACATGATATATCCCTTGATGGTAAGATAAGGTCATCAAAGGGAACATAAAGGAATCTGAAGCCCTTTAAAGGAAGTGATACATATGTAGAGGGAGGTACGCTTTTTGTCTAGTGAAGAGGTTTTAACAGTTAAACAGGTAGCCGAGATATTAAAAATATCTGAAAAAACGGCTCGCAAAATGCTGAACAACGGAGAAATTAAAGGTTTCAAAGTCGGTCGAGAATGGCGCGTGTCAGCTGAAAAATTCAATGAATACTTAAAACAAAATTAATTCTTTGGGGGAATTTTAAAATGACAAACACTATTAAAAACACTGAAAACACTACTGACGTATTGGCAACTGAGGACATTGCAACAGCATCACCAAGTATTTTTGAACAAGGTACACAACAAATGTTTTCAACTATCCAGGCAACGGACAGAAAGAGCAGCATCAAACTTTACAACGCGGTAAGCAACGCTGAACACTCTCTATCAGACCATATCGGAGAAGTAATTGAAATTACAGACATGGTCGCCCATGCGGTTGAATTAGAGGATGAAGTCACGAAAGAGACAATTCAGGCAATGCGCGTTGTTCTTTTAACAGCAGACGGACAAGGCTATCACAGTGTATCTCAGGGCGTAGCAAGCTCCCTACAACGTATCATTGGGATTGTAGGGCAAGGTCCTTGGACGGACGAGCCATTAAAAGTTGTTCCAAAAGAAGTTAAAACCCGCCGCGGCTTTAAAACATTGACACTTGCGCTTGTGGACTAATTAAATAGTCGCTCCGATCGGGGCGGCTTTTCTTATATTAAATTACTATATACGGAGGTTGCTAGACTTGGATAAAAACGTAATGATTTTCGACAACGGAGAACGCCGCACAGAGATTAAAGAGGATAGAGTGGAGAATATGTATTGTTTCGCTCAAAAGCTTGATGACGATACACAACAGATTATTAGTTTCACTCGTTCAGAAATGCTTGCAATAGTCTCCTATTTTCATGCTGAAGCACAAGACGAACTGTCACGCGGTTCTGTTCGCTATATTCCGACACAAAAAGCAGAAGCCATTTAAATATTAAATTGACAGGGAAATTCGTTTCCCTGTGACTTTTGTGTTTAAAGGGGGTGTCACTGATTGGGAAGAAAAAGCGGCTGAAGAAGAAACAGCAGAAAAAACAAAATATAGCTGCCTTGAAAAAAGTCGGAATTACTGACAAAAAGGTTATAAAGGAATTAAAAAATAAACCTGCCACAGTAAATAAAATTGTTAAGAAAAAGAGTCGTAGTTTAATTGCAAATGAACGATCTGAATTAATTAAACGGTTAGGATTTAAAGTCTCCGAACATTCCGCAAAAAGGTATTGGAGCGAATCACGATTTAATGAATGGTATAACAA
>NZ_JBHWEL010000161.1:0-1609 GCF_042734135.1 Streptomyces sp. NPDC059668 | reverse complement strand
TTGCGGGTTCGTGCGGGTGTCATCGAATTCGGTGACGTTTTCCCGGGACGCCGGGTGCCCGTTGTCCGGGGTGCTACACATCGAATGTTTTTGGGGTCGGGGCGGGGTGCGACGGATGTTTTCCATGTGGAAACTTTCCGGGTTTGGGGGCCGTGTACGGGGTGAGACGGGGGAGCCTCGCTTTCCGAGGACGGTGGGGAGGGGCGCCGCGTGCCCGATGCCCGACGCGGGAAGTTCCGCCGCGACGCATCCGCGACGGCCGTGACGTGGGTATACATGGGAAACGACGATGTCGCTCCGTCGTCGCCCCCACGCTGAGGAGCAGCAGCTCATGGCTCACGCAGTCCGCCCCGACCCCCGTACCGCCGACCCGCGCCTGGACGTCGCCCGGGCCCGGGACTGCGAGGAATGCCGTGGATGGGGGACGGTCGTCATCCCGGATCCGGACGGCTGTCTCGTCCCGTGTCCGGTCTGTCAGCGGCCGGACGGCAATTGAATCCGATCGCCGTCGCCATGTGACGCCGCGGCCCGGTGGAGCCTTTTCCCGGGCCGATTCCTCGTGTGACGAAATTCGCCGCGGACGCCGGACCCGGAGTGCCGGAAGGTGTGGTGTGCCGCAGCCTGGATACGTGGGCCGTGAGGCACGCATCCGTCCGGAGGTCACACGCCATGGACAGTCAGGACAACGAGGAAGTCATGGGCGACGAGGTCTACCAGCCCGAAGGCCCCGAGGGGCGCGAGGACGAGGGCATCCTCGACCCGGAGGACACGCTCTACGACCGTGGGTCGGACCCGTACGACGAGGGCTGGTCGCCTCCCGAGCGCCCGCTCGGTGTGGAGCACCGGGGAACGACCGCACGGGAGCAGCACGAGGGCGAGAGTCTGGACGAGCGGCTGTCGGAGGAAGTGGCGGATCCGGCGCTGGAGGAACTGGAGGCCGACGACGGTCTCGGCGACCTCCCGGACGGTGAGGGCGAACTGCTGGACGACGAGGTGGGCCAGGAACGCGTGGGCCGCCTCGTGGCGCTGGACGAGGGTGCCCACGACGACGCCGAGAAGGACATGTTCGCCGAGGACGTGGGCATCGACGGCGGCGCCGCCTCGGCGGAGGAGGCCGCCGTCCACCGCATCCCCGACGACACCGACCTCTGAAGGAGAGGTGCCATGCCGGCAGGTTCCAGTCCCAAGCGTGAGCGTCAGTACGAGCACATCAAGGAGGGCGCCGAGAAACGCGGTGTCCCCACCGGCCGGGCGAAGGAGATCGCCGCGCGGACGGTCAACAAGGAGCGAGCCAGGGCGGGCGAGGCGAAGACGCCCGGCGAGGTCTCCCTGCGCGACAAGAAGTCCGCACCTCAGCGCGGCGGCGAGCGCTCCCACAGCGGTGCTCAGGGACCGACCAGGGATCAGCTCTACGAAGAGGCCAGAAAGAAGGGCGTCGAGGGACGCTCCGCGATGAACAAGCAGCAGCTGCGCGACGCGCTGGGCCGCTGAGCGCCGGCCCGCACTGCCATGGGCCGTGATCCTCTTTCGGGTGATGGGTGGGTGTGGGGTGGGGTGGTGGGTGGTGGTGGTTGTGGTGGTGGGTCGTTGGGGGGTAAGGGGTGTGGGT
>NZ_JBHWEL010000160.1:0-1638 GCF_042734135.1 Streptomyces sp. NPDC059668 | reverse complement strand
GAAGGCGCGCAGGACGCCTTCGGCGGGCGGCCCCCCCGCCACCCCCCCCCCGGGCACCACCCCCACCACCCGCCGGTCGCACCCCAGCCGCCCCGCGGCGGCGCGCGCGGCGCGGGGGGCGCGCGCGCGCCGGCCCCCGCCCCCGCGGGCCAAGGACCGTACGGGTCAGGCCAGTCGTGAGACCTGGTAGTGGCCGATCCGCCAGCCCTCGTCCGTGCGCTCGACCAGTACGCCGAGGCTGAGGCTGACGGTGGGCCGGTCCGTGAAGGAGAAGTCCGCCGCCAGGTACCCGAGGACGAGGTGGTCGGCGGGGCGCCGGGTCTCGAGGATCCGGTACGCGACCGCCATCCCCAGCGGCTGCGCGTCGTAGTACGCGGCGACGCCCGGTCTTCCGACGCTGTAGGGGCGCAGCCCCTGGAAGATCGCGTCCTCGGTGAACTGGGCGGCGACCTGCTCCGGTTCGTGGCCGTCCACGCCGGCCTTCCACCGGTCGAGAACGCCGCGCAGGATCGCCTCGTTGTCCGTCGTGCTGCTCATCGGGGTCCTTCCCTCGTCGTGCCGTCGTCGTGCGGACTCAGTGGCCGGCGCTCATGCCGCCGTCGACGTGGAGGATCTCGCCCGTGACGAAGGGGGCGTTCTCGAGGTAGACGACGGCCTCGGCGATGTCGCTCTGCTCGCCCATGCGGCCGACGGGGTGGAGGGAGGCGAGGACTTCGTGGGACTCCGCGGGGTGCATGGGCGTCTTGATGGTGCCGGGGGAGACGGCGTTGACGCGGATGTTGCGGGTGGCGTACTCGATGGCGAGCGACTTGGTGGCGGACTGGAGGCCGCCCTTGGTCAGGGAGGCCAGGACGGAGGGGACGTTGTGGTCCGCGTTGTCGACCAGGCTGGTGGTGATGTTGACGATGTGGCCGCCGCCCTGGTTCAGCATCTGCTCGACGGCGAGCTGGGTGAGACGGAAGAACCCGGTGAGGTTGATGCCGATGACGGTGGCGTAGTCCTCGGCCGTGTAGTCGGTGAACGGCTTGGCGACGAAGACGCCGGCGTTGTTGACGAGGGTGTCGATGCGGCCGAAGCGTTCGATGCCGGCGGCGATGACGCGCTCGGCGGTGGCGGGGTCGGCGATGTCGCCCTGGACGGTCAGGATGCCCGCGTCGTGGGAGGGGGCGATGGTGCGCGAGGTGGCGACGACCGCGTAGCCGAGCTTGCGGTACGCCTCGGCGATGCCGGCGCCGAGACCCTGTGAGGCACCGGTGACGACTGCGACCTTCTGGTCCTGAGAGCTCATGATGACTTCTCCGAGATTCTGGGTGGGGGTTCCTCGACCGGTTCCGATGGCCGGCGTCGCTAGCCGACCGGTCGACTATTTGGACCGTAGGGTGCGCGGAGAGGGAAGTCAAAGGTCCACGAGGCCCTGGCCGGGACGGGTTTCCTCCCAGTTGGTAGGCGCGGCCTCCCAGTCGTGGCGGGCGCGGTCTCCCGGCCGAGGCGGGCACCAGTCTCCCGGCCGAGGCGGGCGCGGGGGGGGCGGGCGCGGGCCGGGGTTTGCGCACACGCGCCGACTTCTCGAACGGAACGGCCACCGGATCGGGCATCCGTACCGGCGCCACGGCGGCCGGGGCGGGGGTCGATTCTACG
>NZ_JBHWEL010000159.1:0-1785 GCF_042734135.1 Streptomyces sp. NPDC059668 | reverse complement strand
GCGCGATCCCGGTCACCCGCCTCGCCAGGGGGCCGGCTGCCTCAGCCGCGCGGGGTACCCGTGTCGCGCAGGGCGGCCAGGGCCGATCCGTACATCCGAGCCTTGATGGTGCCGAGGGTGTCGCCCGCCTTGCTCAGCTGCGCGTGGGCGATCTCCACGGCCGTGGACCGTACGACGTCCTCGGCGACCGCCTGGTCGACGATGCCCGCGGCCGCGGCGTCCGACCCTCCGTAGCGGCGGGCGGTGACCATGGCCTCGTGCGCGGTCTGCGGTGCCAGCCGGGCCTGGATCAGGGCGGACATGCCGGGCGAGAAGGGAATGTTGATGTCGGCCTCGGGCAGACACCAGAAGCCGCGGTCGCTCCGCATCACGCGGAAGTCGTGGGCGAGGGAGAGCATCGCGCCGGCGGCGAAGGTGTGCCCCTGGAGGGCCGCCACGGTGATCATCGGTAGGGACAGCAGGCGGGCGAAGAGGCCGTGGACCGAGACGATGTAGTCGTCGTGCTGGTCCGCGTGGGCGGACAGCCACTCCAGATCCAGGCCGTTGGAGAAGAACTTGCCCGTCGCGGCCGTCACCAGGGCTCGCGGTCCTTCCGCCTTCTCCACCTCGTCCAGGGCGGCGTCGGCGGACGCGATCCAGTCGGGGTGGAAGCGGTTCTCACCGTCTCCGAGGTCGAGCACGAAGACGTCGTCCTGGCGGTCGAGGGTAGGCATGTGCGCTCCTGCGGGGGTTGCGTGTTTCGGGGAATGGGCGAGAGAGGAGACCGGGCAGCGGGTGCCGCAGTTCCAGCATGGGAGCTCTCGGAACGGCGTGCAGGGCGTACGTCCGCCCCCGCGCCGGTGCGGGGGCGCCGGCAAGGCCCGCCTAGGGCACCGGGCCCGCGTACGGACCCGTACGGCGGCCGACGGCTCGCCCCCGTCTGTCGGCCGCTCACCGTGCGCGTTACGCCGCTTCGGCTTCCGTCATGCCGGGGATCGCTCCCCGGGCGCGCAGCGCGGCGATCTCGGCGGGGCCGAATCCCAGCTGGGTGAGGATCTCGTCGTTGTGCTCGCCGAGTTCCGGCGCTCGCCTGGCCGCGACCTTCGGCACCCCTCGGAGGTTGACCGGGTTGCTGATGGTCTCCGTCAGGCCCTCCACCCCTTCCAGGGGCACGACGACGTCGTTCTCGCGCAGCTGCGGGTCCTGTGCGGCCTCCTCCGGTGTCTGGATGAGGCCGACGGTGATGCGCTCCCGGGTCAGGACGTCCTGCCAGTGGGCGAAGGGACGGGCGCGGAACGCGGCGTCGAGCAGCTCGCTCAGCGCGGCGGCGTGCTGAGCGAAGGCGTCGACGTCCGCGAAGCGGGGATCCTCCTGCAGTTCGGGACGGTCGATGGCCCGGGCCAGTGCCGGCCAGTGCGCGGACGAGGTGGCCAGCATGAACCACCGGTCGTCAGCGGTCCGGTACGGGTTGGTCAGCGCGTTCAGCGGCACGTTCCGGTCGTGCAGTTCGAACGGTGTGCCGCCGGCGAGCGCGCCGGCCACGAGTGTTCCCGTGGCCCAGACGCCCGTGGCGAGCAGCGAGGTCCCGACGTCGGCGCCTCGCCCGGTCCGTTCACGGTGGTAGAGGGCGGTCGTGATCGCCGCGTAGATGGCGATCGCCGTCGTGTAGTCGCCGCTGCCCCACACCGGTACGGTCGGCGGGGCTCCCGCGTCGCGGGTGGAGGCCAGCAGGCCGCTGCGGGACCAGTAGGCGGTCAGGTCGAAGCCCGGCTGCCGGGCGTCGGGGCCCGCGTCCCCGAAGCCGGT
>NZ_JBHWEL010000158.1:0-2035 GCF_042734135.1 Streptomyces sp. NPDC059668 | reverse complement strand
ACCCCCACTCTCTCGCTGTATCACCCTCTCGCCTCCGTGTTAACTACGGTGTGCACTATAGACACAACACAAACTACTAAAAAAACACCCACGGCTCCATAAAGAGGAACCGTTTTGCTTCAAAAATCACGTTTTGTGTTATACTGGAGAAACGAAATTGTGTTTTCAAAATTGTCATTTTCGACATGATAACTTTTCTCGTAGTGTGGTTTTGCCGAACCCACTACTTTTTTTATGTCTCCGAACTTCATTTCTTCCCGTTCCGGCTTAACAATCCCTTTTGATTTTCGATACATATTCATTCCGGAAGGATACATGTGCAGCCGTCCGCCTTTTAAAAATTTCTTTTCCCGACCTTCTACGATCTTTGTTTGCACCTCACAGCCCTCTGAAGCCACTTTTAAGGCTGTTTCCCTGTCTTGGACATCTTCTAGGTCTATATCAGTCAAATAAGCGCTCAAATAGGCTCCTATGTTGTCTATATCCTTTAATGACTTGATTGTTACAAATCCTAAACCCCATAGACTCCTTAATTCAGCATTTTTAATATAAATCTTATCCAAATCATTAAAGCGCATTAAAACATGACAATGCCAGGCTCCACGTCCTTGTGGCTCTACCACCGATAAATAATCTATCGAACTTTCTTTCTTGTATTTATAACGCAACCTGTCGATAAAATTTTGAAAATCACTATAAAGTTTTTTCGTGTCCGTCATATTTTTCTTGTATGTCAAAGTTATATGTAATTCATTTGGCCGTCCTATAAAATTGTTATTTATCAAATAACGCAGCTTCTTAAAGGTTTGTCTCAAAGAATTATAATTTTCCTGCCGATTTTCCGAATGCTCGAACTCCCGGATCTCCCCAGTAGAGAGGTCTACAAACCTATCCTTGTCCAATTTTTTGATATTATTTTTCCGGTTCATCTTCTCCATATGCTGAACTTCAATGACGTGATTCATAGTGGTCACTTTTACAACATCATTTGGAGCTATGAAAACCGCGTCACCATTGCGTTTATCCATCCATTTCCCCTCAATTTTTCCTGTAATGTTTAATTAAAATCAAGTTAATAATAAAGAACCCCAAATCCGAAGTCAGTTTTTCAACAAAAATTAGCGTCCTTTTCCCAAATAGTCCCTATACAATTCCTTAATAGCAAACTCAATTACAGCATCTTTTGAAACTCTTCCAAATTCATTGTGTTTTGTAAAATGTTCGGCTAATAACTCTAGCTTTTTAAATGTTTCAACAGTAATTCGAGGTCCAATTTGTTTTTTCTCTTCCATCCAAACACACTCCTAACAAGTTGTTAACATAATTCTAACATTGGAAATAATAGAATTCAAGAACAGAAAAAAGAAGCACACTCGGAATGATATTTCGTTTCCTTTTGATTCCGAGCCTCCACCCCTTACAATCCCCAAAGGCAACCGACAAGGGAAAATTCGTCCCTTATCGGCACCTCCGGAAATTGTACAGCAAGGGGTCACTCCCAATAAAAAGACTACGACATATAAAACAGGTTTAGCTTCAGAGAAAAAGAGCATAAGGAAACTCGGTGCCACCCTAAAAAAAAGGGTGTCAAACAGGCTGTGCCTGTTGAGTTTCTATGCTCTTAGAACAGGTGCCGTTTTTGAAGCCAAAGATATAGCATAGATACCCCATAGATATAGCAGGGATATACCAAAATATCTCTAGAGATACGGGTATCTATGCTATATCTCTCTACAAGATTCCTCCACACGCTTGACGGAAATGCTTCAGCATTTTAGCACTCACTCGACAGAGTGTATAAGTGCGCCATTCGGAATTTCAAAGCTTCAAATTTCACAGAGAGTGCCCATTTATACACACCCCCTAAATCGTGGTGTGACAATGGGTTCTCGCCGGCTCGAAATCGGTTTGTCATTCTGACAAATAACCCTTCGGGAAATAAAAAAAAAGGCTCCATAAATAGGAACCGTTTTTCTTAAAAAAAAACGTTTTGTGTTATAATTGAGAAAAGAAAATTTGTTTTGAAAATTTTAAA
>NZ_JBHWEL010000157.1:0-2045 GCF_042734135.1 Streptomyces sp. NPDC059668 | reverse complement strand
TTTTTGGGTCTGTTTTAATCGTATGGTAAGTTTTTCCTTATGCTATTGTGGGGATAAATATAAATCTGTGGAAAATTTAAATAAATCGATTCGATGTTAGAAACGCTGAAAAGGAAAAAGCGGAAGTTGAACAGATGATTGATGTAATGGAAGAAAATCAAGATTTGCTTATATATTATCAGCTGATCGAGTTCAGACACCGTATGATGCTTGATTATTTGTTTCCAGCTGATCCCTCTAAAAAAATCAATAAAGGTGATTATTTAAAAAAGATTGAGGGGAAAGGTAAAAAACTGTCTGGAATGATGGAGTACTACACTTACTTTTTTAAAGGGATGTACGATTTTTCTGTTGGTGAGTACATAAGAGCCATTCAGTCATACAAAAAGGCTGAGAAGAAGCTTTCGAGGGTTTTGGATGAAATAGAGAAAGCTGAGTTTTATTTTAAAATGGCTGAGGTCTTTTACCATATGAAACAAACACATGTATCTATGTATTATGTGCAACAGGCATATGACATTTATAAAAAGCACGATACTTATAAAATTCATCGAATCAAGTGTCATTTTGTTATTGCCGGCAATTATGATGATTTGAGGACTCATGACAGAGCGCTTTCTCATATGAAAAAAGCTTTATTTTTGCTGGATAGTATGGAGGACCATTCTCCTTTAAAGGCAAAAGCTTTGTTGAATATGGGGAATAGTTATAACCAGATGGGAAGCCTTTTTTCGGCTGTACCTTATTATCACAAGGCTATAAAGGCAGCTAAAATAAGCGGAGCGAAGGAAATTACCCAGGCTTATTATGATTTAGCTCTGATTCATTTTAGGAACAATGAAAAGATTGAAGGACGCGGATTCTTTGGAAAAGCAATGGAGCAAGCTGAAGAATTTAACGATAGTCTGTTTCAGGATTTATTAAATGTTCTAAAGGCATTATTTATTGAGACTGGAAGCAGGCAAAAGGTCATGAATGCCCTTGAGGCATTGAGAACAGGACAAGGCTATCCATATTTTGAAGAGCTAGCTTTAATCGCTGCAGAATTTTATACTATGGATAAGCGCATGGAAGATTCTATATATTTTTACAATGAGATGGTGTGCGCTCAAAGACAAATTCAAAGGGGCGATTTCCTGTATGAAGTTTAAAGGTCTTTTTTCAGCGGTCCTTATTGTAAGCCTGTTGGTTGGAGCGGGGTATTCTTTCGTGCACCATGATGAGGTTTCAGTTGCTTCAAGGAATGCAACATGATGAAGAATAAAGAATCGAGATTTTCAACTTGAAGATATGGAAAACAGATCGTTATTGATCTGTTTTTTTTTATTTTGTCATTTTTGCTTTTTTCCATTTTGGCAAAAAAAATGTATAATGATTTTAACAGCTGACACAAAAAATAATGGTTTAAATAATAACAATAAAAAGACCAAGAAAGTGTTGGCCCACTTTCTTGGTCCAGCTAAAGCTGTGGTTAAAGATAAAGATTAGTCATTGCTATTAGAAAGGGCAAGATCATTTTGGATTTGAATCCAAAAGCGATTTTGTCCTTTTCTATTTGGATGTTGATCTCCAATATGTATTCACCTCACTTTCTTTTTTGAGGCGATTTCTGCCTATATGTTTATTAGTATACTATGTTGTGAGAAAAACACAGAAAAACCTCGAAATTAATTATAAATCTTTTTTTAGAAAAGTTCTTCCCCAAGTTCAATACGTACTCCTAGTAAATCATGCGTTGATTATGTGAGGAGGCTGCGTTGGTCGTATGGAGACTGAAATGATGAAATTTCAAAAAAAATCTCCCCCCTACGGGGGAAGAATGGTTTTGATCTTCATGTTTTAGCTTTTAAAAAAGCCGGCTGTTTTCAGCCGGTCTTTTTCGATTTTGGCGAAGCCGAAATCGGGTCTTTTCTTATCTTGATACTATATAGAAACAACATCATTTTTCAAAATCAGGTCAACGCCTTGTGTGTCAAGGGTTAAACGGCTTTTTGACAGGTAAAAACTCCTTCTGCTATTATTAAGGTGTCGAATCAAAATAATAG
>NZ_JBHWEL010000156.1:1420-2136 GCF_042734135.1 Streptomyces sp. NPDC059668 | reverse complement strand
ACTAGAAAAGAAGGAGTTTTTTTGTTGAATTATTCATCTGAAAACGATTATAGCATCCTCGAAGACAAAACCGCAACAGGTAAAAAGCGGGATTGGAAGGGGAAAAAGAGACGTACGAACCTCATGGCGGAGCATTACGAAGCGTTAGAGAGTAAGATTGGGGCACCTTACTATGGCAAAAAGGCTGAAAAGCTAATTGGTTGTGCAGAGTATCTTTCGTTTAAGAGAGACCCGGAGACGGGCAAGTTAAAACTGTATCAAGCCCATTTTTGTAAAGTGAGGTTATGCCCGATGTGTGCGTGGCGCAGGTCGTTAAAAATTGCTTATCACAATAAGTTGATCGTAGAGGAAGCCAATCGGCAGTATGGCTGCGGATGGATTTTTCTCACGCTGACGGTTCGGAATGTAAAGGGAGAACGGCTGAAGCCACAAATTTCTGAGATGATGGAAGGCTTTAGGAAACTGTTCCAGTACAAAAAAGTAAAGACCTCGGTTCTTGGGTTTTTCAGAGCTTTAGAGATTACCAAAAATCATGAAGAAGATACATACCATCCGCATTTTCATGTGTTGATACCAGTAAGGAAAAATTATTTTGGGAAAAATTATATTAAGCAGGCGGAGTGGACGAGCCTTTGGAAAAAGGCGATGAATTTGGATTACACACCAATTGTCGATATTCGTCGAGTGAATGGTAAATCCAAGTTTGACGCTGAACA
>NZ_JBHWEL010000156.1:681-1410 GCF_042734135.1 Streptomyces sp. NPDC059668 | reverse complement strand
ACACGCTCTACCCCGGGCTAGTGTGGTCTGTGTTTTGTTTAAAAGAGACCGGAGTGTCGCATAACAGATTGAAAACGAAGTGCGGGAAGCGATGATGGAGCAAAAAGCTGTTCTCGAAATCTCTAAATATCCGGTTAAGGATACGGATGTTGTGCGCGGCAATAAGGTGACAGAAGACAATCTGAACACGGTGCTTTACTTGGATGATGCGCTGGCTGCCCGTAGATTGATCGGGTACGGCGGCATTTTAAAAGAGATACATAAAGAGTTGAACCTTGGTGATGCGGAGGATGGCGATCTGGTCAAGATTGAGGAAGAAGATGATGAGGTTGCAAATGGAGCGTTTGAGGTAATGGCTTACTGGCATCCGGGAATTAAAAATTACATAATCAAATAAAAAAGAGCAGATCTTAAAGGTCTGCTTTTCTATTTAGGAGGTTTGTTGTTCAGAATAGTTCGAAACACATTCTAATTCTGTGTGATAATTTTGCAATGTTGAAAATTGGTACTTTCTTAAAATATTTTCATCCCCTGTATTATAGGCTTGGACATAACGATTCACATATTTTTCAAAAGACTGGATTATACGGTTTTCTGAATTTACAATTTTTAAAAATTCATCTTGTGGAATTTTGAATGATCTATGTGAGACAAAACGAGGATCTGTAATTATTATTGCTTTTGTATAGTCTAATCCTTTTCTGTATTTCTTATTGTGTGGCGTGTACA
>NZ_JBHWEL010000156.1:0-671 GCF_042734135.1 Streptomyces sp. NPDC059668 | reverse complement strand
AAGTTTTATTTATGTTTAATTTTGGAGCGTAAAGGGATAGCGAATTGGTATCCTTTTATTTCAATCATTAAAACACCATAACCTCGCCCTTTGTCTTCAAGATTGCCATTTGAATTTTTATCTGCTATCTCTGTTAAATGGCTATGTTCGTCATAAAAGTCTTGTGTTAATTGATGCAATTTTATCTTCGCCATTGTTTTCCCCTTAAGTGATTTAAAAAATAAAAAAGACCTAGTAAAAATACTAGGTCTTTTTGAAATATCTTACAACATATTTTTTATCATTCGATGGGATTTCTTTTTTTAACGTGGGGCACTCCCTACCACCATTACATCTTTCATTAAGGATTTCTTTTTTTTACGAGGGGTTTCCTTTACCACCTGCATCTAAACATATTATATGTTGCGAATTCTTGAAAAGTCAAGGTACTAGCTGGATTTTTCAAGGATTCATTTTTATTTTACCTAAATCACTTGAAAAAATTCACATGATTTTTGTTTTGCCATGAACAATTACATAATTAAGTAAAGCAGACCCTTAAAGGTCTGCTTTACTATTTGACTAGCTTGGAAACGTTTGGTAGAAAGCAACAATGCCGATCACGCTTAACACAACTAGGATTCCTAGAATGCTCCACAATGTTACTTTTACACGCTTAGACATACCATGAC
>NZ_JBHWEL010000155.1:0-2199 GCF_042734135.1 Streptomyces sp. NPDC059668 | reverse complement strand
CTACAGGGCGGCGCCTCCTCCGGGCGGCGCCTCCTTCGGGCGGTGCCTGCGGGGTGGTGCGGACGGCCGGGGCGGGGGGGCGGGGGCCGTCGCACGTTGGGGGCGGGGCGGCCCCCCCGGCCCGCCCCGCCCGAGTCCCGCCCCCTCGGCGGGGGGCGCGGGAGAGCGGCGTTCTCTCACACGGACTCGGGACGCAGGCGCGCCTTCTCCGCCACCGGCGGGCCGTCGGGGGTACCGCCCACCAGGGCACTGCCGCTGCGCCAGTTCGCCCAGGAGACGTTCCAGTCGCCGAATCCGTTGTCGAACGCGGCCATCTGGGCTCCGTTGGAGTTGACGACCTTCACGATGTCGCCTACGCGCACGTGGTTGAAGAACCACGCCGCGTTGCTGGTGCTCATGCCGGTGCAGCCGTGGCTGACGTTGGCGTATCCCTGGGAGCCCACCGACCAGGGCGCCGCGTGCACGTACTCGCCGCTCCAGGTGACCCGGGTCGCGTAGTACACGGGCAGGTCGTAGGAGTCGGCGGAACCCTCGGCGATGCCGACGGTGGTACCGCGCATCCGTACGACGTACTCCTTGCTGAGCACCACCTTGACGCCGTTGCGCGTCTCGAAGCCCGGCTTGCCCGTGGTGATGGGGATCTTGTTGATCACCGCGCCGTTCTTGTACACCGTCATGACGTGTGTGCCGGCGTCCGTGAGGGCGACGAGCTGGTCGCCGGTGGTGAGCGTCAGGGGCTTCGCGTCGCCGCCCCAGAGCCCTTCGCGGACCTTGACGCCCTTGAGGTTGCTGTGCGCCCGGATCGTGGCGTGGGCGGGCCAGTACTCCTTGGGGCGGTAGTGCAGGGTCTTGTCGTCCACCCAGTGCCAGGCGCCTTCCGCGGCGGGCGTCGAGTCCACCCGCAGGGCCCGCTCGACGATCGTGCGGGCGGCCTTGTCCTTGACGGGGGCACTGAGTTGGGCGGTGACGGGCTGTCCGACGCCGTACTCGCCCGCGTCGGGCCCGAAGGTGACGCCGAGGGTCTTCTTCGCCTTGGGCGTGGTGGTGTCGAAGCCGATGGACTTGCGGCCCTGGGCGCCGTCCTCGTCCTCCGTGCTCACCTGCACCGTGTAGTGGGTGCCCGCGGCCAGGGCCGAGGTGCTGTGCCAGCGGGTGCCGTCGGCGGCGAGCTCACCCGCCACGTACCGGCCCGTCGCGTCCGTCGCCGTCACATCGGTGATGCGCTCGTCGTCGTCGTTGACGGTGATCTCGAGCGGCTTGTCCGGGTCCACCTTGCTGCTGTCGCCTTCGACCGGACCGTTGAAGGAGATCAGGCCCGCCGCGTCGTACGGCTTGGCCGCCAGCGGATGACTGTCTGAGCCGCAGGCGGTCGTGGCCGCGCCGAAGGCAACCACCAGCGTGGCGCAGCTGACGACCGTGCGGATTCGCGGTGAGTGGTTCATGAGCTCACGCTATGAACGGCCGGCCGTGACGGCACGGCGGGTGAGCCGACCGGGGGACATCCCGCCGCGACACGCACGGAACCCGGACCCTCCTGACGGAGAGTCCGGGTTCCGTGGTGTAAAGGTGTCCCGCGCGTGGCGCGGGCCGCCGTGTCCTACTGGGTCCGGTTGGGACCGTGGTAGAACTCGAAGACCCAGCCCCACAGACCGATCAGGAGCAGCGGGGCCGAGAAGTACAGCAGCCACCAGCCGAAGATGACGCCCATGAACCCGAGCGCGCCACCGATACCGAGCGCGAGCGGCTGCCAGCTGTGCGGGGCGAAGAACCCCACCTCACCGGCCTCGTCCGCGACGTCGGCCTCCTTGTTGTCCTGCGCCAGCTGGTCGACCCGCCGGGCCGTGAAGGCCAGGTAGTAGCCGATCATGACGCTCAGGCCGAAGCCCAGGAAGAGCGCCGTGGTGCCGGCCGGCTCCTTCGACCACAGGCCGTAGACGATGGCCATGATCAGGATGAAGAGGGCCAGCCAGAGGAACATCTTGCCTTGGACCTTCACTTGCCGGCCTCCTTGCCGCCAGCCAGGGCCGCCGAACCGTGACCGGCGTTCTCGAGCTGGTCGAGAGCGGCGATCTCCGGGTGGTGCAGGTCGAACGCCGGGGATTCACTGCGGATCCGCGGCAGGGTGAGGAAGTTGTGGCGCGGCGGCGGGCAGGAGGTGGCCCACTCCAGCGAACGGCCGTAACCCCACGGGTCGTCGAC
>NZ_JBHWEL010000154.1:2234-2547 GCF_042734135.1 Streptomyces sp. NPDC059668 | reverse complement strand
CCGCCCGCTCTCCCCCGCGGGGGCGGTCGCCCCCGCGGCTCCGCAGGCCGCGCCGTCGCGTCGCGCGCGGTCCCGGCCGGTGTTCCCGCCGTGCCGTCGCGCTCGGCCCCGGCCCGATGTTCTTGCCGTCCGACGTCGGCTGTCAACCGTATCCAGGCGTGACGTTCACCCGGGAGCGCCCGAGTCCCCCCGGCGGCGCCGCCCCGCGGCTCGCCCCGACGCGTACGGCGGCACGGAACCGCGAGAGGGGGGGGGGGGGGGGGGGGGGGGGGGGGGGGGGGGGGGGGGGGCGGGGGCGCGCCCGGGGCGGGCG
>NZ_JBHWEL010000154.1:0-2224 GCF_042734135.1 Streptomyces sp. NPDC059668 | reverse complement strand
GGCGTGTGTGTGCGGTGGGGGGGGCCGCCCACCCCCCCTCCCACCCGGCGCCCGCGCGCCCCCCCCCGGCCGGGCGCCTCCCCTGCTTCCCCCTGACGGGAGCTAGTCCACCGAGGCGATCGCCGTCTCGCGGGCGGCCGTCTCCGTGCCGTCGGCGAGGGTGGCGGTCACGCGGTAGTACGTGGTCGTGCCCTTGGGCATGGTGGTGTCCGCGTACGACCAGCTGGTGTCGTCACCGCGCGTCCGGACGGCGACCTCGTCGAAGACGTGGGTCGACCGGTTCCAGCGGTAGACGGTGTAGCCGGTCACCTTGCTGCCGTTGGCGCCCGTGTCGCCGCCCAGCCACCAGCGGACCGTTCCGTACGCGTCGCCGTTGATGTGGCCGACCGGGTTGTCGCCCACGGCCGGGTCGGCGGCGACGTCGGGGCGCAGGTCGAGCTCGGTGACGTCCTGGACCGAGGCGCCGGTCCCGAGGGTGAGCTGGTTGCCGTACTGGTCGACGGCGATGACGCTGTAGCGGACCTGCTCGCCATCGGCGACGGTACGGTCGAGGTGGTGGGTCTCCGTGAACTCCGCGGGCCTGAGGGTCCAGGCGTCGATGAGCGGCTCGTAGACCCACTCGCCGTCGACCAGGGTGCCCCGCATGATGCGGTAGTGGTCGAGACCGGGTTCGTCACTGGCGTCCCAGCTCAGCGAGACGCCGTTCTCCCGGGCGGTGGCGGTCGTGCCCGTCACCGGGGGCGGCGGGGTGGTGTTCCCCGCGACGGCGACCGGCATCTCGACAGAGCGGTTGGCCCCGTTCCCCGCAGCGTCCACGGCCACGACGGAGTAGTAGTACGTGGCGCCCCGCGGCGGGGCCGCCTCCGTGAAGGACGTGCCCTGGACGCCCTTGGCGACCTCCACGACCGTGCGCCCGCTCTGCGTGTGCGGCTTGTCGTAGCGCAGGACGGTGTACCCGACGAAGTCCTCGCTGGTGGCCTCCGACTTGTCCCAGGTCAGCGTGACCCCGCGCTCGTCCTCGACCGCCCTCGCGTTGTACGCGGTGTTCACGGGACCCGTCTTGTCCCGCGTGTAGAACTCCGCGGTGTCGGAGGCCGCCGACTCGTTGCCGTGCGTGTCGACCGCCGTGACGACGTAGTAGTACGTGTCGCCGGTCTGCGGCAGCGGCTGCGCGTACCGGGCGTCGCTGAGCGGCTTGTCGCCGTTCAGCCGGTTCGCCGCGGTGAGCGCGACCGGCCTGCCGGTGGTGGAGCGGTACACGTTGTACCCGGCGAGGTCCGCCTCGGTGTTCCCGTACCAGGAGAGGCTGACCTTCTCGGAGTAGCCGGGCCCCCAGGCGCCCTCGACCCCCTTCGGCGCCGCGGGAGCGCTCTTGTCGACGGTGGTGACGGACTTGTCCGCCGTACCCGCGGACTCCCTGCCCGCCTTGTCGTAGGCGCGGACCTCGTAGTAGTAGACCGCGCCGTTCTTCGGCAGCGTGGTGTCCGTGTACGAGGTGGAGGCCGTCGTGGCCAGCGGCTTGGTGCCGTACGAGGCGCCCTGGAGCCGGCGGTACACGCGGTAGCCCGCGAGGTCCATCTCCTTGTTGGCCGTCCAGCCGAACTTGGCCTGGTACGAGGAGTTGTACGTGAGGGAGGCGCCGGCGGGCACGAGGGGCTTGACCGTGTCGACGGTGGCGGACGTGCGGGGCAGGTAGTCCGCCTTGACGTTCGCGGTGCCCGTCCAGTTGACGAAGTCGAAGCGGAGGGTGTGCGTCCCGGACGGGACGGTGACGTTGACGGTCTTCGTCTGGGTCGTCGACACGTTCTTCCAGATGTCGACCTTGCGGGTGCCGTCGAGGTAGACGCGCAGGCCGTCGCGGGTCGCGACGGGGATCGAGAACGGGCCGCCGGAACCGAAGTCCCGGGTGACCGTCCAGCGCACGCCGAAGTTGTCCCCGGGCAGCCCGGCGGCGGGGGCGCCGGTGCCCCAGTTCTGATCGATCTTCGAGTCGCAGTCGGTCTTCTTCGGCGTGCCGGAGAAGGTCGTGTTCGCGTAGAACTGCCGTTTGAAGACGGGCGACTTACAGGTCACGGTCGCTGTGGCGGCACCGGCGACGGACGTGCACGTGAGCACGGCTCCGGTCGTCGCGAGGACGGTGGTCGCGGCGAGAGCGGACGCGCGAGTGGCTCGGTTCATGCCTTCCTTCGTTCTGGGTCGGCGGTGAGAAGACGGTGTCTTCTCA
>NZ_JBHWEL010000153.1:0-2680 GCF_042734135.1 Streptomyces sp. NPDC059668 | reverse complement strand
TTCTTTCCGGCGGGCTTTAATTTCCTCTTGGTTTGGTGTGTTGTTTTGGTAGTTCTCGTTTTGGCAAGACATTTTTCTGTACCTCTTTCTTTTTAGGTTGTTTGGATTTCCACATAATGAATTTAGGTATAAAGATCGTAAAGCACGCAATGAGTAACGCTATATGGTCTGCATACTCACTGGCGACACCCGCCACGCCTTCAGACTTCGCCATGATGTTTGCGAGTGGCGTACATATCTGTTCGGCTTCATCGGCGGTTAATGCAAAGTCTTCCATCCCAGGTCGTGCTGCCACGATCGCGCTTGTCGTCAGTAACAGCATTTTCAGCTGGGATGAATCAACATTGCCCGCCGTCTTTTTCTTGGCTGCGCTTTTCTTTTTCGTGCCAGTACCAGGAGGGCGACCGCGTTTCTTTTTCGGCTGTTCCTCCTGGTCACTTCCCGGCACATCTACCATAACCACCCGAGGAGCGTTTTCGCTTTGCTTGGTGCTGGCTGTTCCTCTTCCTCCGGTTCCTCCACTTTTGGCGGTTCCGGTACTGGAATTTCCTGTGCTTGTCCCTGCGGCTGTTCCTTTGTTCCCATCAGGTTTTGGATGTCCTGTAGCAGATTCTTTGCCCATTTTGGCGCGTCCTCCTGTTCCTCTTTTTTCGGTGTTTCTTCAGCAGACGATTTTTCTTCTTTTTCTTCTAGTTCTTTTGGCATAGAAAATAAATCCTCCTTTTGTCCTATTTCTGTTCGATAAATTAAATAATATAGGAACATGTGTTCGATTTCAAGACAAAAAATAAAAATAAATGAATTAATTTCATATTTAATTATTTTTAGGCAAAATAAAAAGCCGGGAAAATGAATTTCCCGACTCTTTTAAAAGTCACACGACACATGCGGACGACTTGTATTTTTAATATAGTCCATATTTCTTTTCTGTCTATTCGTTAGTAAAATTCCCTTGTTTACTTCCTGCTTTAAATCAAAATCGTCAGAACCCATTTTAAGCATAGTAGCAAATTTTCGTCTTTTTAATTCGCCTTTATAAATAGAATAATAGGCTTCTTTTTTCGTTATCATTTCTCCGCGCTCCTGACGCGCCTGTAAGCTTTTTAATTTCTCTAGGATATCATAATATACCCCTCTATTTAATTTCTTGATATACGCGCCGGGAATGCCTTTAAATTTCATTGTCTCCGAACCTTTGACCAAACGATATTGTTTTACTTTGCTTTTTTCGGGATAATTAAATACATTCCGAGAAAAAGAGGATATTTCTTTTTCTATTTCTTCTGGTTTTATTTCATCAGCATATTTTTCATAATACGTTTTTGGTTGAATGAATAAACCTTCTTCAAGAATACCTTCCAGTTTCCATTTACCGTACTCTCTATCGTCAACCATGTCATCATCAAAAATAGCTTCACATGCTATTGAATCGGTATCACAATATGCCACATCGCCTTTTTCTAATTGTTTAATTAAACCTCTATATAATAAAATACGCGCGTATGACGTAACGTAGGCGGCTATATGCGGCTGAATATACGGCGCTTTGCTGGGGACGGCTGCTTCAATAAATTCTTGTCCATATACAGGGTTAAATAATTCAACATAAGGATAGCCTTTTTCTTCGCATGTCTCAATTTCTGTGACAGGTAAAATCGTTTGCCGAACCCTTTGCATACCGAATTTTCCGTACAGTGCATTTTGCATTAATTTTGCAAACGTCTTTTTTGCTCCATCACTTGTATTTTTAATCTCTTCAAAATAGGAGACAAAATCTTTAAATATATAATCGGTCTTTTCAAAATAAATACATTGATGAATTTCTTTTATTTTAGCACCCATTTCTAACGCCAATTCAATTTCTTCAAACGTCCATATCCCTGAAAGGTTACCGACCGGGAAACATAATTTTTTGTACATTCTGTGAGGTAGAGGCGGTATATGTAAAGTAGTCGGTATGTGAATATCACATTCTAAAAAACCGCCGCCCTGTCTATAGCTGTACCAATATTTAAATACGTTTCGGGCTTTGTCTCCTTTATGGTGACGCGGTTTCCCTATAGGTATTGGGTTCACTTTCATAACGTACGGATATAATGAATTTACATCATAATGAAAGCCGCCATTTAATTCACTTTGAAATACTTCTGTACGTCCACCATAATATGCCTTGCGTATAAAATCCTCTGTAAACTCGCCCCATTTGCTATAACCGTAATTCGTGGAAATAGCCTTTTCATAATCTTCAGGATAATTCATTTGATATACTTTCATTGCAAGACTTGCGGTAGTAGGACATTTTAAAAATTCATGAATCGGCAAGCCGGATATTTCAATAAGCATTGTAACAATTTCATATAATGCCACACAGTCCAACCGTAAATATTCATTTAATTCAGGTTCATACGGATCGACCTTCATAAAATAATTCCCTTGGGATTCCCGGTCATCATATTTACCCGGGTCATTTGTGGGGTTTCCGTCAGCGTCAAGCGCCCATCCCAATTTCAAAATATGGTCTTTTAAATCTATTTTTGCTTTTTCTTGCGAAATATTAAAATCCTCACATATCTTTTTTAATGAACCCATTACAAGCTTGCTGGAATCATGAAATGTAATAGGTTGCGAAATAATTTCATTTTCTTCAGTTATTTGGGATTCATTAAGACCTGTTTTAAAT
>NZ_JBHWEL010000152.1:0-2743 GCF_042734135.1 Streptomyces sp. NPDC059668 | reverse complement strand
GATGGCGGGGGTCCAGGGGGCGCAGCGCCCCTGGCGGGGGTCTGGGGGCGGAGCCCCCAGGGACGGGTCGGCTACGGGCGGCGGGGGCGAGAACCCTGCCGGTCAAAAAAGCAAGCGCTTAGAAAAGTGCGGCCGGAGTCACACGGCCGGACCGGTGACCTGACAGGTACGGACGGGTAACTTCCCAAGCAGTCCCGCCCGTCATCCCCTCGTGCCCATGGAGCCGTGATGCCCGAAGCCGTGATCGTCTCAGCCGCCCGCTCCCCGATCGGCCGCGCCTTCAAGGGCTCCCTGAAGGACGTCCGCCCCGACGACCTGACCGCCACGATCATCCAGGCCGCCCTCGCCAAGGTCCCCGAGCTGGACCCCACGGACATCGACGACCTGATGCTCGGCTGCGGCCTCCCCGGCGGCGAGCAGGGCAACAACCTCGGCCGCATCGTCGCCGTGCAGATGGGCATGGACCACCTGCCGGGCTGCACGATCACCCGCTACTGTTCCTCGTCCCTCCAGACCAGCCGCATGGCCCTGCACGCCATCAAGGCCGGCGAGGGCGACGTCTTCATCTCCGCCGGCGTCGAGCTGGTCTCCCGCTTCACCAAGGGCAACTCCGACTCCCTGCCCGACACGCGCAACCCCTTCTTCGCGGAGGCCGAGGCCCGCACCGACGCCGTCGCCAAGTCCGAGGGCTCGACCTGGCACGACCCGCGCGAGGACGGCCTCGTCCCGGACGCGTACATCGCGATGGGCCAGACCGCCGAGAACCTGGCCCGCATCAAGGGCGTCACCCGCCAGGACATGGACGAGTTCGGCGTCCGCTCGCAGAACCTCGCCGAGGAAGCCATCAAGAACGGCTTCTGGGAGCGCGAGATCACCCCGGTCACGACCCCCGACGGCACGGTCGTCAGCAAGGACGACGGCCCGCGCGCTGGCGTCACCCTGGAGGGCGTGCAGGGCCTCAAGCCCGTCTTCCGCCCGGACGGGCTCGTCACCGCCGGAAACTGCTGCCCCCTCAACGACGGCGCCGCGGCCCTCGTGATCATGTCCGACACGAAGGCCCGCGAGCTCGGTCTCACCCCGCTCGCCCGGATCGTGTCCACCGGCGTCACCGGCCTCTCCCCCGAGATCATGGGCCTCGGCCCGGTCGAGGCGAGCAGGCAGGCGCTCGGGCGCGCCGGCCTCACCGTCGACGACATCGACCTGTTCGAGATCAACGAGGCCTTCGCCGCCCAGGTGATCCCCTCCTACCGGGACCTGGACATACCGCTGGACAAGCTGAACGTGAACGGCGGCGCCATCGCCGTCGGCCACCCCTTCGGCATGACCGGCGCCCGCATCACCGGCACGCTCATCAACTCCCTCCAGTTCCACGACAAGCAGTTCGGCCTGGAGACGATGTGCGTCGGCGGCGGCCAGGGCATGGCGATGGTCATCGAACGCCTCAGCTGATCCAGCTGATCCAACCGAACAAGCCGAACCAGCCGATCCACGATCAACACGACGGGACCGCACACCATCCGTACGGGTGACCGCGGTTGGACCCAGCGTGACCGAATTGGCCCGGAACCCGGTCATCACCGGGACTCCGGGCCGTTTTGTGATCCAATCCCCCCCAAGATGTGACCTATCTCCCTCTGGAGAGCGATTTACGCAGGTCAGAGCCGTTGCGCAGGCAAACCCGAGGCCCAAAGCCCTGTCCTATTCGTGACGTTACGCACTGACAGCTCGGTAGTCCGCCCTTCAAGCTGATGTAGGAAGTCGGGGGTCGACTTTGAACCGGGAGTACGTCAGTGAGCGCCATGCCGATTGCTTTGCTGCTCACCACCGCCGCGACCGCGGCCGTGGGCGTCGCCGTTCTGCGCACCCTGCTGGGTCTGCGCCGGCAGGTCGCAGCCTTGCAGCACGAACTCGCCGAGAACCGCGCCGGAGCCGCGCGCGGTCTCGTGCCCGCAGCCCGCTCGGCCGCGGACACCGACGAGATACGCGCCGCGGTGACCGAGGCGCTCGCCGAGGAGCGGGAGCGGGAGCTCGCCGAGGCCCGGGCGTTCTGGGCCGCCCAGGAGGCACGTGACGCCTCGGACGCGCCCTCGCTGCTGGGTCTGAGCGACAGCGAACTGTTCACGGCCCGTGCCTCGGACTTCGCGGGGCTGGAGTACCTGGAGACGGTCACCGAGCCCGACCTGGACGCCGAGGAGTTCACGCCCAAGGACTTCGTGCAGGGTGGCGTCGCCGGGGACTCCCCCGAACTGGCCGCCGCCCGCCGCCGCCATCCCTCGCACCCGGACTTCGTACCGGTCCAGTCACCCGTCGGGAACGACCACGAACGCACGGTGGCCTGCCTGGAGGAACTCGCCGAGTCCCGTACCGAACTGGCGGACGTCCGCCCGGGCCCGCTCGGCACCCTCGACGTCTACGTCTTCACGGACGGGACGACGCTCTGCATGACGCCGGGCCACCGCGAGACCGCGGAGCGGCTGGCCGCGGCCCTGCGCGCGGGCGAGACGCCGGTCCTGCTGGGCGGCTCGGGCGTCTCGGGCGCGTACGCCCTGACGTTCGCGTGCGGCGAGGAGAACGTCTACATCCTGGCGGACCGCGTCATAGCGTCGCTGTAGCGCCCCCGCGTCGCTGGAGCGCCCCCGCCCCGCGGCGGGCGCCCCGCTGTGGGGGCCCGCACCCCCCCACCGCGCCCCCCACACCCGCACCCCGCGCGCCCCCCCACACCCCCCCCGCCACCGTGTGGCAC
>NZ_JBHWEL010000151.1:0-3095 GCF_042734135.1 Streptomyces sp. NPDC059668 | reverse complement strand
TGCGTGTTTTGTCCCCGCCCGCCCGGGCGCGGCGGGTCCGGCCCCCCCCCGCCCCCCCGGCGGCCCGCCCCCGGCGGCGCGCCCCCGCGCGCGGGGCCCCCCCCGCGGCTCGGAGCTCGGAGCTCGGAGCTCGTGAGATGTGAACCGTGCGAAGTGCCCAGTGAGGTGACGGGGGTTCGGGCGGCGGCCGAAAACCCGGTGCCCCGCCCCCTCCGGGTTGCCTACACTCGCCACACATCGCGCGCCGGAAGCGGAGCCGCGAGCACGGCCGACGGCGTCACCGCCGACCCGGCCGACGGCTCCGCGGGACATCGCGGCGCGCGCCGTCACGAACCGAGGGGAGCCGAGCCGTGCGTCACCGCATCGCCTTCGTCGTTCCCCCTTCGCGGTACGAGGTGATCCTCGTGTCCTCGTGGAACCGGTGCCGGCCGCGCGGCCCGCACCGGTCGTCCGCGACGAACTCCTGACCTCCGCCCGCCCGTTGCCGGGCCGGCCGGCTCCGTACGCCCTGCGGCGTGGTGCCGTGGCTCCCCTCTGCCAGAGGTCCTCGACCGGCCCGACCAGGGCCGATTCGTCCGGCAATCGCGCCGTTCCGTTCCGGATCGTCCCGAAAGGCCGTGACCGTGCGCACCGACCTGCACCGTCATCCCGAGAATCGACCGACCGCCGTCCGCAACCTGGGCATCCTCGCCCACGTCGACGCCGGCAAGACCACCCTCACCGAGCGGATCCTGTACGCCACCGGGACCACGCACAAGCGCGGTGAGGTCCACGACGGCACGACCGTCACCGACTTCGACCCGCAGGAGCGTGATCGTGGCATCACCATCTTCGCCGCGGCGGTCAGTTGTGCCTGGGACGGCCACCGCATCAATCTGATCGACACCCCGGGTCACGTCGACTTCTCCGACGAGGTCGCGCGTTCGCTGCGGGTCCTCGACGGGGCCGTCGCGGTGTTCGACGCCGTCGCCGGGGTGGAGCCGCAGAGCGAGTCGGTGTGGCGGCAGGCCGACCGGTACGGCGTGCCCAGGATCGCCTTCGTCAACAAGCTGGACCGTGCCGGTGCCGACCTCGACGCGGCCGTCGGGTCGATCCGGGAGCGGCTGCATCCGGCCCCGCTCGTCGTCCAGTTGCCGATCGGTACGGAGTCCGGCTTCACCGGCGTGGTGGACCTGCCGCGCATGCGCTCCCTGGTCTGGTCCGACGACCGCGACACGGCCGAGGAGGGCCCGGTGCCGGAGCCGCTGCGCGCGGAGGCGGAACGCCGTCGACGGCTTCTGGAGGAAGCGGTGGCGGAACTCCACCCCGCCGCACTGGAGGAGTTCTGCGCCGAGGGGAGGGTCTCCGCGCCGACGCTGGTCGCCGCGTTGCGCGACCTGACCCGTTCCGGTGAGGGCGTCGTGGTGCTGTGCGGCTCGGCCTACCGCAATCGCGGCATCGAACCGCTGCTGGACGCGGTCGTGGCCTATCTGCCCTCACCGCTGGACGTGCCCGCCGTACGCGGCACCCGGGGCGGCGTGGAACAGGAACGGCCCGCGGACCCACAGGCGCCGTTCGCGGCACTGGTGTTCAAGGTGAACGCCACCGCCACGGGGCGGCTGACGTACCTGCGCGTCTATTCGGGAACGATCGGGAAGGGAGAGACGGTATGGGAGTCGGGCACGCGGCGCGTCGAGCGGATCGGCCGGATCCTGCGGGTGCAGGCCGACCGTCACGCCCCGCTGGAACGGGCGGTGGCCGGTGACATCGTCGCGGTCGTCGGGTTGAAGTCGGCCCGCGCCGGGTCGACGCTGTCCGCACCCGGGTCCCCCTTGGTGCTCGAACCGCCGGCCGTCGCCGAGCCGGTCGTCTCCGTGGCGGTCGAGGCCGGCGGGGACACCGACGCGGACCGCCTGGTGTCGGCTCTGGCGCGACTGGCCGAGGAGGATCCCTCGCTGGTCGTCCGCACCGACCCCGAGACCGGTCAGACGGTGCTGTCGGGCATGGGGGAGCTGCATCTGGAGGTGGCGGTGGAGAAGATCCGGCGCGCGCACGGGCTGGACGTCCAGGTCGGCAGGCCGAGGGTGGCCTACCGGGAGACCGTGGTCCGCGGGGTGTCCGGACTGGTTCACCGGCACGTCAAACAGGACGGCGGCGCGGGCCAGTTCGCCCATGTCGTCATCGACGTGGAGCCGCTGGAGGCCGCCACGGGAGCCCTGGGTGACGTCTCCGACGACGGCACGACACGGTTCGGGTTCCGCTCGGCCGTGGTCGGCGGGCGGGTACCGCAGGAGTACGTCCGTGCCGTGGAGGCCGGATGCCGGGACGCACTGGCCGAGGGTCCGCTCGGCGGCAACCCGGTGACCGGGGTGCGGGTCGTCCTGACCGACGGGGCGACCCATCCGAAGGACTCCTCGGAGATGGCGTTCCGCACGGCCGGCCGGCTCGCGCTGCGGGAGGCGTTGCGGGCCTGCGCGATGGTGTTGCTGGAACCGGTGGCCGAGCTCACGGTCACCGTGCCCGACGACGCCGTGGGCGGGGTGCTCGGCGACCTCGCGGCACGCCGTGGACAGGTCTCGGGCTCCGTCACGCGTGCGGGCGCCGTGGTGATCAGCGCGGTCGTGCCGCTGGCCGAACTGTTCGGCTACGCGACCCGGTTGCGCAGCCGGACCCGGGGCCGCGGAGTCTTCACCACCCGGCCCGCGGGCTACGCCCCGGCGCCGAGTACGGCTTCCCACGGGACGCCGGTGCGGTGAGCCTCGGGACACCGGCCCGCTGACCGCAGCGGACCCGTCCGCACGGGCCCGCCGGTCCGGGTACGGACCACACCCGTACCCGGACCGCCGGCCGGTCCAAGGTTCACGGTCCCGGCCGCGTCCGGGCCGACAGCCGCCGCACACCACTTCGGACCGCATGCGGGCCGGCGACGCGTGCAGCGGCCCAGCCATTTCGGTACGCCGCCGAAGTCCTGTGCATGTTCCGCCCCGGCCGGGGCACCCGGAACCACAGGCAGCTCGAGGAAGCCCACCCCCCCCAGGGCGATCCCGAGCCCCCGGGGGGCGGCGCGCGGCGCCACCCCCACCCCCGCGGGCGGGGCGGGGGGCGCGTGGGTTGTC
>NZ_JBHWEL010000150.1:0-3145 GCF_042734135.1 Streptomyces sp. NPDC059668 | reverse complement strand
GGTTTCTTTTGTAGATTCCCAACCATCTTTTACAACGTCCATCGGTGTAGAAATGTCAGGCGTCATTTTCTGTGCCATCTTTGACAGGTGTTTGCCGCCATAAAAGTCATCAAGAATAATCCATATGGCTGTGAGCGCCAGCGTGAAAAACAAAAGACCTTTTTCCATGTGTTATCCCTTCTTTTTGCGGCGGATAAAGAAGAACCAAAACACGATGATAATAACGGTGAGAACAAGAATTTTAGTCATTGCTTGACGCACCCCCGATTTTTGAAATAACCATTTTCAGATCGGTTAGAATTTCCCGTGTCTGTTCGTTATACTTTGATTGTTTGAACATGAACCACGCGAGCATTACGCCCATGGCTCCGTTATTTAATAGGATTGAATAGATTTGCTCCACAAGTCACACCCCCTACACCCTTGCCGAGAATAGGAATACGACAAGGAACACAATGCCGAACCCCAGCAAGATTTGTTTTGATGTAATAGGGTCTTGCTTTACGTCATGCTCTTTTGCTGTGTCCTCATCATCGACAAGAGACATTTGATCTTCAGCTTCGGGAACTGTAGACGTTCGGGTACTCATAAACCCCATGTTTGGATATAAGTCTGCGGCATGGTAGAACATTTCACCTAGACCCATTTGTGATGGTGCGTTCATATAAATCCTCCTTCGTAGTAGTCAAATAAGAAAAGGAGGGAAAAGCCCTCCCGCGTGTATTAATGCAAGCGTGAAAGCTTTTCAGCAACGATTTTCACGCGCCCGCCTTTTTGAGTATTGAAGCGAATCCAAAACTCTGTAAGACGTTCGGTGTCAATATAGTCACGAGAGCCGCCGAGGTTTGGCAAGCCTTGGTTAGAGAAGTCAAACACATAAACCCCATCCGGTAAGACATAACCCAAGTCCGAATGATTTCGGGCTGCAAGTGCTGACGGCTTAATGCTGTAAGGGATGTCGGCTTGGTTAAATACCAATTCCAAGTTGCCCGCAAAGTCGCTGTCCTTCAGCGGGTTGCCTGACTCATCCGTAAAGTAAAACATGAGTTTACGGTAGATCGTCCCTGTCTGAAGCTTCACGATATTTTGACCGTTCCCGGTGAACTGTTCGCCTTTTTCGTTTACAAGCTTCAGGACAGAAATATCCGGCATAGCTTGTGGTACAGAAGGGACGGAGAACGTTTCAATTGTCGGCGTGATTTTCAATTGCTTCAGTGTAACGGTGTCTCCAGTAGCCAACTGATACGCGTCTTGCGCGCGTGCTGTATCAATCTGAAGGGAAACGGTTGTCTCCTCGTTTTGTAGCAAGATAAGACCGACCGGGTCACGTTGGTTTAAAGTTAATGGCAGCGCGACTTGGAATTTAATACGCGCGTCTTTACCTGACGTGCTCGCGGCTGTTTCAATGTAAGATAACGCCCGCGGACTTGATGCAGGTAATAGAACGTCTGGATTCAATCGGTTTAAGCTGTATAGGTGAAGGGCTTCGCCTGACACAACAAAAGGACGGAATCCACTGTTTAATTCCAGTGCAATATTTCTGATAATCTGGTATGGTGAAAATGGTTTAGTTGGAATTGCCGCGTTCTGCGATTTGAGAGAGACAGTCGCGTCAAATTCAACTAAAATTTGTGATAGCAGGCGTACTTTCGGTAGGTTGAATGATACCGTTTGTGCGTCCTCTGTCACTGTCTGTGTACCCATCATCTGCCATGTTTGGCGGGTAGCCTGCGAGAATAGTTGAGCCTTTGCCTGTGCTGATAGTTGCTGTTGAGTTGCCATAAATTAAAATTCCTCCTTAGACTTCTGCCGCGATTGTAGATACAACCGGGATATGATATTTTGCTGAAGCTTTCTTAATAATCCACATGAAAACCATCGTGATAAATACAGTAATGAACGTATGAACTAACCATTTAACCTTCATGCTTTTTTCCTCCTTATACTGCGTTTACTAATTGCGTCACACCGTTAACCGGATGCTTCGTGACAATAACCTTTGTTACGACAATGACCATCATTGTGAATAGCGCAATGACAATCATGTTCTTCAGCCCGACACCTGCAAATTTTCGTGTCTCCAAGTCATCACCTCCTTTAAAGCTTCAATTTTGCTAGTACCGGGTTTTGCATACCCACTTTCCAATACCAAAAATTGTGCCCGCCGGGTTGCTCCATAAATTGCGGCATCCCTGTTGCTTTCACAATCTTTTTACGGTCATCCGGGTTTTGCATGGTGAAAATGAAATAGTGTGAACTGTTGGCCATAGCAATGACCGGAATGTCTGTTGGGCGCTGGGTACAAGCCCAAACGACTGCTTCTTTCGAACGCCCGCGCGTGTATAAGGCTTTCAATTCTTTCGGGTAGTTATGGGCGCTTGGCGCGACTTCCATTAATTCGTCTATCCATAGAATCGTATTTTCACGCTTGTACACCCAGCTCATGAGCGCGTTGTAATATTCCGGCTCTAATTCTTCAGCGACCGGGCAATAGATAATTTTCGGCGTCTCGACCTCGGACACGTCTTCCAATCGGTGAACCACAGTAAAGTCCTTACCTTCCTGCAAGCCATGCCACAATTCCTGCCGTTTCTTGCGGCGCTCGTGTACTTCGCCTTTCGTATCAAGCTTTACCACATGGTCTTTCCCAGCGAGATATACCTCAGCGACAACCGATTTACCTGTACCGGTTTGACCACAGATAAAAACGTGTTCGTCATCGCCAATTGTCATTCGCATGTTTTCCACTTCCTTTCGTGCTGTAAGCTTTCACAACACGCTTCACGCCTTTACCTCTTTTCATAGCAGCCATGATGGACGGTTTCGGGATTTTGTCGTAAGGGATTTTCTCCACAACTAAAAATTCCTCGCCCTGTTCGATAATGTCCAAGTGTTCAAACCAATAACGGCTGTATTCATGCATGGGGATGTTGTAATAGAAGTCACCTTGCTTCAGCGTCACCATACCGGACATAGTCGATCATCCCCTCTAAATGGTTGAGGAATTTTAAGACATCAATATCCTCCGAAAGGGATGAGTTGATGTAAGGAGCCGCCAAATTGCTTACCAGTGGGTTCCCCAGATCGTTCAGCAGGCTTTTGATTAGTTCTTTCAGGCGCGCTTTCATTTCCTCGTTGTTCTGTC
>NZ_JBHWEL010000149.1:0-3549 GCF_042734135.1 Streptomyces sp. NPDC059668 | reverse complement strand
GGGCCGGGCCGCGCCGGCGCGGCGGCCGTCGGCGCGGGGGCGCCGCCCAGCAGGGCCACGGCGTGCTCGCGCTGCAGGGTGCCGCCTTTGAACCGCGTCAGGATCTCGCGGGTGTCCATCACCGTGTGCCCTTCGTGTCAGGCGGAACGGGCCGCCAGCAGGGCAGCCGCCTCGTCGATGCTGAGCACCTCGTCGCGCACCGCGTCCAGCAGGGCGTTCAGGTCGATCTCCACGGACCGCGGAGGGTGCCCGGGGCGCGGCGCCGTATCCGCCCGCCCGGCCGCCGGCACCACCACGGGCACGGGACCGGGGCCGGGGCCGGATGTGGGGGCGGGTGCGGGGGCGGGGCCTGTGGTGCGGGTGTCGGTCACCTGCGCGGTGACGTGCGCGGCCATGGCCGCGAGGTCGGGGTGGTCGTAGAGCAGGTCGGTCTGCTCGCTGAGGCCGTAGGTGCGGTTGATGCCGGCCAGGAACTCCGCGGCCAGGATGGAGTCCAGGCCCAGCGCGGCGAACGGCGCGCTCACGTCGATGTCCTGCGCGGCGCAGTGCAGGATCCCGGCGAGCTGCGTGCGCAGGGTGTCGGTGACCGACTCCGGGCCCGCGACGGGCCACGGACCCGTACCGCGCACCGCCACCGGGGCCGGGCTCGGGGCCGGGGCCCAGGCGGTGGCCGGGACCGGCTGCCCGTCGCCGTGCCGCGGGACAGGGGCCGGCCGCGGCAGGGGCGCGGGCGCGGCGAGTTCGGCCGCGACGTGCCGGGCCAGTGCCGACGGGGTGGGGTGGTCGTACAGGGCGGTGGCCGCGATCTGGGTGCCGTAGCGGGCGTTGAGCGCCGCGACGAACTCGACGGACAGCATCGAGTCCAGGCCCAGCAGCCGGAAGGACTCCTGCGTGTCGAGGCTCTGCGGCTCGACACGCATCATGCCCGCCAGTACCGCGGTGAGCTCGGCGAGCACGTCGGCCGCCGGGGTCGGCGAGGCCGTGTGCGGGTGAGGGGCGGAGGTCATGGTGGGCGTCTCCAAGGGTCGAGTCCCGGGTGGCCGTCCTGGCATTGTGGGCGCCGACGCCACCGCGCCACATCCCCGGCCGTGGTGATCCCCGCCCAAGGCGGCTGGCTCCCGGGAACCAGCCCACGCCCAAACCCTCCGCCCAAAGAATGAGCCGGCACCCGGACGCGGCACGCGGAGGCGGCAGGTCCGTGTGTCCGGCGCGGACCGGCCGGTGCAGGCAACCCGGTGCGGGCAGCCCGGCGGCCGGGCCGCCATCCCGCGCACCACCCGGGCCGCCCGGACGACCCGCCGCCTGAACTACCCGAGCCACCCGAACTGCCCATGCTGTCCGGGTAGTTCGTGCCGCTCGTGCGGTTCGTGCCGTCCGGGCGCTGGTCGGTATCCGGCGGGGGCGGGGGGCCCGCGGGGGGGCGCGCCCCCCGCGGGGGGGGGGGGCGGGGGGTACCCGGGCCCGTCGGGGCGCGGGGTCGGGCCGGGGCGGCCGGCGGGGGGGCGGTTAGGGGGGGGGCCGGCGCGGCGGGGGGGCCCCGGGGCGCCCCGCGGGCGGCCGGCGCGGGTTCACCGGGCCCGGGCGGGCGCGGGGGGTCCCGCGGCGTCGAACGGTGCGGGCACCGCCGCCGTCTCCGGCGCCGCCGTCTGGATGGAGTGCTGAAGCCGCCGCAGCCGCGGCGAGGGCTCCAGGCCCAGGTCGTTGACGAGAGTGGCGCGCAGCTGGTGGTAGACGCTGAGCGACTCGCTGCGCCGGCCGGACCGGTGCAGGGCCAGCATGAACTGTGCGTGCAGGTTCTCGTGGGTGCGGTAACGGCTGGTCAGCACGGTCAGTTCGGGCAGCAGTTCACGGTGGCGGCCCAGCCGCAGGTCGGCCTCGATGCGCTGGTCCAGCGCGCACAGCCGGCTCTCCTCCAGCCGCCGGGTCTCCATCGCCAGCTGCGCCCCGGCCTGCACGTCGGCGAACGCGGGCCCCGTCCACAGCCCGAGCGCCCCGGCCAGGGTGCGGGCCGCCTCGGCGAAGGCACCCTGGTCCATGGCCCGGTAGCCCTCCCCCGCGAGCCGCTCGAACTCGCGCACGTCACTGCTGCCGCCGCCGGAGGCCAGCAGATAGCCGCCCGGCAGGGTCATCAGGACGTCCTTGGCGCCGCTGCGGCCGTGTTCGAGCGCCTGCGCGATGAGCTCGCGCAGCTGCAGCACGTACGTCTGCAGGGTGGTACGGGCGCTGCGCGGCGGGGAGTTGCCCCACAGTTCCTCGGTGAGGGCCGCGACGGGCACCACCTGGTCGGCACGGAGCGCGAGCAGCGCCAGGACCTGCCGCGGTTTCGGCGCCGTCGGGGTGATGGACACCCCGTTCTCCCGCACTGCCAGTGCGCCCAGTACGTCGATGTCCACGCCGTCTCCCCTGCTCGGTGTCCCGTGCCGCACCCCCGATTACAAAACAGCGCATCCGGTCTGTCAATACCCGACCGGTCATGCTGTTTCTTCGGGGGCGGGGGAGGCTGCCCGCCGGCGGCCCGCGCGCCGCCGAACAGGGGCGGCTGCCAGGCTTCCTGGGCAACTCCGGTCCGTCCTGGTCCTGTTCCAACCTCTTCCGGTGCGGCGGGGAGCGGCGGGGCGGGACCGGCCGGCGTCCCGCAAAGCAGACCATGAGGTCTGCTCCTGGTGCGGAAAGCCGGGCGGAAAGACGGAGCGGAGCGGCGGACGGTACGAGGGGCAGGACGTAGAGGGGTGCGGGGGCCGTGGCGGTGCGGTGCGGTGCGGGCGGGTGCCGTGGCGGACCTGCGGAGTTACGGAGTTACGGGGTGACCGGGTTACAGGGTTACGGGTGACAAGGTTATGGGTTGCGGGGTTATGGGCTGCGGGGTCACTGCGGGGGGTTGCCGTGTTTGCGGGAGGGCAGGTCCGCGTGTTTGGCGTGCAGCATCGCCAGTGAGCGGATGAGGACCTCGCGGGTCTCGGCGGGGTCGATGACGTCGTCGACCAGACCGCGTTCGGCCGCGTAGTAGGGGTGCATGAGTTCGGCCTTGTACTCCTTGACCATGCGGGCGCGCATGGCCTCGGGGTCGGCAGCGTCGGCGATCTGGCGGCGGAAGATGACGTTGGCGGCGCCCTCGGCGCCCATCACGGCGATCTCGTTGGTGGGCCACGCGTACGTGAGGTCCGCGCCGATGGACTGGGAGTCCATGACGATGTAGGCACCGCCGTACGCCTTGCGCAGGATCAGCGAGATCCTCGGCACCGTCGCGTTGCAGTACGCGTACAGGAGTTTCGCGCCGTGCCGGATGATCCCGCCGTGTTCCTGGTCGACGCCGGGCAGGAAGCCGGGTACGTCCAGGAGGGTGAGGATGGGGATGTTGAAGGCGTCGCACATCTGCACGAACCGGGCGGCTTTTTCGGAGGCCTCGATGTCCAGGACGCCGGCGAGGGTCTGCGGCTGGTTGGCGACGATGCCGACCACCTGGCCGTCGAGGCGGGCCAGCGCGCAGATGATGTTGCGGGCCCAGCGTTCGTGGACCTCCAGGTAGTCGCCGTCGTCGACGAGCTCCTC
>NZ_JBHWEL010000148.1:1727-4412 GCF_042734135.1 Streptomyces sp. NPDC059668 | reverse complement strand
CGGTTCGGTTTCAATTGGGGTCTTTCTATTAGTCTCCCTTGTGACGCGTGGGCGTCCTGCTGAGGAAGAACAGTACGTGACTTCTGAAGCATTAGAGGGTGATTACTTGGATGGCAATCCTATGAATTCAAGCTTGGTTCAGGCACAGCTACAAAACAATCAATCTCTCATTGAAGGTAGCGTTGATACAGCCTTAAACAACTTTGCAAATGAATTGGGGCAGAACCAAGAATCATTTAAGTCAGATGTAATCGACACCATTACCGATATTGGCAAGGAAAACAAAACGTATGTTGACCAAGTAAAGGACAGCATTTCAAAACAGCTTGCCGATCAAGCGAAGAAATACAGCAACTTGGAAACAGAAAATGACCAGCTTCATAAAGAACTGGAAAAGCTGAAGAACGCGAAACCGTCAACACCTGCCAAAACGACAACACCTGCTAAAAAACCGTCAACCCCGGCTAAAAAGCCATCGCCAGCGAAAAAACCGTCTACACCAAAATACAAAACGGTGACGGTGAAAAAAGGTGACACGTTGTCAGAATTGACGCAGAAATATGGTAAGGGTGGTACAAAAGCCGCGTATATGGAAACAGCCAAGTTTAACAAACTCAAAGACCCGAACAAAATTAAACCGGGTCAGAAAATCAAAATCCTGACAAAGTAGGTGGAAGTATGGGCGTAAATATAAAGCCGTTTATCAAAGACGCGCAAGCCATACAGAAAGAAACTGGCATCCCTGCATCCATCATACTGGGTCAAATCATGTTAGAATCAGGCGGTTCAAACCCGGGCGGATTGTCCGGGCTTGCCTACTACTCTAAGAACCTATTTGGAATAAAGGGAAGAGGTACAGCAGGAAGTGCCACGATGGGTACGACCGAAGTATATAACGGTAAGACCTATCACGTGAAGGATGGCTTTGCAAAGTACAACAGCTATCAAGATTCCATACGCGCCCACGCGGAACTATTATCCAAGCCGCGTTATGCGTCAAAGCTGAAGAACGCAAAAAGCGTTGAGGACTATGCGAAGGGAATCAAAGCTGGAGGGTATGCAACAGACCCTAACTATGTAAATAAGCTTCTCGGCATTATCAGCAGTAACAACCTTCACCAGTACGATGATAAGGACATTACATTCAAAGGAACGTCAGGAGCCGGGGCGACAGGTGGGGATTCTTCATCTTCAGGCACTGACGACAAATCATATTTATCAAATATCATGTTCGGCGTGTTCAGATGGTCTCTTATTCTCGGGCTTGCTATCATTGCAATCGTGTTCTTTATGAAAGCCTTCCCAGCAGTCGGAGACGTTGCGAAAGGTACAGCATCCACCGCAATGGATTTTGTTCCGGGTGGTCGTGCTGTCAAATCTGTTTCTAAGGGAGCCAAAGCCATTAAGAAAGGACGCAGCGCGTCAAACCACATCAAGAAAGCCGCTACAATAGCAAAAGGAGTGAACAAGAATGCCGGAACTAGTCAAACAGCCGGGGGATGACCATAAAAAGAGTACATGGCGTGAACAGACCGTCACCATGCTACCGGGCGACATTACAACGGTTTATTTTGACGACACAAAGCCGAACCATTCAGCCATAACAAATAACACAAGTCAGATCGTGTACGTACACGAGCGCCCGAGCGTGTCGCCTAACAATTATCTTTTAGCCGTAGCGCCGGGGTCAACAAAGCTTTTGGCGCGACCGCTCGGCTATCACACAATCTACCTTGACGCCGCGATCGTGCAGCCCGAAAAAGTCCGGGTCGAATCTTGGATTGAGAAATTTACAGCGTCATCTATACCACAGTCCATTGACACCGTTCAGCTTGGGCAGATGACAGGAACCGTAGATATATCAGCGTTACCGCCGCTTGCGGCAGGCGACAAGCATATTGGGAGTGTTGAGATAGATAAGCCTGTCACACTCGGCGGGTCTTCTATCCCGGCGACACAACCTGTACCAACTCGGGAAGCCGGAATGAATGACTTTAGGGTTGGTGGGGTGAGTGTAGGCGTCACGCCTGTAATGGCAAAGTCAGGTTCTAGCAAACTGACAAACCGCCGAGAGTTGACGATCTACCCGCCTAACTCGGGTGTCATTTATTGGGGTAAGCAGGGTGTCGAGACGACTACAGGTGCGCCGCTCACGTCTAACGACAGCCCGCTAACATTTAAGGTTCATAGCCAAAGCCCTGACGTGTACCTAGTCGCTGATACTGAGACAGTCGTCACAATCGTGGAGGTGTCCTAATTGATTGAACTCGGGTCAAGGCGGACGCCGCCCTATGATGATACAGGCGTCAAAACAAGTATTTCAGATTTAAAAGACAAGATGGCAAAGCTTCAGGACACCGTTGACCATATGGACGTGTCAGATGAGATAAAGAACGATATTCTGACGCTTCAGCAAAAAGTCCAAGCGTTAGAGGATACCGCGGACGGTGGGTCAACTGGTGCAACTGACCAACAAATTCAAAGTATGAAGGCTGACGTTGATTCATTCGGCCGAGTCTTGGACGCTCATGTAAAGGACACGACCAAACACGTATCGTCTGAAGACCGTACCAAGTGGGACGGTATGAGTGACAGGGTGACGACATCAGAAACAAACCTGAAGAACCATATCGCAAATGCTAAACCTCACGTCTCGGATTCTGAACGTTTGAAATGGAATCAAAC
>NZ_JBHWEL010000148.1:0-1717 GCF_042734135.1 Streptomyces sp. NPDC059668 | reverse complement strand
ACGAATCTATCGCTTCAGGATGTTATCGGGGTTCAAAACTTCTCACAGAAATATGCATTAACGGATGCTGAAGGAATGCGGAAACGGTTGGCTTCAGCTGACAGCATATTCACCGCACCACCCGGTTTTTATTATGGGACAGGATGGAATCAACTACCGTTACCGGGTGACGCTTCTTGGTACTATCTCGACATTCTACCAGCGCCAAACGGTCTGCGGAAATTGGTTCTGACACGTTCCTATGATAATACGTCATGGATTGGTGTTATACACACTGACAATGTATTCAGGGGTTGGCGACAGCTGTTTACACAAAATGATTTTATGGCGCTCACATGGTATAACCTTCCGTTATTGAATGGAGCAAAGGCGTCAGGAAGAACACCGCAGTATACCCGCTGGGGAAACATCCTCATGCTAAAAGGTGACGTGGCGTGTGACCTCGGCGTTGACTTTGCACAATTGCCCGCGTCATATTCACCGTCAGACAAAAAGGCGGTCATGGCAACAGCATACGGAACGACAGGCTTCACAAAATTTTATATCAACACTGACGGTAAACTGGCGTTTGTCGGCTTTTCAGGAAACAATCAGTCCGCCGTGTCCAGTTGGTCATTAGACGCGGCAGTGCCTTACTAGGAGGGTTGGAGCAATGGAAATGATACAAGTATTCGTATATGATTCGGATTTCATCTTCGACTATCCTGAAATTGTTCCGGCTGATTCCGTACCGGATAATGCGACAACCGTACAGCCGCCGGGATATTGGCGGGCGCAATTTCAGAAGGATAGAAAACTATGGATTGAATCCGCTTCAGACGAACAAATAAATGAAATGAGACAACAAATGAGGGAGAGTGTAAAAGAATGAGTTTCATGGAGAATGTTGCAAGTGAAGCACAAAAATTATACGGTGTAAGTCGAGTTTTACCTTCAGTTATCACAGCACAAGCCATACATGAGTCAAATTGGGGCAAATCCGGGCTTGCTACGCGTGCAAATAACCTGTTTGGTATAAAAGGTATCGGGAACGCTGGAACCGTTCATATGGGCACGTGGGAGGTTTTAAACGGGGTCGATAAAACAATCAAAGCAGGGTTCCGGGCGTATAAGTCTGTTCGCGATTCTATCATAGACCTTGTGAACCTCTATAACCGTCTTGACCGTTATAAGGCTGTTGTCGGGGAAACGAACTATGTACAAGCTTGTGCCGCCATCCAAAAGGGTGGATATGCGACAGACCCGAACTATGCGAAGAAGCTTATCGCCACAATCGAAGCCCACGGGCTGACGAAATACGATAAGGTCGGGAACAAAGCCGCAGTGAAGGCGAAACCTGCCAAGTCGTCCGGCTCGACATATACCGTTAAGGCGGGTGACACATTGACAGCAATTGCAAAGAAATATAATACGTCAGTGAAGGAGTTGGCGAAAGTGAACGGTATTAAAGATGTTAATATGATTCGTGTTGGTCAAGTCCTGAAGGTATCAGGAGCCGCACCATCCGGCGGTACATTCTACACCGTAAAGGCGGGCGACAACCTGACGAAAATTGGTAAGAAATTCGGTGTGTCCGTTAAGACATTGACCACAGTTAATCGTATCCCGGATGCGAATAAGATTTATGTCGGTCAACGGTTAAGGGTGAAATAATTTACAATATATACTAACATTTGTTAAAATTAAGTAGAATAGGAGCCGCGGAAGACTTCTATTC
>NZ_JBHWEL010000147.1:0-3202 GCF_042734135.1 Streptomyces sp. NPDC059668 | reverse complement strand
GTGGGGTGATGGGTGGTTGGTCGTTGTTTGAGAACTGCACAGTGGACGCGAGCATCTGTGGCCAAGTTTTTAAGGGCGCACGGTGGATGCCTTGGCACCAGGAACCGATGAAGGACGTGGGAGGCCACGATAGTCCCCGGGGAGTCGTCAACCAGGCTTTGATCCGGGGGTTTCCGAATGGGGAAACCCGGCAGTCGTCATGGGCTGTCACCCTTGCCTGAACACATAGGGCAAGTGGAGGGAACGCGGGGAAGTGAAACATCTCAGTACCCGCAGGAAGAGAAAACAACCGTGATTCCGGGAGTAGTGGCGAGCGAAACTGGATGAGGCCAAACCATATGCGTGTGAGACCCGGCAGGGGTTGCGTATGTGGGGTTGTGGGATTTCTCTTTCACGGTCTGCCGGCCGTGAGACGAGTCAGAAACCGTTGATGTAGGCGAAGGACATGCGAAAGGTCCGGCGTAGAGGGTAAGACCCCCGTAGTCGAAACGTCAACGGCTCGTTTGAGAAACACCCAAGTAGCACGGGGCCCGAGAAATCCCGTGTGAATCTGGCGGGACCACCCGCTAAGCCTAAATATTCCCTGGTGACCGATAGCGGATAGTACCGTGAGGGAATGGTGAAAAGTACCGCGGGAGCGGAGTGAAATAGTACCTGAAACCGTGTGCCTACAAGCCGTGGGAGCGTCGGGCAAGCACTTGTGCTTGCCTCGTGACTGCGTGCCTTTTGAAGAATGAGCCTGCGAGTTTGCGGTGTGTTGCGAGGTTAACCCGTGTGGGGAAGCCGTAGCGAAAGCGAGTCCGAATAGGGCGATTTAGTAGCGCGCTCAAGACCCGAAGCGGAGTGATCTAGCCATGGGCAGGTTGAAGCGGCTGTAAGAGGTCGTGGAGGACCGAACCCACCAGGGTTGAAAACCTGGGGGATGACCTGTGGTTAGGGGTGAAAGGCCAATCAAACTCCGTGATAGCTGGTTCTCCCCGAAATGCATTTAGGTGCAGCGTCGTGTGTTTCTTGCCGGAGGTAGAGCACTGGATAGGCGATGGGCCCTACCGGGTTACTGACCTTAGCCAAACTCCGAATGCCGGTAAGTGAGAGCGCGGCAGTGAGACTGTGGGGGATAAGCTCCATGGTCGAGAGGGAAACAGCCCAGAGCATCGACTAAGGCCCCTAAGCGTACGCTAAGTGGGAAAGGATGTGGAGTCGCACAGACAACCAGGAGGTTGGCTTAGAAGCAGCCACCCTTGAAAGAGTGCGTAATAGCTCACTGGTCTAGTGATTCCGCGCCGACAATGTAGCGGGGCTCAAGCGTACCGCCGAAGTCGTGTCATTGCAGCAATAGGGCCAACGCCTGCTGTGATGGGTAGGGGAGCGTCGTGTGCCGGGTGAAGCCGCGCCGGAAGGCAGTGGTGGACGGTTCACGAGTGAGAATGCAGGCATGAGTAGCGATACACACGTGAGAAACGTGTGCGCCGATTGACTAAGGGTTCCTGGGTCAAGCTGATCTGCCCAGGGTAAGTCGGGACCTAAGGCGAGGCCGACAGGCGTAGTCGATGGATAACCGGTTGATATTCCGGTACCCGCTGTGAAGCGTCAAACATTGAACCAGGCGATGCTAAGTCCGTGAAGCCGCCCTGGAGCCTTCGGGCAAAGGGGAGTGGTGGAGCCGATGGTCCAGACCTGTAGTAGGTGAGTGATGGGGTGACGCAGGAAGGTAGTCCATCCCGGGCGGTGGTTGTCCCGGGGTAAGGGTGTAGGCCGTGTGATAGGTAAATCCGTCGCACATTAAGGCTGAGACCTGATGCCGAGCCGATTGTGGTGAAGTGGATGATCCTATGCTGTCGAGAAAAGCCTCTAGCGAGTTTCATGGCGGCCCGTACCCTAAACCGACTCAGGTGGTCAGGTAGAGAATACCGAGGCGTTCGGGTGAACTATGGTTAAGGAACTCGGCAAAATGCCCCCGTAACTTCGGGAGAAGGGGGGCCATCACTGGTGATCCGATTTACTCGGTGAGCTGGGGGTGGCCGCAGAGACCAGCGAGAAGCGACTGTTTACTAAAAACACAGGTCCGTGCGAAGCCGTAAGGCGATGTATACGGACTGACGCCTGCCCGGTGCTGGAACGTTAAGGGGACCGGTTAGTCACTCTTCGGGGTGGCGAAGCTGAGAACTTAAGCGCCAGTAAACGGCGGTGGTAACTATAACCATCCTAAGGTAGCGAAATTCCTTGTCGGGTAAGTTCCGACCTGCACGAATGGCGTAACGACTTCTCGACTGTCTCAACCATAGGCCCGGTGAAATTGCACTACGAGTAAAGATGCTCGTTTCGCGCAGCAGGACGGAAAGACCCCGGGACCTTTACTACAGTTTGATATTGGTGTTCGGTTCGGCTTGTGTAGGATAGCTGGGAGACTGTGAAGTGCGGGCGCCAGCCCGTGTGGAGTCGTCGTTGAAATACCAGTCTGGTCGTGCTGGATGTCTAACCTGGGTCCGTGATCCGGATCAGGGACAGTGTCTGATGGGTAGTTTAACTGGGGCGGTTGCCTCCTAAAGAGTAACGGAGGCGCCCAAAGGTTCCCTCAGCCTGGTTGGTAATCAGGTGTTGAGTGTAAGTGCACAAGGGAGCTTGACTGTGAGACCGACGGGTCGAGCAGGGACGAAAGTCGGGACTAGTGATCCGGCGGTGGCTTGTGGAAGCGCCGTCGCTCAACGGATAAAAGGTACCCCGGGGATAACAGGCTGATCTTCCCCAAGAGTCCATATCGACGGGATGGTTTGGCACCTCGATGTCGGCTCGTCGCATCCTGGGGCTGGAGTCGGTCCCAAGGGTTGGGCTGTTCGCCCATTAAAGCGGTACGCGAGCTGGGTTTAGAACGTCGTGAGACAGTTCGGTCCCTATCCGCTGTGCGCGTAGGAATATTGAGAAGGGCTGTCCCTAGTACGAGAGGACCGGGACGGACGAACCTCTGGTGTGCCAGTTGTCCTGCCAAGGGCATGGCTGGTTGGCTACGTTCGGGAGGGATAACCGCTGAAAGCATCTAAGCGGGAAGCCTGCTTCGAGATGAGTATTCCCACCCCCTTTGAGGGGTTAAGGCTCCCAGTAGACGACTGGGTTGATAGGCCGGATCTGGAAGGCGGGTAACCGCTGGAGGTGACCGGTACTAATAGGCCGAGGGCTTGTCCTCAGTTGCTCGCGTCCACTGTGT
>NZ_JBHWEL010000146.1:0-4988 GCF_042734135.1 Streptomyces sp. NPDC059668 | reverse complement strand
GGAGCGAGTAACTCCCACTCCAGGTCGGTGAGTTCATGGCGACGTATCACCTGGCCATGATCCACCATCCGATGATCTTTGAAGACGGACCCTAGTACGAGATCCACTTCGCCCTGCGGGCCATGATCGTCAGTCTGTGAGGAGCACGCCATGCTGGAAGCCCCCGATCTGCCGCAGCCGGAGCCGGTCGCGCTGCACGTCCTCTTCCCGGACGGCGTCCTCGGAAGGATCGTCGTCTCCGGCGAGCTGGAGCCCGCACTCCCTGATGGCGCGAAGTACGTGACGGCGGAGGTCTACGAGGAGATGCGTGCCGAGATGAGGCAGCAGCACGACGCCCGGGTGGACGAGTTGCTCGCGGCCGAGAAGGACGCGCGTCGCGCGCAGTACGAGGATCTGCGGGCCGCCGGTATCCCCGAGGCGACCGCACGAGCCTTGTCCGGGCACGGGGGACCGCTCGACGACGACCCCCAGAACGCCGTTAGATAACTGCACGTCATTCGGTCGTGCTCGGAAGCCCGTAATCGCAGGTGTGAGAGAGCGCTGCGGGCCCGCGATCCCAGGTCCTGCTTGGAGCGGCTGAGCCTTCGGAATGGCCGAAACGCCTGCACTGGCCCTTGCAGAATCGGAGGGGTGTGGATGGTGGCCCGATTCTTCCGTCCCCTGGAGTTTTCTGTGGGCCCGACCGTGCGGGACGGTGGCTCGTGCCGGTGGTGCCGTGGATCTGCGGGCTCCCGTCCCGCGGGGCAGCCTCCTCTTTGTGGCAGGGCGGACACCAGCGTGGTGGTGCGACGTACGCCGCGCGGGCGGCGCGGAGCGTGGCACGCTGGGGCGCAGGATCAGGTCTGGGAGTGGAGTAGGAGCTCGGTGAGCGCGGCAGCGTCTGGTTAGTCCCGTGGCCGGAAGTTGGGATCGGTGGTGTATCTGCTGGTGGGGCTGACGGGGTCGGGCAAGACGACGTACGCGCGGCGGCGGCTGGAGCCGGCCGGGGTGGTGAGGCTGTCCGTGGACGAGCGTTTGCACGTCCGGCACGGCCGCTACGGTGTCGATTACCCCGAGCGCCGGTACTTTGAGCTGGAGGCGCCGGTCGTTTCCGAAGTCCGCGCGGAGTTGGTTGCCCTGATCGGCGTCGGACAGGACGTGGTGCTCGGCCATGGGCTGTGGCTGCGCTCTGAGCGGGAAGAGTGGACGAAACTCGTCAGAGAGGCGGGCGGTCGACCACGGCTGTTGTACTTTCCGGTGCCCCGCGAGGAGTTGCTGCGGCGCCTGGAAGTACGCAACCGGCGCGAGGACGCAAACGCGCTGACAGTCACTCCGGTAGCGCTCGAGGACTTCTACGCCCGGTTCGAGCCCCCTCATGACGAAGACGAAGAGATCATCGAGCCGGGTTCGTTCTGACTACCGTCGGGAGGGTGTGCCACGTGGTGGCCAGCTGTGGCGCTGCTGCCTGCCACCGCATGGGCACGCCATGAGAGAGACGGGCCGGAAGCGCAGGTGCGGTGAGCCTCCCATGGCGGGATGCGGACAGCATGCACCTGGCCGAGACGGAAGTCCGCGGCGGCTGTGTGGTTGGTGTGTCAGAGCAGGACGGGGCGAAGGGTGTCAGGTGTTGAGGACGGTGAAGACGATGGAGGGGAAGCGGCGCACGGTGGACGGCCGCACCGGGATCCTGCTCCCTCTCCCTCCACGCCAATGGCGCTCTTTGCTCTGCGTGGGGTGATTTGCTGACGGGTTCGGCGTGTTGTCAGGCGGTGCCACCAGTCGGCCGGACCGTGTTGCTCCTTCGGGCAGTGTCAGACCGCGAAGGCGTGGTAGGTGCCGATCGTGAGGCCGGAGAATGTGACGAGCTGTCGTGGCCTAAGGCAGGTGAATGCGTCGAGCCGTTGACCCGCTGCCGTTCTGCCAGGCTGCCAGGTGCCCTCGTTCCTCAGCTGAGGAACTCGCGCCAGAGTGCTTGGCTGCCACACTGCGCGGCAGAAGCAGCAAAGGCTTCCCCCATCCACGGACGACTCTCTCCTGGTATCCCGTGCCGCGCATCGGCGGGGACCGGCCCCTGCCACACCGGTCACGCACCGGCAGGGTTGCGGTGCCGGTCGGCCGCCCGGTGCCGGTCCCGCGTGAGAGCTCCCGAGGTGCCGGGCGCGCCGTCTGGGACGGCCGTCAGTTCAGGTGCTGCCCACGGCGGCGGCGCACGACGATCAGCGTGCCCGCGCCCGTGACCACCGCCGCGACGGCCACGCCCGTGACCGGCAGCGCCGAGGACCCGGTCGCCGCCAGGCTGCCTCCGGTCGACGACGAACCGCCGATGGAGCCGGACCCTCCGCCGATGGAACCTCCCGTCGACCCTCCCAGCCCGCCGGTCGAACCGCCCGCGGAGCCTCCCGAGCCGCCGGTCGAGCCGCTGGAGGAGCCTTCCGACGATCCGCCCGTCGAGCCGGTCGACCCCCCTCCCGTAACGTCCAGCGTGATGTCGGCCCTGTCGTTGGTCTTGTCCGGGTCGAACGGCCGCGCCTCGGTGCTCAGCGCCACCGAGCCGTTGGCGTGCGCCACGCGCTTGTCGATCTTCAGCTGGAAGGTGTAGGTCTCCTGGCCGTCCTCGTTGAGAGCCGGCGCTCTCATGCCGCAGTGGTAGGCCTGCCCCTGGGCCCGGCAGAACGAGGCGGTCTTGACGACCGACGTTCCGGCGGGCGGCGTGATCACGACGCTCACGGGCTGGTCCCCCAGCCGGGGCATGATCCAGGCGGGCCCGGCGTTGTGAAACTCCACCTTCATCGGAACCGTGTCACCGAGGCGCCCTTTCAGCGCGGCACCCGTCACCTGGTAGTCGGCCGTGTTGACGGAGGTGACGGGCACGTCGACGACCTGCTTGGTCCCCTCACCCCCGGCCTGCCTCTCGACCAGTTTCAGCGCGGGCGCGGTTCCCGTCACCGGCTCAGAGCCGTTGTCGTCCGGCCCCGGCTCGTCAGCCCCGACCCGCAGGCGCAGCTCGTCGTGGAACGCGCGGTCCAGTGCGGTGACCCGGAACGGCCTGTCGGTCGTGTAGGCGACGCCCGGTTCCACCGCCTGGTCGAACCCGCACACTGCGGTCAGCCTCTCGGGCATCTCGTCGTAGGGCCGGACACGCTGGGTCCAGCAGTTGGAGGGAACCTCTGCGAAGTCGAGTCCCCGGGTGACTGCGTAGGTGACCCACACCTTCTCGGCGGCTCCGGTGCCCTTGTTCGCCACGGTGGCCGACACGTCGAAGGTGCTCCCCGGTTTCACCCCGCTGATCGGCTTGACGCCTCCGACGGTCAGTTCGGGTGCTGTGTCGTCGGCGAAGGCGGCGGGAGCCGCGGCCAGCGCGATCAGGCCGGCGGCGCCAAGGGCGGCAACAGCGGCACGGGAGGCGCGACGGTGGTGTGGGGGCATCGGCATGGAGAGGACCTCTGTCGGAGCGCGGGCGAACGGGAGGTGTCCTCCGAGAGAACACCACTGCCATCGCTAGACTCCTGCCGCCCCCGAACAGTTGCACGGCTGAGCCACCGGGTCCCATCGGCCGACGTGAGTACCGTGGAATACGTACCGGTATCCGCATTGACCCGGTCGCCCGTGCCGCGGCCCCCGCCTACCGGGCCCCCTGTCCTTCCGAGCTCCTGGCCTCCCGGCCAAAGGATCATCAGTGTCGAGAGTATGGAGGTTGAAAAACCCGTCGTGCATGGGGGTCCTCGCGCCGTGGGGGCATAGCCGGCCCCCGGCAGTACGCGGTGATCTCGGGGCCCGTTTTTCGTGCGTTCTCGCTGGTCGTAGTGTTCGGGCTGCCTGGTCACTCACGTGCTGCTGCCGGAGGCGATCTGGCCGCGCCGGTCGGACGCGGCCGAGGTGATCGAGGCGGGTCCGAGATAGCGGCCCTGGGAATGGGCACCAGCAGGTGGCGCCCATCCTGGGACGCGCCGAGGACTCGGTCCGCGGCTGGATCTGCCGCTTCAGGGGACGGCCCGATGACGTTCGCCGGCCTGATCGCACATGCCGTCCTCGAGCTCCTGGATGTCGCGATCGCCGGCGGCGACACAGATCCAGCGGGCGGGCTCCTCGGTGTACTTCCAACTGCTGGGGTCCGCGAGGAGCTCGTCCAACTCCTGCCCGCAGACTTCCACACCGGTGTGGCCGGCCGGCCACACGTCCGACAGGAACACCTTGATGAAGCCGAGCGGCTGCCAGCAGCGGATCAGCCGGGAGAAGCGCGGGATGTGCCGCAACCACTCCTGCTCGTCCTCGCTCTCGGACCAGTCCGCCAGCAGGCTCCACAGGTCTGAGCCCTCGCCTCCGTTGATGTAGAGGCAGTACTCGTCGTCCTCCCAGTCCTTCACGTCCGCGGCCAGCTCACGATGACCATTCGACGACCCAACTGCCCTCCTTGAAGAACTGCTTCAGAGAAGCAAAGTCCTCCACCCATTCGTCTCCCCCCGCCACTTTCAAGGTGGGGTCCGCAGCGGTCAGGACCAGGTAACTCGGCGGGTCGTCCGCGAGTTCCTGAATGTATACATAGCGACCCTGCTCGTCGCCTGAGGCGATGCGGCCCAGCGTTTCCAGCTTGATCATGATGACTTCCTGGGTCGAGGTGTTCCGGGCGGCGTGTGGCCGTCTGGAACACCTGGACTGGTGACTATCCGTTGAGCGGGATGTGGTTGTTCACCCGCGACTTCTTGTTCCCGGCCTTCTCGAATATCTGCAAATGATATGCGGTATTTCCAGTCAATGATTGCCGGCGAGTGAGTCAGGGTCGGTTTGGAACTGCCTGTGCTGGTCCGCACTTCGTGAGATCCCTCGATTCTTGCCGAGCTGGCGTAGGAACTGCGAGAGCTGTGCGGGGGTTGGCGGTGTGGGTGGTGGGGGAGTAGTCAGCTCTTCCGGGGGGACGGGCTCGTGGCGGCTACGGAGGCACGGAAGCCCCGGCTGATTCAAACGGCCGGGGCTTCCGTGCCACAGGAGGCGGAGATTTTAGCTCATGCCAC
>NZ_JBHWEL010000145.1:0-5919 GCF_042734135.1 Streptomyces sp. NPDC059668 | reverse complement strand
CCGTCCGGCGTTTGAGGACGAGCCCTTCGGGCGATGCGGGGGTCCAGGGGGCGCAGCCCCTTGGCGGGGTCCGGGGCGGAGCCCCAGGGACAGGACAGCACAGGACAGGTCGGGCAGGGGCGCCGGGGGCGAGATCCCTCAGGTCACCGCCAGCGCGGCCAGCGCCCGGCGCGCGACCTCTCTCCCGATCGGCAGCGACGCCGTCGCGGCAGGCGACGGCGCGTTCAGCACATGCACCGTCCGCACCCCCTCCTTGATCAGGAAGTCGTCCACCAGCGTCCCGTCCCGCAGCACCGCCTGCGCCCGCACCCCCGCCGCCGCGGGCACCAGATCGTCCACCGTCACCGCCGGCAGCAGCCGCCGCACGGCCTCGGTGAACGCCCTGCGGGACACCGAGCGCCGCAGCTCCCCGGCTCCGTACCACCAGTGCCGCCGGGCCATCCGCCACGACCCGGGCCAGGCCAGCGTCGTGCCCACCTCCCGGGGACGGATCACCCCCCAGTCGTATCCCTCCCGGGCGAGCGCCGGCACCGCGTTGGGCCCGATGTGGACGCCTCCGTCGATCCCCCGGGTGAGATGCACCCCGAGGAACGGGAAGGCGGGGTCCGGCACGGGATACACGAGGCCCCGCACCAGCTCGGGCCGCGCCAACGAGTAGTACTCGCCGCGGAACGGCACGATCCGCATCCCGGGTTCGTCCCCCGCGAGCCGCGCCACCTCGTCGCACTGGAGCCCCGCGCAGTTGACCAGCACCCGCGCACGGACGATCGCGCCGTCACCGGTGAGGACGGCGACCCCGAGGGCGTCCCGCCGGTCGATGCGGACGACCTCGGCCCCGTACCGGATCTCCGCGCCGGAGGCCTCCGCGAGCTGCCGGGCGACCGCGACGTAGTCGCATATCCCCGTCGTGCCGACGCGGATCGCGGCGAGTCCGCGCACCTCCGGCTCGTACTCCGCGAGCTGGGTGGTGCCCAGCTCGCGCACCGGGATCCCGTTCTCCCGGCCCCGCTGCACGAGTGCGTGCAGGCGGGGCAGCTCGGCCTTGTCCGTGGCGACGATCAGCTTGCCGGTGACGGCGTGCGCGATGCCGTACTCCGCGCAGAACTTGACCATCTCGGCCGCGCCGCGCACCGCGTACCGCGCCTTCAGCGAGCCCGGCCGGTAGTAGATCCCGCTGTGGATCACCCCGCTGTTGTGACCCGTCTGATGCCGGGCTGCGCCGGACTCCTTCTCCAGCACGGTCACCCGCGTGCCCGGCGCGGCGCGAGTGATGGCGTACGCCGTCGACAGACCGACGATCCCGCCGCCGATCACCAGCACATCGCAGTCGTGAACGATCCGCACCTGTTCCACCTCCCGGCTCCGATAGTGCACTGCGCCACTGACAATGCCCTCAAACCCGGAAAGCGCCACGAAGATCGCACAGAAGGACGAGCGGACCGCGCGCGTGCGGGGACGGGGCGGCCCCGTGCCCCGCGGGAGATCACCCCGTCCCCGCACACCGGAGGCCGATCCGGTCTACGCCGGGGCCATCAGCAGCGGCCGCGCGCGCTCGCGGAGTTCCACCACGCGCGGCTCGTCGCCGTACGGCTCCAGCCGGTGGAGCAGGTCCTTCACGTACTCGGTCGTGCGCGCGGAGGAGATGCGCCCGGCGACCTCCACCGCCCGTACGCCCTGTTCGCACGCCGCGTCCAGGTTGCCCGACTCCAGCTCGGCGACCGCCGACACCACCAGGCGCAGACCGTGGGAGCGGACGAACTCCTCCGTCGGCTTCGAGAGCGCCTGCTCGGTGAAGCGGCGGACCTGGCGCGGCGCCTTGAGATCGCGGTAGCACTCCGCCGCGTCGGCGGCGAACCGGTCGTACGAGTAGAAGCCGAGCCAGGACGGATCGTTGTCGCCGTCCCGGGCCCGCTCCAGCCAGCCCTCCGCGGCCCGCAGGGCTCCGCCGGCCGCGTGGGCGTCACCGGCGCGCGCGTGGGCGCGTGCCTCGACGAGGCGGAAGAAACTCATCGTGCGGGCGGTGGCCAGGCCGCGGTTGCGTTCCAGGGCGGCCTGGGCGAGGTCGACGCCCTCGTCGCCGAAGCCCCGGTAGGTCGCCTGGAGCGACATGGAGGCGAGCACATAGCCCCCGAGAGGGACGTCCGCGGCCGCTCTGGCCAGCCGCAGCGCCTGGATGTAGTAGCGCTGCGCCGCCTCCTGCTGGCCCGTGTCGAAGGCCATCCAGCCCGCGAGCCGGGTGAGTTCGGCGGACGCCCCGAAGAGGGCCCTTCCGACCTCGTCCGAGTACGAGCCGAGCAGCAGTGGAGCCGCCTCGACGCGTAGACACTCCGGCACCATCGACGAACGCCAGTCGCCGCCTCCGTACTTGGAGTCCCAGCGCCTGGCGTCCTCGGCCGCCTCGCGGAGCTTCTGCACGTCGCTGTGGCCGACTTTCAGCGGCGCTCCGGAGCCCTCGGCAGGGTTCGCGTCCCGCGCCACCGAACTGTCGGCCGGGGTTATCAGCCAGCGCGAGGCGGGGGTCGCGTAGGCGCTCACCGCGAAGGAACCGGCCAGTGACTGCCAGATGCCGCCGCTGCCGGCCCGGCGCCCGGCGAGGTCGAGGCGGTACAGATCGGTGGCCGACCGCACCGCCTGCCCGACGTCCCGGGGGAAGGCGAGGCCCACTTCCGGCGCGGGATCCGCGTCCGCCAGGCCTATCTCGTGGAGCGGCACCGGGCGGCCGAGCTTCTGTCCGATGGCGGCCGCGATGAGATGCGGCGCGGCCCCTTGCGGCACCATTCCCTTCGACACCCAGCGCGCCACGGACGTCTTGTCGTAGCGAAGAGTCAACCCGCGTTGAGCGCCAAGATCGTTGACGCGCCGCGCGAGTCCTGCGTTGCTGATTCCCGCGAGGGCGAGAACGGCGCCGAGTTTTTCGTTCGGCCCGCGTTGCTCCCTGGACATGCGCCACCCCTCGACACAGACGGCTGCCGCGCTGGCATAACCATGCGGCATTCGTAAACCCAGCGTAGTTCGCCGCATCCCATGCGTTAAGGGGCGTTGTTCCGGATGGCGGGATTGTGGTCCGTACGGAAGTACGGACGGTTGCGGCGTGCTCCTGTTGTGTGGCCGTGCGCCCGCCCGTGCGCTCTTCTCCGGCCATCGGGGGAGCGCTTCCATGGAGGGTGCGTGGGTCGGCCCGCTGTACTGGATCCAGTGGGCTGGGGGACACCGCCGCCTCCATCCCCGCGGGCGGCGGACCGGTCCGGGAGGCGAACTCCGCCTCCCGGACCGTGCGTCGGTCCAGCGGTGCGCAGGGCCTGTACGGAGAGTGTGCACGACTGTCCGGCCGTGGCCGATTTGGCCGAAAATCGACGGTGCCCCTCGCGGGTGATTACCGCTCCCACCACGCGACTTGAGGGCGCGCAGGGTGTCCGAGGGGAGCGTATCGGGGGCGCATTCGCGTCGCAGATCCACCCCCGCCCTCGGCGGTCCGTCCGCCCGCACCCCCTGACCGCCTTGCCTCCGGCGGGCGTTCGCAGTTGTTCCGGATCGGCTTTGCAGTCGCCCCCCAGCGGCGCGTACGCGTTCGCGGGGGCGCATTCCAGGGGGCGCAAGCCGTCTCAGGAACCCTCCCGCGCGCACTCTTCGTGGCAGCATGGTGCCGAGTTCGTACGGTGCACTGGTTGTCCACAGTCCGTGGAGGCGTCGATGCGGTGGTTGGTGGGGTGGAGCAGTACCGCCGCCAGGGCGCCCGAGATCGGTTCGGCGGGCGCCACCGGAGGCGACGGCGAGACCGTGCACCCGGTGGGTTCCCAACTCCTGTGGGGCGACCCCGATCCGCTCTGGGCGGTCGGCGACTGGCGCCCCGACGAGGTCCGCGTCGTGAAGGCCGACGCACAGAACCGGATCGCGGTCCTCGGCACCTGCGGCGCCAGCGACGAACAGATCAAGGTCGGACTCTTCGCGGCGCGCGGCGGCGCACTGCGGCATCTCACCGCGTGGTCCGGCAGCTACACCGCCGTCGTCCAGGTCGGCCGCCGCGTCACCGTCGCGGGTGATCTCGCGGGCATCCGGCCCGTCTTCTACACCCCCTGGGCCGGCGGTACCGCGTACGCGACCGCCGCGCTGCCCCTCGCCGACCTCATCGAGGCCAACCTCGACTTCGGACACCTGGCGGCCCTGCTCGCCGCCCCCGACGTACCGGCCGCGGTCCACGACTCCACCCCCTACGAAGGGGTGCGGCGCATTCCCCCCGGACACGCGCTGATCCTGCGCACCGGCGCGCGGGAGATCGCCGGCTACGAACCCGTCGCCTCGCTCGCCGTCGCCGCGCCCTCCGCCGACCCCGACCGAGCGGTGGACGGCGTCCGGGACGCCCTCGTGGAGGCCGTGCGCGCGCGGCTCGCCGCGCCCCGGCACGTTCCCGGCACGGACATCGACCCCGGGCCCGTACCCGGGATGGGTCCCGCGGAACGGCGCGCCGCGCGGGGCATGCCCGTACCGGGGATCGGGGCCGACCTCTCGGGAGGACCCGCCTCGGGGACGCTGGCCCTGCTCGCCGCGGGGCTTCCAGGGGCGCCCGGGACCGTGCTGGGACACGGCACGGGGGCCGGCGAGCGGCTGCTCGCGGTCACCTTCAACGACCTCGCGGTGCGCGGGCGGGAGGCCGAGCTGGAGCGGGCCGGGACCCTGGCCGCCAATCCCCGGCTGCACCACGTGGTGGTCACCGGGGCCGAGGAGACCCTTCCGTACGCCGACCTGGAGGGCCCGCTCACCGACGAGCCCGGACCGTCGCTGGTGACCGCGGCGCGGCACCGGGCGCGGCTCGCCTCCGGCAGCGCGGACCACTTCACGGGGTACGGGGCCAGGCAGGTGCTCGACGCCCATCCGGCGCGCCTGGCCGACCTGCTGATGGACCGCAAGAGACGTCATCTGGTGCGGCCCGTCGCCGCGTTGGCGAAGGCCGACGGATCGGTGATGGTGCCCGCGCGCGTGTACGGCGCGGCACGCAAACTCGCCCGCACGCCGTACCGGACCGGTGTCGACGTCCTCGCCGACCGGCTGCTGCACCGGCGGTTCGACGAACCCGGCGGGGCGGTGGGGGCGTCGCTCGCCGCGCTCACCTGGGCCAGGCCGGGGCCCGCGGCGCGGTGGCTGACCGGGGAGGCGTTGGCTGAAGTATCGGTTCGCCTGCAAGGAATCACAGGTCGGCCGGGGGGCGGGCCCGGGCAGCGGCCCGGTGACTTCCGGGCCCGTGCGGCGCTCGCGCGCCATGCGGGGGACCTCCGGGTCCTGGAGCAGGCCGCCGAGATCCGCTTCCAGCGGCTGCACATGCCGTTCCTGGACAACCAGGTCGTCCGCGCCTGCCGGACCCTTCCGGAGGCGCTGCGGGTCCAGCCCGGGGCGCGGGCGGAGATCCTCCGTACGGTGCTGGAGGGGGCCGGGGTGGCCGAACTGCCGCCCGGCTGGGGGGCGCCTTCGCACGCGTCGTCGGCGGCGGCCGCGCGGACGGGGCTGCGGGTGGCCGCGGACTCGCTGATCGCGCTGTTCGACACGCCGTTGCTGGCGCAGGCCGGGCTGGTGGAGGCGCGGGTCGTACGCAAGGCGCTGCGGGCCGCTGCCGCGGGGGAGCCGCTGCCGTTGGACGGGCTCGCGGATCTGGTCTCGCTGGAGTTGTGGCTGCGGCGGTTGCTGGCACGGCGGGGGACGTGCTGGACGGGGACGCCGGCGCGGCAGCGGGCGGTGCCGGCGGGGATCGTGCCGCAGGGGCGGGCGTTGGGGGCGGGAGCTGGGGGGCGGGGGTAGGTCGCCGCGCCGCGCCGCTGCCGCGGCCGTTGGCGGGTGCGGGTTTCGTGCCGGTGGGTGGGTGGGTCGGGGCCGTGCCGGTGTGTCGAGGCCGTCGCCGCTGGATAAGACCTGTCTCTTATAAACCACATA
>NZ_JBHWEL010000144.1:0-6200 GCF_042734135.1 Streptomyces sp. NPDC059668 | reverse complement strand
GGGCTGGGTAGTTCAGCCCGTCCGGCGTTTGAGGACAAGGCCCTTAAGGCCGGACGGGGGTCTGGGGGCGGAGCCCCCAGGTCCTGATGGAGGGGCGAGCGGAGAGTCCCGTCCGCCCCCGCGAGGAGTCACGCGTTCGTGGCCGTCACCCAGCGGTCCAGCGCGGCCCGCGCCGCGCCGGAGTCGATGGACTCAGCCGTCCTCACCATCGCGGCACGCAACTGGTCCACCAGCGGCGCGTCCGCCGGGGACAACGCCACCAGCGCCGCCGCCGCGTTCAGGACCACGGCGTCCCGTACGGGCCCCCGTTCGCCGTCCAGGACACGACGGGCGACCTCCGCGTTGTAGGAAGCGTCGGCGCCCCGCAGGGCCTCCACGGGGACGAGGTCGAGCCCGACGTCCCGCGGATCGAACCGCTCCTCGGTCACCTTGCCGTCCCGCACGACCCAGACCTTCGACGTCGCCGTGGTGGTCAGTTCGTCCAGCCCGTCGTCACCGCGGAAGACCAGCGAGGAGTTGCCGCGCTCGGCGAAGACACCGGCCATGATCGGCGCCATCCGGGCGTCGGCGACACCCACCGCCTGCGCCCGCACCCGCGCGGGGTTGGTCAGCGGGCCGAGGAAGTTGAAGACCGTGCGGATGCCCAGCTGTCCGCGCGCCGCCGCCACATGACGCAGCGCCGGATGGAACTTGACCGCGAAGCAGAAGGTGATCCCGGCCTCCTCGGCCACCTCGGCCACCCGCTTCGGCGTCAGCTCCAGATTGACTCCGAGCTTGCCCAGGACGTCCGAGGCGCCGGACGCCGACGACGCGGCCCGGTTGCCGTGCTTGACGACCTTCGTGCCGGTTCCGGCCACCACGATGGACGACATCGTGGAGATGTTCACCGTCTTCGCGCCGTCACCGCCGGTACCGACGATGTCGACGGTCTCCCCCGGCACCTCGATCACCTTGGCGTGCTCGTACATCGTGCGGACCAGACCGGTGATCTCCTCGACCGTCTCGCCCTTGGCCCGCAGCGCCACCACGAAGCCGGCGATCTGCGCGTCCGTCGCCTCGCCGCTCATGATCCGGTCCATCGCCCAGGCCGTGTCGTCCGCGCTCTGGTCCCGGCCGTCGAGCAGGCCGTTCAGCACCGCGGGCCAGGAACGGCCCGCCGCGATGTCGCCTCCAGCGGGGGTCACAGCACTCATATGCCGCTCCTGGGTTCGTAGACAGGTCCGAGCAGGGTCCACCCTATCCAGCCCGGACACGGCAAAGAGCCCCCGTCCGTGGACGGGGGCTCCTGCCGTGGCGATCAGTGGGACCGGTGAGGACCGGCCGGAGGATCAGTGGTGGCCGTGGCCGCTCGTGATCTCCTCGTACTCCTCGACCGTGGGCTTGGGGATCTGGCTGTTCTCCCCGTAGAAGCCCTTGCTGAGCTTGGCACGCAGTCGCTGCGCGCCGTTCACCTTGCGCTCGACACCGTTCTCGTCGACCACCGGGCCGATCTCGGCGGGCTGGTACTGCTCGTGCGCGGTGAGCGTGTGCAGGGCCTCCTGGCCGAGCGGCTCGTGCACCTCGATGAACTCACCGTGCGGCAGGCGCTTGATGATGCCCGACTCGCGGCCGTGCAGCACCTTCTCCTTGTCGCGGCGCTGGAGGCCGAGGCAGATCCGCTTGGTGGCGATGAAGACGAGCACCGGCACGACGAAGAACGCGATCCGGACGAACCAGGTGATCGAGTTGATCGACAGGTGGAAGTGCGTGGCCCAGATGTCGTTGCCGCCACCGACCAGCAGGACGAAGTACCAGCTGATCCAGGCCGCGCCGAACGCGGTGCGGGTCGGGACGTTGCGCGGGCGGTCCAGGATGTGGTGCTCGCGCTTGTCGCCGGTGACCCAGGACTCGATGAACGGGTAGACCGCGATCGCGACCAGGACCAGCGGGAAGATCACCAGCGGGATGAACACGCCCAGGACGAGCGTGTGACCCCAGAAGTTGATCTCCCAGCCCGGCATGACACGGATCAGGCCCTCGGAGAAGCCCATGTACCAGTCCGGCTGGGCGCCCGTGGACACCATGTCGGGGCGGTAGGGGCCGAGCGACCAGATCGGGTTGATCGAGGCGATCGCCGCGATGGCCGCGATGGCGCCGAAGACCAGGAAGAAGAAGCCTCCGGCCTTGGCCATGTAGACCGGCAGCAGCGGCATGCCGACGACGTTCTTGTTCGTCTTTCCGGGGCCCGCGAACTGCGTGTGCTTGTGGTAGAAGACCAGGATCAGGTGGCCGACGACCAGGCCGAGCATGATGCCCGGCAGCAGCAGCACGTGCACGGAGTAGAAGCGGGCCACGAAGTCGCCGCCCGGGAACTGTCCGCCGAAGAGGAAGAACGAGAGGTACGTGCCGACGATCGGCACGGACAGGACCGCGCCCTCCATGAAGCGGACACCGGTGCCGGAGAGCAGGTCGTCCGGGAGCGAGTAACCGGTGAAGCCGGTGAACATGCCCAGGACGAACAGCAGGAAGCCGAACAGCCAGTTGACCTCACGCGGCTTGCGGAACGCACCCGTGAAGAACACGCGCATCATGTGCACGAACATGCCGGCGAGGAAGATCAGCGCCGCCCAGTGGTGGATCTGCCGGATCAGCAGACCACCGCGCACCTCGAAGGAGATGTGCATGGTCGAGTTGAACGCCTCGGACATCAGCTGACCCTGCAGCGGGACGTAGCTGCCGTGGTACTCCACCTCGTTCATCGACGGGTGGAAGAACAGCGTCAGATACACACCCGTGAGGATGATGATGAGGAAGCTGTACAGGCAGATCTCACCCAGCATGAACGACCAGTGGTCGGGGAAGATCTTGCGCATGTTGGCCTTGGCCAGGGAGTAGATCCCCAAGCGGCCGTCGGCCCAGTCGGCCACCCGCTCACCGGCGGGCGCCTTCTCGCGCGAGCGCGAGTCGGAGGTGGTGGTAGTACTCATCCGCGCTCCCAGAAGGCAGGACCGACGGGCTCGTCGAAGTCGCCGAGCGCCTCGAGGTAGCCCTCGTCGTTCACACCGATGCGCAGCTGCGGCAGGGCATGACCGGCCGGGCCGAAGATCACTCGGGCACCGTCGGAGAGGTCGAAGGTGGACTGGTGGCAGGGGCAGAGCACGTGGTGCGTCTGCTGCTCGTACAGGGAGATCGGGCAGCCGACGTGGGTGCAGATCTTCGAGTACGCCACGATGCCCTCGTGCGACCAGGCGAGCTCGCGCTTGTCCTTGATGTTGTCCGGCTGGAGCCGGACGATCATCACGGCGGCCTTCGCGATCTCCTGCTGGAAGTCCTCGTCCTTCTCCTCCAGGCCCTCGGGCTTGACGAAGGTGAGCGAGCCGACGGCGATGTCGGAGGGACGCAGCGGCTCGTTCGTGTTGACGTTGACGAGCAGCTTGCCCTTGGACCAGATCGTGTGGCGCAGCTTGGTGCCCGGCAGCGGACCGAGGTCGCGCAGCAGCATGACGCCGGAGAGCGGGAACAGGGCCAGCGCGCCGAACATCGTGGTGCGGATCAGCTTGCGGCGGCCGAGCGCGGACTCCTTGGCGCCCTGCTTGAAGTCGGCCAGGACCTTGGCCTTGACCTCGGGCTCCGCCTCGATCGGGTGACGCTCGTCGGCGATCTCCACGTCGGACATCAGGGTGCGGGCCCAGTGGACCGCGCCCGCGCCGATCGAGAAGAGCGCCACTCCGAGCGTCATACCCAGCGCGAAGTTCAGCGCGCTGATGTGCCCGAGCGGGAAGACGAAGATCGACTTGTCGTTCGGGATCGTCACGTACGAGGCGATGAAGGCCACCGTGGCCAGCATCGACAGCGTGAACAGCATCGCGACGACACGCTCGGACCGCTTGGCGGCCCGCTCGTCGATGTCCTGGATGCGGTGCTCGTGGGGCGGCAGTCCCGGGTCCGCGAACGGGTTGTCCTCGTTCGCGACGGCTACTGCGCCGTGACCGTGCGCGTCGGCCTGCTCAGCGGGCAGGTTCTCTTCTGGAATGTCTTGGCTACTCATGACTTCTTGGCCTTTGCGGTCCGAGCGGCGACCCAGACGGCGACGGCGACCAGGGCGCCAAGACCGAAGATCCAGCCGAAGAGGCCTTCACTGACCGGCCCGAGGCCGCCCAGTTCGAGACCGCCCGGGCTCTCGGTGTTGTCACCGTTGACCGCGTCGAGGTACGCGATGATGTCCTTCTTGTTCTTCTCCGACAGCGTGGTGTCGGGGAAGGAGGGCATGTTCTGCGGGCCGGTCTGCATGGCCTCGTAGATGTGCTTGGGGTCGACACCCTCAAGGCTCGGCGCGAACTTGCCGTGCGTCAGCGCGCCGCCCTTGCCGGTGAAGTTGTGGCACTGGGCGCAGTTGGTGCGGAACAGTTCGCCGCCCTTGGCGATGTCCGCGCCCTCCGGGCTGACCTGGCTCTTGGTCGGGACCGTGGGACCAGCGCCCAGCGAGGCGATGTACGCCGCGAGCTGGTCGATCTCGGCCTGCGAGTAGATGACCTTCTTGCGCGGGATCTGCGCGCCCGGCTGCTGGGCCGGCATGCGGCCGGTGCCGACCTGGAAGTCGACCGCCGCGGCGCCCACTCCCACCAGGCTCGGCCCGTCGGAGGAGCCCTGACCGCCGGTTCCGTGGCAGCTTGCGCAGCCCACGGAGAAGAGCTTCTTGCCCTCGTCGATGGCAAGGGACTGGGCGGTGGTGTCGGCCTGCGCCTTGCTCGCGGGTGCGAACGCGGCGTACAGCCCCCCGGTGGCCGCCAGCGCGAGGAGTAGGACGACGACCGCCGCCAGCGGATGGCGTCGTCGTGCGGAGAGCTTTTTCACGGATTACCCCGGTGTCAGGATCTTCTGCGTCGATGCTTCTGGATGTTTCGGGCTGCAGGCCCGATTACTTGATCATGTAGATCGTGGCGAAGAGGCCGATCCAGACGACATCGACGAAGTGCCAGTAGTAGGACACGACGATGGCGGCGGTCGCCTGCTCGTGAGTGAACCTCTTGGCCGCGTAGGTGCGGCCGAGGACCAGCAGGAAGGCGATGAGGCCGCCCGTCACGTGCAGGCCGTGGAAGCCGGTGGTCAGGTAGAACACCGAGCCGTACGGGTCGGAGGAGAGCGAGAGCCCGTCCTTCTTGACCAGCTCGGTGTACTCGAAGATCTGACCACCGATGAAGATCGCACCCATCACGAACGTGACGGTGAACCACATCCGGAGCTTCTTCACGTCCCCGCGCTCGGCGGCGAACACGCCGAGCTGGCAGGTCAGGGAGGAGAGCACCAGGATCGTGGTGTTCGAGGCCGAGAACGGGAAGTTGAGATGGCCCGCCATCTCCTTCCAGTGATCCGGTCCGGTCACCGATCGCAGGGTGAAGTACATCGCGAAGAGGGCCGCGAAGAACATCAGCTCGGAACTCAGCCAGATGATGGTTCCGACGCTGGTGAGGTTCGGTCGATTGACCGACGGGTGCGCGTGCCCGGTTTCTACTGTCGTTGCTGTCGCCACGACCGACATTATGTCGGTCGCTTATCCCGCCCTCACCCCGGGGGGTGCCGTTCGGGGTGTCTGTGGGGTGTGTCCAGCCCGTATGGCCCATCGAAGCCCTGTCCGAACCGGTGTTGACGAGGTGTTTGAAGGAGTAGCATCCGCGCCATCGGTACCAGGAGTTCCCGATCAATGCGGTGCCTCAGATGCGTGGAGGAACAATGCAGCCGACCGCCACGGTGCTGGTCTACAGTGACGACTCCAACACCCGGGGGCAGGTGCGGCTGGCGACAGGCCGCAGACCGGCCTCCGACGTTCCCCAGGTCGAGTTCATCGAGTGCGCGACGCCCGCCGCGGTCCTGAAGGAACTGGACAGGGGCGGCATCGACGTCTGTGTGCTGGACGGCGAGGCGGTCCCGATGGGCGGCATGGGAGTCTGCCGCCAGATCAAGGACGAGATCTTCAACTGCCCGCCCGTCCTGGTGCTCATCGGGCGCCCCCAGGACGCCTGGCTGGCCACCTGGAGCCGCGCGGACGCCGCGGTGACCCTGCCGGTCGACCCGGTGGAGTTCGCCGCCTCGCTGGCCTCGCTCCTGCGCCGCAAGGCCCTGCTCGGCGCCTGAGGCCCGGCGGCCGCCCACCGCGGCGGCTGCGGGCCGCCCAGGGCCCGGAACGGGGGGGGGGGGCGGCCGCCCGCCCCACCCCCCCCCCC
>NZ_JBHWEL010000143.1:3375-6913 GCF_042734135.1 Streptomyces sp. NPDC059668 | reverse complement strand
GGCTGATGGTGCGGGCCTGCGCTATCAGGGTGCTGAAAGGCTGACGCCCAGGCCATGCATCTTCAGCCCGTCCGGCGTTTGAGGACGAGCCCTTCGGGCGAAGCGGGGGTCCAGGGGGCGCAGCGCCCCTGGCGGGGTCCGGGGCGGAGCCCCGGGGACGGGTCGGGTAGGGGCGGCGGGGGCGAAGAACCCCCGTGGGACTACACCCGTACGGCCGAACCCCGTTCACTCATCCGAGGCGCACACAGAATCCTCTTCCTCCGCACCCGCTTCCCCTCGATCGCCGCAACCGTCAACCGCGCGGCCTCCGCCGCGATCTCGGACAACCCCCAGTCCACCGTGGTCAACGGCGGCGCGAGCACCCGCGAGACGGGATGGTCGTCGAACCCGACCACGGACACGTCCCGCCCGACCACGAGCGACGCCTCCGCCGCCGCCGCGTACACCCCGTAGGCGAGCGAGTCGGAGAAACAGAACACGGCGGTCGCGGGCCGCGGCCCGTCCAGCAGCCGGCGCGCCACCACCGTCGCCTCACCCAACTCCTGCGGACACGGCACCAGTTCGGCCCGCAACCCGAGCCGCGCTGCCGCCTCGCCCACATACACGTCGGCCGGCCGGTCCGGCGTGCTCGGCCGGGTCGGGGTCAGCACCGTCACCCGGCGGTGGCCCAGACCGTGCAGGTACTCCAGCACGGCGTCGATACCGGCCCGGTTGTCGAAGATGACCTGCCCCGCCGTACGGGCCGCACTGAGCGAGTCCCCGACGGCCACCACCGGAAGCGCGTCGGCGATCGCCGCCCACCCCTCGGCCGCGGGGTTCACCGGTGACACGAGCAGCGCGTCCACCCGCTGGTCGCGCAACTGCTTGGCGAGCACGAGCTCCCGGTCGGGATCGCCACCGGCGTCCAGGATCAGCGCGTAACGGTCGCCCGCCAGCAGCTCCCGGCCGATCGCCGCCATCAGCTGCTGCTGCCACAGGTCCTGGAGGTCCCCCGCGAGGACGCCGACCATGCTGGTACGGCCGCTGGCCAGCGCGCGGGCGATGGGATCCGCCTCGTAGCCGAGCTCGGCCGCGGCCTTGCGCACCCGCTCCTCGGTCTCCTTCGAGACGTGCTTGCCGCGCAGGGCGTAGGAGACGGCGGCGGTGGAGAGGCCCGTGGCCTCGGCCACCTCCCGGAGGGTGGTGCGCTTATTGGGCCTGGCCATGCCCGGAAGCCTACCGGGAGGCGTCCGCACTACGGGCGCATGCTTGACACGCCACGTTGTTAACCGCTTAAGTTAAGCGCATAAGTGAAGCGGTTAACCTGCCCCGGACCGACCCTCCCGTCCCCTTCCGGCCCCCTCCCGTCCCTCTCGCCCCTCCGCCCCTCCCCGAGGACTCCTTCCAAGGACCGCCGCGTGCCCACCGACGTCCACCAGCACATATGGCCGCCCGCGTTCATCGAGCTGCTGCGCGCCCGCACCGCGCCACCGCGTCTCGACGGCTGGACCCTGCATCTGACGGGCGAGCCGCCGTACGAGGTCGACCCCGCCGACCACGACCTCGCCGCCCGCACCGCGCTCGCCCGCGCCGACGGCCTCGACCTGGCCCTGGTCTCGCTGTCCAGCCCCCTCGGCATCGAGTTCCTGCCGCCCGCCGACGCGGCGCCCCTGCTCGCCGCCTTCCACGACGGCGCGCTCGCACTTCCCGAACCCTTCGGCGTCTGGGCCTCTCCCTGCCTGTCCGCCCCGGACCCCGAGGCGGTCGGACGGGAACTCCGCCGCGGCTGCGCGGGCCTCCAGCTCCCCGCCACCGCCCTGCTGGACGCGGCCGGCTGGGAGCACCACGCACCGCTCCTCGACGTCCTGGCCCGCGAGGACAAACCGCTGTTCGTGCACCCGGGCGCGGCGCCACCGGCCCCGCACGCCCCGCCCTGGTGGCCGGCGCTGGTGCCCTACCTGCACCAGCTGCACGCGTCCTGGTTCGCCTTCCGCGCCTTCGGCCGCGCCCGCCACCCCCGGCTGCGCGTCTGCTTCGCCGCCCTCGCCGGACTGGCCCCGCTGCACGGCGAGCGGCTGGCGGCCCGCGGCGGAGGGCGCGGTGAGATCGACTTCGACGTCTTCTACGAGACCTCCTCCTACGGAACCCGCGCGGTGGACGCGCTCGTCCGGGCCGTCGGCATCGACGTGGTCGTCAGCGGCAGCGACCGCCCCTACGCGACCCCCGTCGTCCCCGACCTCGGCGCGGACGCCGCCGTCCACGCCCTGCGCACCGCCAACCCCGACCGCATGCTGAAGGGAGCCACCCCATGACGTACCAGGCCCTGCCGGACCGCACGCTCGGCAAGCGCGAACTCCAGGCCCTCGTCGACGATCTCGCCGGCCGCCCCGACCGCTGGCGCGAACAGGTCGCCTTCTCCGACGAGGAGCGGCACTACGCCTCGCTGTACCGCGACGAGTACGTCGACGTCTGGCTGCTGTGCTGGACCCGGCGGAACGACACCGGCTGGCACGACCACGACATCTCCTCCGGCGCCGTCGCCGTCGTCCAGGGCGCGCTGAACGAGACCAACCCGCGCATAGGCGGCAGCCATCTGTCCGTCACCGTCGGCGCCGGCGAGTCCTTCTGCTTCGGCCCCGAACACATCCACCGCCTCACCGGCGCCACCGACGACGCGGTCTCGCTGCACGCGTACTCGCCGCCGCTGTGGCGGCTGGGCCAGTACGACATCACCGAGGACGGGCTGATGCGCCGCATCTCCGTCTCGTACGCGGACGAGCTGCGCCCGCTGGACCTTCCCGCCGCGTGAACCTCGCCGGAGTCGCCCGGGGGCCCGTCCACGGGGGTGCGGCCCCGCTTCAAAAGGGGGGCTATCCCCAGTGTCACGGGGGCTTCGACTCCCTACCGTGAACACCATGACCGGTAGGGAAGCGGGCGGCGACGCCGAACTGAAGAAGGAACTCGACGCCACTCTGCACGCGCGCAGGGAGTTGGGCGACGAGTACGAATCCGCGCTCGTCGACTCCTTCCTGGAGAAGGTCGAGCAGCGACTCGACGGGGCGGTCGACCGAAGGGTGCGGCGACAGCTGGCCGAGCAGCAGATGGTGGTGGCCCGTGGCGCGCGCTCACCGCAGGGGACCGATTCATGGGGCGAACGCTTCGGCTTCGGCATCGTCTCGCTGGTCCTGGCGGTCCCGCTGTCCGCGATCGGCGGCGGGATCGCGCACCTGCCCGGGCTGCTCGTCGCCTGGGTCGGCATCGTGGGGGTGAACGCGGTGCAGGCCGCGCGGGTCTCCCCGGGCCTCTTCGGCCGCCGCCACCGGGAAAAGTCGGACTGGGAGGACTGACCCGGCAACGGGACGACAGTCACGGGGACGGGGGCCACAGGAAACGGCGACACCGGGGCACGGGCCACGGGGGAACGGCGAGGAAGACGAAACAAAACGGAAGGGGCCCGGGCCCCCGCGGGGGGCGGGGGCCTAGGGCGGGGTGGGCGCGGGGCGCCCCCCCCCCCCGTTGCGGGGGGGGGGGGCCCGCGGGGCCCCCCCGGGGCGCCGGG
>NZ_JBHWEL010000143.1:0-3365 GCF_042734135.1 Streptomyces sp. NPDC059668 | reverse complement strand
CCCGCCGCGGCGGGGGCCCCCCACACCCCCGCCCCCCCCCGGCCCCGGCCCCGGGGCCAGGGGGTCCACCAACCAACCACCCCCGCCCGCGCCCCCCCCCGGCGGGGCCGGGGGCCCTTCCGACGTGTTGCGCGGGGACCGCCGCACCCCCGTTGCCGGGGGGCGGGACGACGGCGGTCCCCGCGAGGGACGCGGGCCGGGTCAGGGCCGGGCTTGCGCGCCCTTGGCGTCCATGGAGGTCCGGGAGCCGCTCCGGAGGTCCTTGGCGCCGTTTTGGTGCCGGCCGGGGCGGGGAGCCGCTCCCGCCCTGCCGACACCCACCAATGTGCCGGACGTGTGTTAAGCGGGTGCTGCGCGGACGTGACACGCTCGTACCACTTCCGCGAAGTTCCTCGCCGGGCAGCCGGAAGATCCGCCCAGGAGGGGAACTTCCGGAGATTTCCGCCCACCCACCTGCGGATATCTACTGCCGGGCGCCGCCCTTGGCGAGGAAGGACAGCAGGTCCTGGCGGCTGACGACGCCGGTGGGCTTGCCCTCGACCAGCACGATGGCGGCGTCGGCGGTGCCGAGCACGGACATCAGGTCGCCGACCGGCTCCCCGGAGCCGACCTGCGGCAGCGGCGCCGACATGTGCTTCTCCAGCGGGTCCTGCAGCGAGGCCCGCTGGGTGAACAGCGCGTCGAGCAGCTCGCGCTCGACCACGGACCCGACGACCTCGGCGGCCATCACGTCCGGGTGACCGGCACCGGGCTTGACGATCGGCATCTGCGAGACGCCGTACTCACGCAGCACCTCGATGGCCTCGCCGACCGTCTCGTCCGGGTGCATGTGGACGAGCGAGGGGATGGTGCCGCCCGCCTTGTCGCTCAGGACGTCGCAGACCCGCGCGCTCGGGCCGGTGTCCTCCAGGAACCCGTAGTCCGCCATCCACTCGTCGTTGAAGATCTTGCTGAGGTAGCCGCGCCCGCTGTCGGGCAGCAGGACGACCACGACGTCGTCGGGTCCGAGCCGCTCGGCCACGCGCAGCGCGGCCACCACGGCCATGCCGCAGGACCCGCCCACGAGCAGCCCCTCCTCCTTCGCGAGCCGCCGCGTCATCTGGAAGGAGTCCTTGTCGGACACGGCGACGATCTCGTCCGCGACCGTCCGGTCGTACGCCGTCGGCCAGAAGTCCTCACCGACGCCCTCGACGAGGTACGGCCGCCCGGACCCGCCCGAGTACACGGACCCCTCGGGGTCGGCGCCGACGACCCGCACCCTGCCCTCGCTCGCGTCCTTCAGGTACCGCCCGGTCCCGGAGATCGTCCCGCCGGTGCCCACGCCGGTGACGAAATGCGTGATCCGCCCCTCCGTCTGCTCCCACAGCTCGGGGCCGGTGGAGTGATAGTGCGAGAGGGGGTTGTGCGGGTTGGAGTACTGGTCCGGCTTCCAGGCGCCGGGCGTCTCACGGACGAGCCGGTCGGACACGTTGTAGTACGAGTCCGGGTGCTCCGGGTCGACGGCCGTCGGGCAGACGACGACCTCGGCGCCGTACGCCCGCAGCACGTTGATCTTGTCGGTGGAGACCTTGTCCGGGCAGACGAAGATGCACTTGTAGCCCTTCTGCTGGGCCACGATCGCCAGCCCGACCCCGGTGTTTCCGCTGGTCGGCTCGACGATCGTGCCGCCGGGCTTGAGGGCGCCGCTCTCCTCCGCGGCCTCGATCATGCGCAGGGCGATGCGGTCCTTGACGGACCCGCCCGGGTTGAAGTACTCAACCTTCGCCAGGACGGTCGCCTGGATGCCCGCGGTCACGTTGTTGAGCCTCACCAGCGGGGTGTTGCCGACGAGACTGATCATCGAGTCGTGGAATTGCACCGTTGTCTCCGGAGCTGCGTTCTAAAGGGATGGTCCCGTCAGCCTAAGGCCCCACGTGGGCGTTCACGTGTCGTTGAGATTGGCCGACCCGTTCCACGGGGCAAGCAGTGGTTGTACGGCTACGAGGAGGTGGCGGCGACGCATGACGAGCTTGTCGAGGGCGAGGGTGGCACGGCGGATCGCGGCGGGCGCGGCGTACGGCGGCGGCGGGATCGGCCTGGTGGGCGCCGCCGCGATCGGTGTCGTCCTGGCCGAGGTGCAGCTGGCGAAGCGCCATGTGGGCAACGGACACGGTCAGGCGCCCCGGGCGAACGGTCTGTACGGGTACGCGTACGCGGCGCAGGACGGGCCGCCGCTGCGGCTCGCGATGCTCGGTGACTCCACCGCGGCGGGGCAGGGGGTGCACCGGCCCCGCCAGACTCCCGGCGCGCTGCTGGCCTCCGGGCTCGCGGCGGTCGCCGAACGCCCGGTCGAACTCTGCAATGTCGCGCTCCCGGGCGCCCAGTCCGACGACCTCGACCGCCAGGTGGCGGTCGCTCTCGCGGACCCGGCGCGGGTGCCCGACATCTGCGTGATCATGATCGGCGCGAACGACGTCACCCACCGGATGCCGCCGACCCGGTCGGTCCGTCACCTGTCCGCGGCGGTACGCCGGCTGCGCACCGCCGGCGCCGAGGTCGTGGTCGGCACCTGTCCCGACCTGGGCACGGTCGAACAGGTCCAGCAGCCGCTGCGGTGGCTGGCCCGCCGGGCCTCCCGGCAGCTCGCCGCCGCGCAGACCATCGGGACGGTCGAACAGGGCGGCCGGACGGTGTCACTGGGTGATCTGCTGGGCCCCGAGTTCGAGGCGAACCCGCGCGAGCTCTTCGGCCCCGACAACTACCACCCCTCCGCCGAGGGGTACGCGACGGCGGCGATGGCGGTGCTGCCCACGGTGTGCGCGGCGCTCGGCCTGTGGCCGGCCGAGGAGGAGCGGCCGGACGTCTCCCGCCGCGAGGGGTTCCTGCCGGTGGCGCGGGCGGCCGCGGAGGCCGCGTCCGAGGCCGGTACGGAGGTCACGGCCGCGATGCCGACGGGCCCCCGGGGGCCCTGGGCCCTCCTCAAGCGCCGCCGGCGCCGGCGTGTCCCCGCCACGGACCCGGCACCCACGCCGACCCCCTGAACCGGGGCCCGCCCCGCCCCCGGTGGGTTCTTCGGGTGCGGGTGGGTGGGGGCTGGCCGCGCAGTTCCCCGCGCCCCTGAAGGCGTGCCCCCGCGCCCGGGGTTCTCGGCCAGGGCGCGCATCTCCAGCCCGTCGAGCGTTTGAGGGCGGGCTTCGGGCGACGGCAGGAATCGACGCAGGCCCGCACCCTCAGCCCGTCGGCGTCTGAGGACGCCCCCTTCGGGCGACGGCGGAGATTCAGCGCAGGCCCGCACCCTCAGCCCGTCCGGCGTTTGAGGACGAGCCCTTCGGGCGACGGCGGGGATTCGGCGCAGGCCCGCATCTCCAGCCCGTCCGGCGTTTGAG
>NZ_JBHWEL010000142.1:0-7161 GCF_042734135.1 Streptomyces sp. NPDC059668 | reverse complement strand
CTGGGAACGACGCGACGACATCCACGAAGCGTTCCTCGGACTCGCCGTCTGTTTGATCACCCACCGCCACGTCCAACGCCTTTGTTAGGACCTCTAAGTCCAGGTAAGGGAGCTATTGGAACGCTACGCTGCCGGGCTGTCCCAGGTCTGCGACCTGTGAGCGCCCAGCCTGCCCTCGGCGGATCGAACGTTCGACCGGTGTCAATCACTCCTTGTCGCACCGGAACCGGCCCAAGTTCCGCAGGCACGGAACCACCCCGCAGGCGCGGGGACCACTCGCGGACTTGGGACCGGCTGGGGTACGCGACGGGATCACCCCCGCCTGCGCGGGGAAGACACTTCCGCGAGATGGCTCCGAGGGTCCGTAGGTCGCGTTGCCTTCGGGCGCCGAAGATTTCGCGTGGCTCAGGCTGTTGGTGGCAGGCTGGTCGCTTCTTTGTCGCGAGCGGTTGCGCGGCCTGGCCAGTGGAAGACGAGCCTGGCGGAGGGCTTGTCGAGAACGTCGCCGGCCGGCAAGTGCTCGTCCGGTGTGGCGGTTGGGTGGATGGTCATCGGCGGGTAGCCGCTCTCGCGGACATTTCCGTCCCAGGTGTGTACACAGTGAGCGAATTGCTGTGCCAGTTGGTGGGCGGCTGGGCCGTAGGCGTGAATGAGGAATTCGGTGAGTCGTTCGGCTGGGTCAGGAGCGTTGTTGATTTTTCGATGGGTCAGGTAGGCGAGGGAGCCGTCCACCACTGTCGCGGCCGCTTCCTGTTGTGTCACGAAGGTCGATGCCGTTGGCGCCGTGAGTCGGCAGAATCCGGGCAGTGTGGTTGCGGCGTAGATTTGCAGGGTTTCGCAGTTGAAGCTGCTCTGGACGATGAGGCCGGTGGCGAGTTCGTGGCGGGGGCCGTGCAGGGCGTCGTCGAGTCCGTTGGTGTTGCCGGGGGCTCCGTCTACCCATCGGACGGTGACGCCGCTGCGAGCCAGCTCGTGAGTGGGGGTGGCGCGTGTGGCTGACGCACGACCTGTCGGGGCCGATGTCGTCGGCCGAGTGGTCCTCGGTGGCGGCCCTGCTCGCCTACGAGACGAACGCGGCGATCATCTACGTCGAGTGGAACTTCGGCCGGGACATGTGCGTGCTCGCGGTCAGCACGTCCTGGGAGTCCCTCCAGGGCGAGGGCGTGATCCCCAAGAGCGTGCTGATGCCCGCCATCCAGCCGGTGCGCGCCAAGCAGGGCAAACTGCTCCGCGCGGAGCCGATCGCCCAGCAGATGGTGCAGGACAAGGTGCGCTTCCGCGGCCTGTTCTCCGACCTGGAGCGGGAGTGGGCGACCTGGCAGCCCACCGACCCGGACTCCCCGGGCCGCATCGACGCGTCGTGCGTGCTGGCGTACGGCCTGATCCCCGAGGCGAACCAGGGCGCCATCGTGCACGCGCCGCTCCCGCAGGCCCCTCAGCCCGGCGCGGTCGGCAGGGCCGGGTCCGCGACCGGCGCAGCAGCCGCGTACGGACGGAGGATCACCAAGTGATCACCGAACAGGGGCCGATGGCGTGCGCTAACCTCCGCGTGAAACAGGGGACTTAGGGGGGACTGTGCCGCAACCGATCATGCGGGTGCTCGGCTGGCTGCGAGGGCAACCGCAGGCCACGCGCGTCGTCATAGCCGTCGGCCTTCCGGTCGGGTTCGCTCTCATCGGGCTTGGCCTCTGGCTCGACTACGTCAACTGGTGGCCCACTCACGGCTATGCCCTGAACCTCATCTCGGGTTTGACCGGCGCCTGCTTCGGTGTGCCCTTCGCGCTCGTGGGCTTGGACTACCTGAGCAGGAACCAGGCTGCATACCGAGAGACCGTGGAAACTCGGGTCCGGGCAGCGGCCGCGGTCGACAGCTTCGTGACGAGCCTGCTGGACGTCTCCAACGGCCGCAGTCTCGATGAGGTCACCAACCTGGTGCACGACCTGTCCACCCAGGTTGGGAACATCAGACTCCTCCGCGACGGGGACCCGGCGCGAGATGCCGCTGAACGCGCCTTCTTGACCGACTTCGACCGCCTGATGCCGAGCCCCCATGGACGCCCTCGGGAGCGCTGGGGCGCGTTCACCATCCGCAGCGACGACATCAAGAAGTTCCGGTTGTGGCGGACCGACGTGAAGTACCGGTGGAGGAAGCTCGACGGGATGCTCGGCCAGAAGGACGGCGGCTGGATTGACAAGGCCACAGAGACCGCTGGTCACCAGGCCGCCGAGCTCCTGATGCTCGATGGCCGGAACCCGTGGAGATTGCGATCTCGCGACGGGCAATCAGGCGTCGAATCGATGCGGAACTTCCTGGAGGACCTGGCGGGTCTGTGTGAGGCCGCGACGGCCCTGGTAGCCGCCACGCGGTGACCAGGTGAGACGCCGCTCCGACGCCCGCGAGGGGAGAGGATCACGCCGTGACCGACATGATCGAGGGCGTCGCGGCCGTCCTTGGCCGAAGGATTGGTAAGTAGCCAGTGCGCGCCGGTGAGTTGTGCCAACGTATATGCCCTCTGCGGGACGAGGGGGTTCGTTGGCTGATCAGTCGCAGCGAAGAGCCCGGCTACGGCTGGCTCGCAGGCGTCCAGCACCTGGAAGCGTGCGGGCTCGGGTGCCAGAGCTAGGGCCGAGGGCGCCTGAGCCCGAGGTGGGGCCTGTTACGGGTCCCCCTCCCGAGCCCGAGCCCGAGCCCGAGCCGGAATCTGAGGCGTTGCGTGCATGGCACCGTCTGCGAAGCGCGAAGTGGGGACACATCGTTACCGTCGCTGGGACAGGGCTTGCAGCCCTCGCCGCCATCGGTGGGCTCTGGGCATCAGCGGTTGCCACCTACTGGACCCAGGAGACGGCGAGAGATCAGCTTGAGCAGTCGAAAGAGGATAGTGAACAGAAGGAGCGCGCCCAGGCATCGCAGGTCACCTTCTGGGTTGTCCATTCGCCTGGTGAGCTGCACATCCTGAACCGGTCACTCGAGCCGGTGGTAGCCATTGCCGTGACAGGTGTCAGTCCTCTCGACTCCCATCGGGTCCATTGGAGCCAGGTCCCCGACGGAATACCCCCATGTACCGAGGTCGTCTTCGCGACGGAGAAGGTGGGCTATCGGGAGCACGGACAGAATCGACTAGGGGCCTTCGGAGGTTCCAAAGGCTATTTTCGGAGTCTCCAGTTTGTGGACGCCTACGGCAGAGCTTGGGTGCGGACGGCGGGGGCGAAGCTGCTCGTTGGGGAGTGGTCAATGAGGGAGCGGGAGTCGATTTTCTTTCCAACGCCTCGCTTGATCAAGGCTGAGGCTTGTGGAGACCCGAATGCTGAGTAGTTAGATCGGGCGCACCGGACGTGTCACGCCATGCGATGGAGGGGATTCTCCTTCCCGCGTGTGCGGAAGGGGCCGCCCTGGTCACAATGGTTTGCGTGAAGATGCCCCGGATTGAGTGCGAGTACTGCTCCCGGTCGATCGCGGCCGGGATGGTCGCCGGGCGCCCGAGCAAGGGCCGGCTGTGGCGGCACGATCCGCCCGAGCGCCCCAAGGCGTACGGCGATGCCCTGGTGTCCTGCACGGGGTCGCTGGCCATCGTCGACCTGAAGGTGCCCGGGGCGCAGATGGAGCTCGGCCAGGACGACAGCGAACTGGACCAGGATCAGGGCGCCCCGGACGGGCCGCTCGGTACGGTCGCCCTGTTCTAGTCAGGCGTCCATGCCGCCGCCCGTCAGCTCGGACGCCATTCCGCGAACGGATCGAACCCGAGGAGCGCGATCTTCTGCTGCCTGGTCGACTCCTTCGGCTTCCAGGCCAGATGCGGCGGGTACGGCAGCGCGAGGTGTGCGGCCGGCGGATTGTCCATGTACTCGGCCTTCGGGCAGCCGTCCACGTGCGGGCACTCCTCGACGGTGCGATTGCACAGCCTGCACAGGAGACCCCGGACCATGCCGGTCGCGTAGTCGTGGTCGACCATCACCCCGGGCAGAGCGTGACACAGGTGGCAGTCGGGACCCAGAGCGTCGACCAGGGCGGCGCGCATTCTGCGGACCGGTGCCGTCTTCGCCGGTGGCGGAGGCCAGTAGTGGAACCCCCCGTACCTGGGGCCTTGGCATCGCTGCTCCGGCGGCACGGACGCGAGGGCACGGCCACGCCTACGGCGTTCGCGAACCAACGGTGCATGACGGCCTGGTGCTGTTCCGGATCGTCGCCGGTCTCGACCGGGCCGTCGTCGCTCTCCGCCCATGAGCAGTAGTGCTCGTGCTCCCAGCCCCGGGGCGTCCGCTTCTTGGAGCAGTTGAGGCGGTCGCCGTTCATCAGGTGGAAGCGGCCGTCGTCCCCGAGCACGGCCACGCGCGGCGATTCGGGCACCGGGACACCGCTGAGCCTGCAGGGCTGGCCGGCCCCGTCGAAGACCAGGCCCTCGACGCCCCAGGCGCCGAAGTGGGCGAAGTCCCAGAGCAGCTTCGCGCGCCGGTACGGCGGGAGGTCATCCAGGTGCGGCATGGGCGGCATCGTGCCGTACGGCACTGACATCGGCACCGGAGGTGTGCCACCGGCGCTCGATAACTCGGTGTGACTGTCGGGGAGCGTTGGCCAGAGGCGATGGCAGGGCAACTGATGACTGGGCTGTGGGCGAAGGCGGGCGGCCGTTGCGTGGTCAGCGTTTGATGCGTCCGCGTACCGCGAGAGCTGCGAGTGCGAGGAGCGTGGGCTCCAAGAGACGGGAGGCCATCTCAATGTAGGTGCCGGGGGTGGTGAGGTTCTGTCCGGAGGAGCGGAAGACAACCGAGTTCACGGCTACACGGGTGGCCTTCTCCGCACGGGTCCAGGTCATGCGCTGGGGCCAACCACCGTGCAGTGCGGGATCGGGGCTGCTGGTGGTGAGGCTGATTCTGCTCCCGCGGAGCGCGCCGGTGGTGGCCGGGTCGGGGTCGTGGGTAGGTAGACCGAAACCCATCAGGAGCAGCACGGTGACGGTCATGGAAGCCAGGAGCCAGCCGGTGGCGCGCGACGCGCGCAAGCCGTAACCGGAGAGCAGCCAGTATGCCCACAGCAGGCGGCGTTCGCCTTTCGCGGTGCCGGTTGTGTCGTGGCGGCGCATCTCGCACTCGCCGTAGTAGAAGTCGGCGGCGCCGGGCTCGTTCTTGCCATCCTCGAAGGCTTTGCGGAGCTGCCGGTAGAGCGCGGCGACGTCTTCGGGGTCGGGGGTGAGCGGGGGCTCGGGGTGATGGGGGCCTGGACGCCACTGCCGGGACGGGACCGGTGTGCCCGCGGGAGGTGCTGGCTGGCCGGCTGTCTGGGCGCGCCAGTGGTGTTCCTCGGCGAGGGTGCGTCGACGGGTCCAGCGGATCGGCCATATACCTCGGTGGTGCCAGCCGGTGGGGGTGGGAGCCAGTGTGGTGCGTCCTTCGAGGCGGAGCTGGTCGAGGTGGAACGCTCCGGAGAACAGGCAGTCGGTCAGGTCGGTGTCCGTCAGGACCAGGTGGGCGGCGTCCACGCCCTGCACCGAGGTCACCCGTACCCCGGCGGGGCTAGAGAGCAGGCTCTCGTTCATCGGCTGGCCGTACTGGCCGTTGAAGGGGGCGGGGTGGGCGGTGAGTGCTGTCGGGGCGGACAGGACTGTGTGGCTGAGGTCCACCGTTGCGTAGCGCAGTCGGATGGTTGCGGTCGAGTCCCATCGGGCCCGCTCAAAGTCCACCTCTCGTGCCGCGATCTCCATTGTCACTGGTGCCTCGAATGCTGCCCCAGCCAGAACAACGCTGTACGCACACACCACCGGCCCGAACGATGTCGCCCTACGGAACTGCGCCCCGCCGAACCGTGCATCACCGGAGAACTGCGCCCCGTCGAAATCGGCATTACCGGAGAACTCCGCCGCGTAGAAGTCGGCGTTGCCGGAGAACCGCGTTCGGTAGAACCCGGCGCTGTGGGAGAACTGCGCCTTGTCGAAGTTGGCGTTGCCGGAGAACTGCGCCTTGTCGAACCGCGCGGCGCCCGAGAAGTGTGCTCCGTCGAACCTTGCCTTGTCGGAGAACTGCGCCTCGTCAAACCGGGCGGTGTCGGAGAACTGCGCCCCGTCGAACGCGGTGACGTCGCCGGAGAATCGCACGTCAGGGAACCAGGCGCTGCCGGAGAACTGTGCCCGCATGAAGCTGGCGTCGTCGAAGAACTGAGCCCTCTCGAACCTGGCGATGTCGGAGAACTGTGCGCTGCTGAACCCGGCGTAGCCGGAGAACTGCGTCTCAGGGAACGTGGCATCACCGGAGAACTGCGCCCCGTCGAATTCGGCGTCGCCGGAGAACCGCGCCCCGTCGAAGTCGGCGTTGCCGGAGAACTGTGCCGATTTGAATTCGGCGTTGCCGGAGAACCGCGCTGTGCGGAAGTTGGCGTTGCCGGAGAACCGCGCCCTGTTGAAGTCGGCATCACCGGAGAACTCCGCCGCGTAGAATTCGGCGTTGTCGGAGAACTGCGCCCCTTCGAAGCACGCTGAACCGAAGCGTGACCAGCCTGGGTTGGTGGTGGGGTCACGGAGCGCGTTAAGGAGCTGGTTCAGTAGACGTCCGGTAAAGGGGGTGCCGCGATGGTCTACATAAGCGCCCGAGGTAAGCGTGGCCAGGTAGTCGGTGCGGCGGGAGGCTGTCACGTGAGCGAGGCACTCGGTCTGGCCGGGGAGGCAGACTCCCCTACAGCCGACGGGGTCGGCCGCGGAGTCAGCGTTGTACGCGCAGCGCGCATATAGCCAGAGAGGCGTTGGAGGCGCAGAGGGCGGTGGCGTGCTCATCGCGTGGCGGCTCCACAGGTCCGTGCTGGCTCGGGCTGGTATGCGATACCACGAAGGCTTGCGGCGGATCGGTTCCGGCACTTGGGTGGCGATCGGTGCGCATGGCCACTGTCGCCGAACTTCACATCGACGGCGCATGCCCTGAAGTGCTTAAATCGAACTGCGGGCCGACAACACCCTCACCGGCTGCACCCTCAACACCCCCACCCGGGCGGCCAGCGCGCGCTTCCGGATCACCGGCGTATCGACGTTCACTCTCTAGGGTCCGTCTTCAAACGGATCTTGCCCAAAGCAGGAATGACGCGAGACTGACCGCTGCCTCGTAGGAGGTGGCGGTCTTGTCGTATCTGGTGGCGATGCCGCGGAAGCCTTTGAGTCGGTTGAAGCAGCGTTCGACTGCGTT
>NZ_JBHWEL010000141.1:0-7208 GCF_042734135.1 Streptomyces sp. NPDC059668 | reverse complement strand
CTGCCGCCGGCGTGGTTGTGCAGCGTGTAGACGGTGCCGTCCGGCGCCACCAGGTCGACCTTCAGGTCACCGATGTAGGTGTGCTTGATGTCCACCCCCACCTTGAGGGTGGCCGGGGCGTTGCCGGTCACGCCGGTAACGGCGATGGGGCTCTCCACGGTCGCGTTGTCGTTGATGGCGAAGTCCGCGAGGTTCTCGAAGTACTTACCGGGCGGCGGGGTGGTCCCGACAGCCTTGAGGGCGTCGACTTGTCCTTCGCCGAAGAACGAATTGCTGGCCGTCGTGCCCGTGCAGCGACTGTCCGAGGGGCAGGCGATGTCGTTGGCCTGGGCGGCCAGCTTGGCGCGGATCTGCGCCGGGGTGATGCCCGGGTTGGCGCTGGCGATGAGTGCTGCCACGCCGACCACATGCGGGGTGGCCATCGAGGTGCCGCTCTTGCTGCCGTAGCCGCCGCCGGGGACGGTGGAGTACACGCTGCTGCCCGGCGCTGCGACGTCGATGACGCCCTGCCCGTAGTTGGAGAACGAGGCCTTGGTGACACCCGTGCCGTTGGCCGCGACCGTGACCACGCCCGGCAGCTCGGTCGGGATGTCGAGGCAGGCGTTGGTGATCGTGCGGGTGACCGGCGTCGAGTCGTTCGGGCTCGCGGAGTCGGTCGTCTTGTGGGCGAGGTCGTAGTTCTCGTTGCCCGCGGCCGCGATCTGGAGGGAGCCCTTGCCCTCGGCGTACTCCTGGGCGCGCTTGACGCCTTCGATGATGGCGGCCTGGTCGACGTTGTCCGGGCAGTTGAACTGCCACGGGTCCGTGTAATAGCTGTTATTGGTGACCTTGAATCCATGGTCACCGGCCCAGACGAAGCCGCAGATGGTGTTCTCGGCGAAGAAGAAGGAGTTGCCCGGCTCAGCGACCCGGACCGCGGAGATCTTCACCCCGGGGGCCACGCCGACGACGCCCTTGCCGTTCTTGGCCGCAGCGATGGTGCCCGCTACGTGGGTGCCGTGCGTATCGACGTCCCGCCAGGCGCCGACACGGGTGTCGGGCTTGCCATAGGCGCAGGAGACCGAGTCGGCCGCGTCGAAGTTGGGCGCCAGGTCCTGGTGCTGGTCGTCCACACCGGTGTCCAGGATGCCGACTGTGACGGAGGCGGAGCCCGGGTTCACGGCCCAGGCCTGGTCGGCCTTGATCTGGCTCATGTCGGCCCGGACCGGTTCTCCGGCCGGGGTCGAGGACTGGGCCGGATTGGCCGGGAGCGCCGGGTTGTAGGCGTCGGCCGGGACGTCCGAGGTGCGCGTGGCGCCGACCTGCTGCACGCCGGCGACGCCGCGCATGGTGGCGGCGAATCCGCTGGACGCCGAGTGGGCGACGATCACGCCGATGGCGTCGAAGTTCGAGAAGACGGTGCCGCCGTTGGCCGCGATCGCGGAGCGGACTGCCGAACTGTCACCGGGAGCGGTGATCACGAGGTAGGCACGCGTGCCGGCCACCCAGGTCGCACTCGGAGAAGCCGGCACGGCGGCCGGAGCGTGGGCCCTGGCGGCTGGCACGGGGGAGGGGCCGATGGGGAGCGTGCCCGCGAGGGCGCCCGGGGCGCCGAATGCGAGGGCGGCGCCGAGCGTGGCCGCCAGGACCAGCATGCGTCTAGTCCGGCTCGATATGTGGGGTATCAAAGCGTCCTCCGGAGACGGCCCGGCCGTACTGAGGGCACCGGCGGTGCCGTACGAAACGAGTGGTGGATGCAAGATGTCAGGCGCGTGCTCCCGTACGGAAGTACCTTTCCGTGCAGGGGTGTTATAGGGGATGACTGAAAAGAGACGTACTCCGGGCATCGGAGGGCCGGGATCCACCGGGAGCTCGGCGACGTCGACCGCGCCCTGGCGTACGCCGCCGACCTTGTGCCGGCGGCTGGGCAGCAGCACGGCCTGCCCGCCAGCGGGCGCGTCACCGAACTGCGGGCGTACCTCGGTCAGTCACCACGCCAGCAGCCGGTCCACCCCGTCGATGGCCGGCACCAGGGGGCGTCCGGCCTGCGCGGTCACCCTGCGCGACGGAGACCAGCGTCCGGAACCCGTCCCACTTGGGCTCCGCAGCGCAGCCCGATCGTAGATCGGGCTCGGGGCCACTACGTCGTGTATCCGGCAGGCGGCGCCAGCCCGCTGGGCTTCCTGCCCTACCGGGACGGCAAGCCGCTCCCGGGCGGCTTCAAGCTCGGCATCAACCGGCGCCCAAGAGCGCACCCGCGCAGATGCGCTACCTGGTCAAGCAGTACAAGGGCACCAAGGCGGTCGCTCAGATGCTGCGGATCTCCCCGCGCACCGTCGAGCGGTACGTGAAGGACCAGATCAAAAAGCCGCGCGCGGATCTCGCCGCAAGCCTGGAGCGCGAGGTAAAGAAGTGGTGGCAGCCGCAGATCCGGGCGAAGGCCCGCGCGAAGGTGGCGACCTCTGGCGGCATCGTCAGGAGGCAGCCAAGGCCAGCTGATCCCTGCCACTACCTACCTCGACGGCCCGCCTCCCTCCGGGCGGCGGGCCGTCCTCGCCGAGCCCAGTCGTTCCGCCCGGCAGGCTCACTCAATCCACCGTCCGCGATGCGCCGCTCCGATGCCCGATGCCCGCAGCTTCCGCGCCAGGAGCTCCATCTCGGGCAGGGTCCCTGAGTACTGCCCGGTCAAGACCTGCTCCAGCACGGCCCGGACGCCGTCCAGGCCGATGCCGAGTTCCGCCCGCAGCACCCGCATGACGGCGGCGTTCCTCGTCGGCGGAGCTACCCGCAACCTTGCCCGCCCGTGCTCGGAGAGCAGTCGGCCACGCAGTCCCTCCGGCAGGTCACCGCCACACACAGCCACGGCAAACCCGCAGGCCGGACACGTGGACTCAACATCCCACCGCAGTTCCTCGCCCACCAGCGCCTGAACACCGCACCACTCCGCCTCGGCACCGCATCCCTGGCACACAGCGGAGTACCTGATGGACTCAACCAAGATCGACTCTTCCACAATCCCACCCCCCGAGAAGAGAGGTTAGAGGGCAGGCGGCGAACGTCCTTCCGGGGCGCAAACACGTCCCCTGACACGCGAGCCAGCGCTCCAGGCTGCGCTGGTCCATGCGCTGACGCTATCTCTCGTGAACATGCCGAGGCCCAGTGATCACCAACTGACACCCAAACCGGCAGACAAACGCTGCTGCTGAACGCGAACAAAGCCACCTGCCCGTCGATCACGATCGTCTGATGCAGCTTGCGAAGCGAGGCGCGTCCAGGCGTCCTTGCACTTCGCGGTCTCGGTCTTGTTCGGCCTGTCGCTGGATGACGACGGGCCGTTGCCCCATGCGATGCGTACCGGTATTGCGCAGGCCAGGAGGTAAGGAGAAGTGCCCGCAGAGCGCTGTTCATGTCTTCTCGCTCGGCCTCCCGCGTCGCCGTCGCTCTGGTCACGGGCGCCGTGCTCGGTGCGGCCGCCCTGCCGGCCTCCGAACAGTCCAGCCCCCACCAGGCCGCCGCGTACCGGTCGGGTGTGGTGATCAGTGACGTGCGGTACGACTCGCCGGGCTTTGACGACTGCAGCAACCGTTTCCTGAACCGGGAGTGGATCGACGTCACCAACACCTCCCGGCGCAGCGTGAACCTGGATGGCTGGACCGCTACCGCTTGGATGGCCGCTCGACCGTCTGTGTCCACACCGGCAAGGGCGGCTTCAGGTCTTGGACATAGAACTGCCCGTGAGTCGGCATCGATCGGCAACTTCAACGAATCATCAGCCACCGTCGCAGGCCATCGAAACGGACTGTCACCCCCGGCTCCGCTCACGACTCACAGGCGGTCGAGGAAGGCGAGCACCTTGTCGGTGGGCTGGGGCGGCGATGGCTAAAGATCGTATTCCCTGACCCTGCGCGGCTTACGTGGCGCCTTCCCCCAGGGTCCGGCAGGCCGTTCCTGCCGGACCCTGGCCACGAATTCGGCACGGGTCGAAACGGCCCGTGGCTTCGGGCGCAGGAGCGACTCTGCGTCCCACGGCCCGACATTCGTCCACCCGAACCGGAGGACGATCTCGTGGAAGACCGGTGCGAAGTCCGCACCGACCAGGTCCGGCATCTGGTAGCGCAGCCCTCGAACCCGGGCAACGAAGGCTGCGGGCAACGGCACGTGATACGCCTCTAGATAGTGCGCAAAGTCCGCGCGCCACACCCACATGCCATCGGTAACCAGCGACGAGCAGCCGGACGTGTGCCGGTGAACCTCTCCCGTGACGACATCGACCCCCGCCTCCATGAAGTACGTGAGGTGATGGCCTACGTCGAGATACTCCACGATTTCCGCTTCATCCGGCTCGCCGGCCGCTTGCACCTGAGGACCCAGCGGTCCCGCAGTCAATTCGCTCGAATAACCGAAGTCTTCGAAGAAGCCGAGCAGCCTCAGCACGCGCACCCCCGTCAGCCTCTCTGAGCAACAACCGAGGCGAGCATACGCAGGCTCGAGTGCCGCCAGTACTGCCCATGCGCGACCGCAGCCGCCCGGCCGCGTGATCATCGTCATCGACACCCGCGCCCGGATCGGCTACACCGCGCTGATCGGGACAACGGATGAGGACCGCCTCCGGCACCTGACCATCACGCTTTCGCCGCAGTACGCCGGCCGCCTCTTCGACGCCCAGGAGAAGGGTGCCACCGACCAGCAGCTGATCGCTGCCGAAGCACTCAAGGAGGTCTACTACCAGCACATTGGCCGCCGCGCTGGCCAACTGGAAGAAGTCCGCTTCACCGACATCGAGCACCTCGAGTTCGACCTGTAGATCCAGAGCAGTCGCGAGCCCCGCCGACGGCATTGGCACTGACCGCTTCACCTGGCAAGTGAGCCATTGACTTGCCAGGGCTGAGCGCTTGAGTTGGCGGCCAGGGTGGCGGGCTGGCTTCTTGCCCGCGCGGGCGGGGGCAACGCCGAGGCGTATCAGATCGCCCTCCACCGCATCGCTGGCATCGTCTCCCGCACGAGCGCCTGAGGCGGCCGCTGGAACTGATGGCGAGGCGAGTCAGAGTAAAAGCAGATGCCGACTCATGGGCCGTGCAGGCAGCATGCCCGCATGTCTACCGAAGTCAGCGGGATGATCGAGTGCCGCCCAGGTGCACGCTTCTGGGCCCCCGACGACGAGGACTCCGTATGGCACGCTGCCATCGACCTCTTCCTGCTCAACAACGGCAACGCCTACGACGCCCTCGCCTGCATCTTCGGTATCCGGAACTCCTTCGGCTTCCGCCCTCTGGCCGAAGGCCGCGGCTTTCCGAGCGACGCGTCCGAGGGTCTGCTGACCGGATACGCCGCGTACGGCGGAACTCTTGACGTCCACGGCACAACATGGATCACCTGGGCCGAGCTTGCCTCCACCGACTGGCAGGAGACAGACAGCTCCGGCACGCGAAGCCGAGAATCGGTCGCCGGAGACACAACCCACTGGGGGCCGGTCTGGAGCGTGATGCGGACACTCAGCGAACTCCACGGAGCAGACAATGTGCGACTCGTTGCATGGTTCCACTGACCCAGGCTCCGCGGCAGAGCGCCGCTTGTCCGATGGGAGGCAGCCGTGACCGAACGCGACGTCATACTCAACGAACTTGCCCAGGGGCTCCGCCCGATGTCACAGGGCATCGCATGGTTCGACGCACTCGACCCGGAGGAGCAATCCGAGGTGCTGCTGTTTCTGCGCCACCACTGTGTCCAGGCACGCGCCGTCGCCGAGGACGGACCAGAGAGCATCCGCCGTGCCGGTCTGCGCCCCACGCACACACCGGCGGTGCTGATCACACGCGGTCGGATCGACGATCAACTGGGGAAGATCGTTTCTCTCACTCCGCGCGACGAACGCCGGAAGGCGTTCCGACTGCTGGTTGCGGTGCTCGCGATCGCCGACGGACGCCGTCGCGAACGCAATTGCTCGAGCGGGTGCGGTCACTGGTGGCACAGGCTGGCCACCGCTGACTGATCCCTCCGTCGGCACCTGTGCATGACGCCGCTCACGCGATCAGGCTCGAACGTGCCCAGACAGGTCGGCAGCGGCATCGAGGCATTCCTGCGGTGGCACAGTGGGATGCCGGTGCACGTGACGGGGACGTGCACCCCGCCCTCGGTCAGAACTTCGAGCACCAGGGCAACCAGGTCGTACTGTTCGCCCTCCGGCGCCAGGAGGCAGGACACGTGCTTGCGCGCGGTCGCGATGTCCCGCCAGATCAGGGTTGCGGGGGCGGTGTAGCCGAAGTCGCCGCGCAGACAATCCACGAGGGCGTCCAGGCAGCCGCCGAAGTAGCCGCCAGGCCCGTTGGCGGCGTCGCCGAGTGCCAGGTAGAGACCCGGTCCATCGGTGATGTCCCGGCCGTTCAGCTCGTACGCGCGTCCAACCGGCCGACCGGTCCTGGTGCCTGAGCTGGCAGCCCCGCGCCCGGACGAGATCGAGCCAGGCTCCATGCTGACGGGTGCCGAGGCCGTCCCAGGCGCCAGGGGCAGCCGGCGGGCCAGTGAGCCAGCGTTCCCAGACAGGCCTGGCGTATCCCGGTACAGGTGCGAGGTAGCCGTCGAGTTCCAGATCTTCACCGGGCCCGGATCAGCCGACGACTCCCTTAAACGTCTTCGTTACGGCCCGCACCCGCCGGTCCGCGTACTCTCGCTCGGCTTCCCTGAATTGCGGGCAGCCGAACCCCTCCCATGCCGTTCCACTCATTTCCGTGCCACCAGGCTCCTCGATCCAACCGTCGCCCACGGATAGGTCACCACCCGGCACCACCCGCACAGCATTCCAGCCCTACCCCCGCTGCCACCTCCACCGTCCCGCCCCCGTCACCGCCCTCCGCGGTCCCATCAGGGCCCGAGACCTGAAGCGCCGTTCACGCGGCTGATCGGTGGCAGGCCGATGTGGGTGGACGACCACTGGTGGACCCTCTCGGCATCGCTGCTGGGCCTGGCGCAATGGGTGGAGCCCTTGGCTCGACTTCGCGCGGCTGGTGCGAAGGTCATCCACAGCCTTCGCGAGGAGACCGGCGCCCCGGTCTCCCTGGTCGTGCCGTCGCAGGACGCGTTCGCCCTGGAGATGATTCCGGGCCGCGAGACGCTGCCGATCGATGCGCGCAACGGTGCGGGGGAGTGGGGCCCGCCACCCCCCCCACGCGTTTGGAGGTGGGGGGGCCCCCCCCCCCCGCGGGGCGGGCGGGGGGGGGGCGCCGCGAGGCGCA
>NZ_JBHWEL010000140.1:0-8161 GCF_042734135.1 Streptomyces sp. NPDC059668 | reverse complement strand
GTTACATTCCGAACCCGGAAGCTAAGCCTTACAGCGCCGATGGTACTGCAGGGGGGACCCTGTGGGAGAGTAGGACGCCGCCGAACAAATTTTGAAGGAAACCCCCGTACCGGGAAATCGGTACGGGGGTTTTCTGCGTTTACGGGATCCTCCGATCTACTGTTGCCGTATGCGCTACGACCTGGTCATCTTCGACAACGACGGCGTCCTCGTGGACAGTGAACCGATCTCCAACGGCCTCCTCGCCGCCTATCTCACCGAGCTCGGACACCCCACCTCCTACGAGGAATCCATCCGGGACTACATGGGATCCGCGATGCACCGTGTCCACGACCTGGTCCACGAGCGCACCGGGCAGCGGCTGCCCGACGACTTCGACGACGTCTTCCACGCACGGGTCTTCGCCGCGTTCGAACGCGAACTGCGGCCGGTCGCCGGGGCCGTGCAGGTGCTGGAGAAGCTGACCGCCGACGGCGTGCCCTACTGCGTGGCCTCCTCCGGGAGCCACGAACGGATCCGGGTCGGGCACCGTACGACCGGACTCGACCGGTGGTTCGACGCGGGGCGGGTCTTCAGCTCCCAGGACGTCGGGCGGGGCAAGCCGGCACCGGACCTGTTCCTGCACGCGGCCGAGCGGATGGGCGTACCGCCGCGGCGGTGCGTCGTCGTGGAGGACAGCCCGCTCGGGGTGCAGGCGGCGAACGCGGCCGGGATGGACGTGTACGGGTTCACCGCCATGACGCCCGCGGCACGGCTCACCGGAGCCACCCAGCTCTTCTCCGACCTGGGAGACCTCCTCGACCTGCTCGTATGACCCGCACCACCCGGCCGCGCTGACATTTGTCATGGCGAGCTCCGGACGATCGTTTCTGTCGGCCCGAGGGGTCCGGCCGCGAAGCTGAGTACATCGAGAGCGGCACGTACCAGGCGACGACGGAAGGACCCGATCATGAGCGTCACGGCCACGGAGACCGGAATCGCGACGGCTGCCGCCGGCGACACGTCCGAAGTCACCACCCGGCGGTACTTCCTGCCGCTGATCGTGGACGTGGCCGTGCCGGTGGGCACGTACTACCTCCTCAAGAGCGGCCTGGGGACGAGCACCATGGCGGCGCTGGGATGGAGCAGCGTCGTACCCGCCGTGCGGACCCTGTGGAGCGTGACGCGGGAGCGGAAGGTCAACGCGCTGGCCGCGCTGATCCTGTTCGTCAACGTGGCCGGGCTGCTGCTGAGCCTCGCCGCCGGTGACCCACGGCTGATGCTCGCCAAGGACAGCGGGGTCAGCAGTCTGATCGGGATCGCCGTGCTGGTCTCCGTGCCGGCCGGCAGGCCGATGATGACGCCGGCGATGAAGCCGTTCGTCACCAAGGGGGACCCTGCGAGGAAGGCCGCCTGGGAGCGGCTGTTCAACGGGTCCGAACGGTTCCGGACGCTCGAGCGGACCTTCTCCCGCGTGTGGGGAGTGGCGCTGCTCGGGGAGTGCGTCGTGCGGATCGTGGGCGCGTACACGCTGCCCGTCGACACGATGGTGTGGCTCGGCACGGTCGTCATGATCTGCACGATGGCCATGGCCATGGCTGTCAGCGGCGGTCTCGCCGCCGGTCCGATGGAGGGGATGGTCAGGGCCGAAGCGGGCGGCCGGACCTGCGAGCGGTGACGGCCTCACCGCAGAGGTGAGCAGAATTCATCTTCTGCTGGATCTACCCACCGGTAGGCCGGGGCCCTACGCTCGCCGCCATGACAGATGTGCTGCGGCGCGGCAGGGCCTCGCTGGCGTTCAGCTTCTTCGCCCAGGGCGCCACCTTCGCGCTGCTCGTGACGCGCATCCCGGCCATCCAGGACCGGTACGGGGTCTCGGACGCGCTGCTGCCCGTCTTCCTGGCGGCCGTCCCGATCCTCGCCGGCGTGGGAAGCGTGACGACCGAACACCTCGTCAAGCGCATCCGGCCGAGCCGGCTGCTGCGCTGGTCCCAGCCCGTGGTGCTGCTGGCGCTGCTCGGGGTCGGGGCCGGGGACCGGGTGGTCGAGATGGCGGTGGCCCTCGGCGCCTTCGGGCTCGCGGTCGGCGCGCTCGACGCCTCCATGAACATGCTGGGGGTGAGCCTCCAGCGGACCTACGGGCGCAGCATCATGCTCGGGTTCCATGCCACGTACAGCCTGGGCGGGATCGTGGGCGCCTCGCTCGCGTGGGCGGGGGCGCACTGGCATCTGTCGTTGTTCACGTCCTATCTGCCGGTGGTGCTCGTGCTGCTGCCGGCCGCGTTCCTGGGAAGCCGGTGGTACGTCGACGGGGAGGTGGCCTCCGGGCCTGAGAAGGCGGAGGGCGGGCCCGTCGTCTTCAAGCTGCTGCTGCCGCTGTGTCTGGTGATGACGTTCGCGTACATCGGGGACTCGACGGTCTCCAACTGGAGTGCGAAGTATCTCCAGGACGTGCTGGGCAGTTCGGAGCAGCTGGCGACCGTTCCGTACAACGTCTACATGGTGATGACGCTGGTGGGGCGGGCCGTCGGGGACGTCGGGGTGCGGCGGTTCGGGGCGGTGGCGGTCGTACGGCTGGGGGCCGTGGTGGCGGCGCTGGGGTTCGCGGTGGTGGCGGCGGCGCCCGGGGCGTGGGTCGGGATGCTGGGATTCACCTTGTTGGGGCTCGGGTTGTGCGTGCTGGTCCCGCAGACGTTCGCGGCTGCCGGGCGGCTCTTCCCGGGGGCTTCGGACACGGCCATCGCGCGTCTGAACATCTTCAACTACGTGGGGTTCCTGGTCGGTTCGCCGTTGGTGGGGGCGTTGGGCGACGCGTGGAGCTACCGGGGCGCGATGCTGGTGCCGATGGTGTTGGTCCTGGTGACCCTGGGGTACGCCCGTTCGTTCGCGGCCGGACCGGACCGATACGGTGACGGGCATGAGCGGCCGCGCACAGCTGATGTGGGACGAGGCAGTAACGGGCTATGACTTCGGTCCTGAGCATCCGATGGACCCGGTCCGGCTGGCGCTGACCCGGGGACTGGTCGGCGCCTTCGGGCTCGACCGGGACGTGGACGTGGTCGCGGCGAAGGCTGCCGGGGAGTCGACGCTGCGGCTCGTGCACCGGGAGGACTACGTGGAGGCGGTCAGGGCCGCCTCGGCCGATCCGGAGGCCGCGGACGCCTCGTACGGGCTCGGGACCATGGACGATCCCGCCTTCGCGGGGATGCACGAGGTGTCCGCGCTCATCGCGGGGCAGTCGGTCGGCGCGGCGGAGGCGGTGTGGCGCGGGGACGCGCTGCACGCGGTGAACTTCGCGGGCGGGCTGCATCACGCGATGCCGGGTGGCGCGTCGGGGTTCTGCATCTACAACGACGCGGCGCTGGCGGTCGCGCGCCTGCTGGAGCTCGGGGCCGAACGGGTCGCCTACGTGGATGTCGACGTGCATCACGGGGACGGGGTGCAGGCCGCGTTCTGGGAGGATCCGCGGGTTCTGACGATCTCGCTGCACGAACATCCGCGGACCCTTTTCCCGCAGACCGGGTGGCCGGAGGAGACCGGCGCCCAGGGCGCGGAGGGCAGCGCCGTGAACGTGGCGCTGCCGGCCGGGACGGGGGACGCGGGGTGGCTGCGGGCCTTCCACGCGGTCGTCCCCGAACTGGTCGCGGACTTCCGGCCGCAGGTGCTCGTGACCCAGCACGGCGCGGACACCCACTTCGAGGACCCGCTCGCGCATCTCGCCGTCTCGCTCGACGCGCAGCGGGCCGTGCAGGTCGCCTGTCACGAGCTGGCTCACGAGTACGCCGACGGGCGGTGGATCGCGCTGGGCGGCGGTGGGTACGCCGTCGTGGATGTCGTACCGCGGTCGTGGACGCACCTGGTGGCGGTCGCCGCGGGGCGGCCGATCGAGCCCGAGACGGTGATTCCGGAGAGCTGGCGGCAGGAAGTCTTCGCCCGTACGCGGCAGTTGGCGCCGGCGCGGATGACGGACGGGCGGTGGCCGGTGTCCTGGAAGGACTGGGAGTCCGGGTACGACCCGGCGGACCGCCTCGACCAGGCGATCGTGGCGACCCGGCGGGCGGTGTTCCCGCTGCGGGGGCTGCTCGCGTAGGGCGCCGCCGGCCGCCGCCACCGCCCGGAGATGTCCATTACGCCAACTGTGGGGCGTTTTCGGGATTTTCGGGGTGAACGTCCGGCACATGCGCCAGCATCGCTGACGTGTTGAGCACCGGAGCATTGCGCGCGCATCTGCTGGCCGCCCGGCTGGCCGGGCCCGTCGCCACCTCGCGCGAGGAGAGTCTGCGGAGTTATCGGCTCTTCGCGGCCCGTGATCCCCGTGTGCTGCTCGGACTTGATCCCGAATGGACGTGGCGGCAGCGGGATCTGATCGAGTTGATGGCGGACAAGTGCGGGGTTTCGGCCGATCCGGCGCACACGAGCGGGCATGATGTGATCGACCCGGAGAGGACCCTGGCCGCGTTGGAAGCCTTCGCGCGGCGGCTCGGGGAAGCGGCCCGCAACCGCGAACCGGTGCTTCTGGGTACCGGTCATCCGCATCGCCTGCTCGGTTTCTACGCCGCTCTCGCGGACGCGTTGTCGTCAGCGGGATGTACCGTCCTCACCCCCGCGCAGGGTAGCTCTGTCGACATAACGACCCGGTTCGGTCTACGCACCTACCACCTCGACTACGTACAGGGCGTCGCGTTGGTGCGCGAACCCGGTGTGCGTGCCCCCCGTGGTGCGACCGGCGCGCACTCCCACTCACCACTCCCGGTTCGTACCGTTCTGGCGGCCGCTGCGGAGTCCGGAGGGCCCCTCCCGGAGCTGGTGATCGGCGACCACGGATGGGTCTGCGGAGCAGGTCAGCTGGGGTTCGAGGCCATGGGGTTGGCCGATACGGACGATCCCGCGCTCTTCGTCGGAGAGGCGGAGGGGCGGGTGTCCGTCGTCGTTCCGGTTGATGACGCTGTGCGGTCTGCTTACTACCGACCGCTTACTCGCTATGTACTCAATCGAGCGTGTCTGTCACAGTAGGCGGCCGATGCCATCCCCTCTTCCCCACTCGCATCACCCGCCCCTACATTGGGGAGTGAGCACGCAACGACGAAGAGTCACCGGAAGGGGAAGCCGGTGGCCGTCGAGTGCGGAAGGTTCAGGTGTGTCATGGCTGCAGCGGGCGAGAGGCCTCTGAACGAGGTTCAGTTCCTTACCGTGGCGGAAGTCGCCTCGGTCATGCGAGTGTCGAAGATGACCGTGTACCGCTTGGTGCACAGCGGTCATCTGCCGGCGATCCGGGTGGGGAGGTCCTTCCGGGTGCCGGAGCAAGCTGTTCACGAGTACCTCCGCGAGAGCTATGTGGGGGTGGAGACGGCCTGACGGCGTCCCGGTGAAGTTCTCGAAAGGCGCTCGTGGCCACCTCGGGAATGCACTCGGATCACCTCGATTACGACCTCGGCGCTCGGACGGGTAGGCTGGCCCCTCATAGGTCGTGTGGGCCCATGCAGCCCAGCACCGAGTAAAGAGAAGTGAGCGAGGGTAGTCGTGGGCTCTGTTATCAAGAAGCGGCGCAAGCGGATGGCGAAGAAGAAGCACCGCAAGCTGCTCAAGCGCACTCGCGTTCAGCGTCGCAACAAGAAGTAAGGCCGTGCCCCGCCTCAGCGGGGCTCGTCCTTGCGCTTGCGCGGCAGCTGCCGACAGTGCGCTCTGTGGCCCCTCACCTACGGGTGGGGGGCCGCAGCGTTTTCCAGCCGCGGGCGGCCGCGCATCTGCGCCTCGAGCGCCCTCAGGGAGGATGCTGTGCGTACGCCCGCAGGCCCCGCGGTCCCGCCCGGTCGTAGGCCCCTGGCTCACCGTCACTTCGTGCGCCGGGTGGTCACCCCGGCGCAACATCGACCCGCTAGGTTGGCGGCACACGGGGAACACGGCAGGGTACGAGCAGAGCTACGTCCGGATACGTCCAGCACGGGAAGAGAGGCGCTGATCTTGGGGAAGGTCGTGCTCGTGACCGGAGCGGCCCGCCAGTTGGGGGGCCGGTACGTACGACGGATCCAGCGTGACCCGCAGGTGGAACGCGTGATCGCCGTGGACGCGGTGACGCCCGAGCACCATCTGGGCGAAGCGGACTTCATCCGGGCCGACATCCGCCAGCCCACGATCGCCCGGGTGCTCGCCGAGCACTCCGTCGACACGGTCGTGCACATGGACGTGACGGGCACCGCGCTGAGCGGCGGGAGCCGGACGACGGTCAAGGAGACCAACGTCATCGGCACCATGCAGCTCCTCGGGGCCTGTCAGAAGTCCCCGACGGTCAAGCGCCTCGTCGTGAAGTCCAGTACGAACGTCTACGGGTCCGCGCCCCGCGACCCGGCCGTGTTCACCGAGACGAACCCGCCCAAGTCGCTGCCCAGCGGCGGCTTCGCGAAGGACACGGTGGAGGTCGAGGGGTACGTACGCGGCTTCGCGCGCCGCCGGCCCGACGTCGCGGTGTGCGTGCTGCGGTTCGCGAACATCCTGGGTCCGAGCGCGGATTCGCCGCTCGCCTCGTACTTCGCGCTGCCGGTGCTGCCGACCGTGTTCGGCTACGACCCGCGCCTGCAGTTCGTCCACGAGGACGACGTCATCGAGGTGCTGCGGATCGCCTCGCACGAGCCCGAGCGGGGCACCCTCAACAGCGGCACGTTCAACATCGCCGGAGACGGCGTCCTGTTGCTCTCGCAGTGCGCGCGGCGGCTGGGCCGCCCCACGGTGCCGCTGCTGCTGCCGGCGCTCACCTGGGTGGGCACCGCGGTGCGTACCCTGGGCGTGACGGACTTCTCCCCGGAGCAGTTGCGGCTGCTGACGCACGGCAGGGTCGTCTCCACGAATCAGATGCGCGAGACGCTGGGATACAAACCGAGATACACGACCGCCGAGACCTTCTCGGACTTCGCACGCAGCCGGGGACCCGGACTCCTGCCCCCCGAGGCCCTCGCGGGGGCCGTCGACCGGATCGCCGCGCTGCCCGTCCTGGGCGGCGGCCGGCCCCCGACACTGAGCGCCAACTGAGGAGCGCATCGACGATGGCGGACGCCAAGGTCATTCCGTTCGACGACGACCGGTCGCGCGGGGGTGCTGCGCAGCGCCCGACGCGGCGGCGGACCACGGGGAGCCGGCGCACGGGCGATCCCGCGGTGGTCCGGGAGGTCCAGCCCCTGCCGGGCCGGACCTTCCCGCAGGATGATGTTCCTGTGACGCGTGAGGAGAAGCCTGTTCAGCAGCCCCGTGACGGTGGCGGGCTGGAGAGGCGTGTCGCCGGGGGCCTCGCCTTCCTGCGCAGGCGTCTGACCGGTGACTACGAGGTCGACGACTTCGGGTACGACCAGGAGCTCACCGACCAGGTCCTGATGTCCATGATCCGCCCGCTCTACGAGAAGTACTTCCGGGTCGAGGTCAAGGGCATCGAGAACATCCCGTCCGAGGGCGGCGCGCTGATCGTCGCCAACCACTCCGGGACGCTGCCGCTGGACGGCCTGATGATGCAGGTCGCCGTCCACGACAACCATCCCGCGGACCGGCACCTGCGGCTGCTCGCCGCCGACCTGGTCTTCATGCTGCCGGTCGTCAACGAACTGGCCCGCAAGGCCGGTCACACGCTCGCCTGCGCCGAGGACGCCGAGCGGCTGCTGGAACGCGGTGAGCTGGTCGGGGTGATGCCCGAGGGCTTCAAGGGCATCGGCAAGCCGTTCAGCGAGCGCTACAAGCTCCAGCGCTTCGGGCGCGGCGGATTCGTGTCGACGGCACTGCGGCAGGGCACCCCGATCATCCCGTGCTCGATCGTCGGCGCGGAGGAGATCTATCCGATGATCGGGAACGCGAAGACGCTCGCGCGGCTGCTGGGCTTCCCGTACTTCCCGATCACGCCGACCTTCCCGTGGCTCGGCCCGCTGGGCGCCGTGCCGCTGCCGACGAAGTGGACGATCCAGTTCGGCGAGCCGATCCCGACCGACGGCTATCCGCCGGAGGCCGCCGAGGACCCGATGCTGATGTTCAATCTGACCGACCAGGTCAGGGAGCAGATCCAGCACACGCTGTACAAGCTGCTGGTGCAGCGCCGGTCGGTGTTCTTCTGACCCTTTGCTTCCGACTCTCGCACATACGCCGGTGGGGCACCCTTCGAAGGAAGGGTGGCCCCCCCGAGGGGGGTGCAGCGGGGGGTGGGTGGTTG
>NZ_JBHWEL010000139.1:0-8182 GCF_042734135.1 Streptomyces sp. NPDC059668 | reverse complement strand
GGGGGGGGGGGCCGGGGGGGGGGGGCGGGGGGGGCCGCCCCCGCCGCCCGGGGGGGGCGCCTCGGCCCCCCTCGCCCCCCCCCCCCGGCGGTCAGGGGCCCGGGACGCGGGGGCGCCCGGCCGGTCGGGGCGCGGCGGGCGGTGCCAGGGGCGGTGGTGGCGCGGTGGGGATGTCGATGTTCATGAACTCGGCCCAGGCCGCGCCGGTGTCGGTCGACCACAGCAGGTCGAGATCGGGATCGTGGGCGATCCAGTCCCCCGTCAACGTGCTGTCGGGCGTCCGCAGGCTGCGGTCGAGCTGGTTGAGGGCGGACCGGTTGCAGTCCTGCTGCCAGTGGTCGCGCGAGTAGCCCGCAGGCAGGCACGTATCGGGCAGGGTCATGGCGAGGGCGAGGAAACAGGCCGCGTTGTAGTGGGTCATCCAGCCGGCGGACCCCTTGCGCACCGGCCCCCAGTGCTGAGAGGTCGCCCGGGGGTGGGTGATGGTGCTGTGGGTGCGGTCGTCGTGGGCGGCGCCCGTCGTGGTGTGGTCGTCGAAGAGCAGACGCCGGACGCCGGTGCCACGTGCCGGGGGCCGGGGACGGACGAGCACCTCCCTGGCCACGCGGTCGAACGCCAGGGCCACCGCGCGCTGCTGCCGGTCGGCCGTCACGCTCGTACGGCCGTTGCGACCGTTGAGATGGAGCTGGGTGAGGTCGTGCGCCGCCAGCGCGATACGGATCGCCCCGAGGAACGTACGGCGCTGGGACCGCCGCGCCGGGAGGGGCAGGGGCATGAGCCACGAGCCCCAGTAGCGGCGCTCTCCGCTGTTGGACCGGCCGCCGGGGATGCTGTTGCGCAGCCAGCGGCGCAGCAGTGAGCGCAGCCGCAGGCGTGCGCAGATGTCGGCGAGGTGTTCCCGGGCCAGGCGGGCCATCTCCTCGAGCTGCGGCATCCGCTCGGGCGGCAGGTCGCGGTCGCGCAGGAGGGGGCGGGCCGCGCGGGAGTAGGCGATGGCCATGCGGTAGGCGGTCTCTATGTGTTCCGGCCACAGCTCGGTGCACCGCTGGTAGGTGGCGATCGCCCGCTGATAGTTGTGCGGATGGTGGGCGTGCATCAGCTCGATGAGCGCCGCCTCACCGTGCCGGATGAGCAGGTTTCCCGGCGCGAACTTGACGGCCCGGCTGTAGGACCGCAGCGCGGTGCCGTAGTCGACGCCGGCACTCGCGTCGTCCGCTCGGGCCTGTGTGTGCAGACGCTGCTCGTGGACGCCCTTGCGGAAGTGGGTGAAGGCCCGCTCGTCCTCGCCCCAGCGCTCCCACCGCGGAATCCTGCGCAGCATCTCCGGCTGGTTGCGGACCTGCACGATGCAGTAGACGGCGATCTTCTCGACGAGCCTCTCCTCGTTCGCGTCGGCGACGACGCGGGCGGCGACGATGCGGTTCTTCGGCACCCGCAGAATGCGTACCGACACGCGGCGGTCGGCACCGTGGGGATCCAGTTCGTGGAGGTGGACGGCGTATCCGGGCGGACTGGCGAGGGCGATGCGGATCAGGGACTCGACCCAGCCCTGTGCGGGCGTGGAGGTCTGCGGGCGGCTGACGGCCGTGGCGGCGGACGGGCTGCCGGGCGCGAGGATGCTGTCTCGCTGGTGCTCGGCGAGGTGGGCGGCGAGATGGGCGGTCAGGTGCGCGCTCGGCGCCGCGGTGCCGGCTTCCTCGGCCGACTGCTCGGGCAGCAGGATGAGTGGCAGGATCCGTCCCCGGGCGCGCAGGCGATGCAGGAGCGCCGACACGTTGCGCACGACCCCGAGCGCGATCAGGGCGGCGACGGCCAGGAGGAACCAGTTCGCCACCGTGCCCAGCGCACGCACCATCGCGTCGTCCACACCCATGTCCGCCCCCCGCGGTGTTCACCGACCGTCGCGTGCCGATGTCATATCCACGTATGCACGGAATAAGCCATTCATCGGATGGTGAGATGCTTTTGTCATCACACGATCACCGTCCGGATCCGAACGTCGGGGTCCGCATGTCCGGACGCGCTCGACGGAGTGTCAGAGGCGGGGCCAGGGACGGCCGGCCAGCCGTTCGATGTCGGTGTTGAAGCGTCGGAGGCAGGCGGCGAACCCGGCGATGTCGTCGTCCGACCACGTGGCCGGCACCCGGTCCAGACCCTCGACACCGCGGGCGCGTTCCTCGTCCAGCAGGCGTGCGCCCCGGTCCGTGAGGCGGAACTTGCGGGCCGTCCCGCCGTCGGGGTCGGGGATGCGGTCCACGAGTCCGGAGCGCACGGCCGCGCGGGTCTGCCGGTTGAGCGTGGAGGCGTCGAGCCCGAAGGCCTCGCTCAGCTCACCGATGGACATGGGTCCCTGGACACCGATGCGGCTCAGCAGGATGTAGGCGCTGCGTTCCAGCCCGCCCTCGCGCCGGACCCTCCTGTGCCGCACGAGCGCGTGGCGGCTGAGCAGCATCTGCTCGTACTCGACGTCGCGCGTGGGCCCGGCCATGTGCCCGCCGCCTTCCTTTCTCCCGGCCAGGAGCCATGAAATGCCCTGGCCTGGCAGCACCTTGGTCCGACGCTCCCACCGGTCCGACGCGCCACCCTCGGGCGCCGTACCGACCGCCCGTGGCACCTGCGCCACGGAGGTGTGCAGCCTACATCCAATGTGTGTAATGCATATCCCGTGTACGATGCATATCGTCCCTTCGCACCCAGGTACCGCAGACAAGTACGAGGAGCCCCTCTATGGATGCCACCCAGGCATCGAGCCGCTCGGGCGGCGTGGTCGCCACCCTGGCCTTCGCAGGCATCACGGCGGCGATCATGCAGACCTTGGTGACCCCGCTGATCGCGGAGTTGCCGCAGCTCTTGGACACCACCTCGTCGAACGCGGCCTGGGTGATCACCGCCACCCTTCTGGTGGCGGCCGTCTTCGTGCCGGTCTCCGGACGTCTGGGCGACCTCCTGGGCAAGCGCAGGATGCTCCTCGCCTGCTCGGTACCGCTGATCGTGGGCTCGGTGGTGTGCGCGCTGTCGTCCTCGGTCGTCCCCATGATCGTCGGACGGGGTCTGCAGGGCATGGGCATGGGCATGGTCCCGCTCGGCATCGCCCTGCTGCGTGACGTCGTCCCCACGGAGAAGCTGAGCTCCTCCATCGCGCTGGTCAGCGCCTCCATGGGCATCGGCGGCGGCCTCGGCCTGCCCATCGCCGCGGCCGTCGCCCAGTACGCGAACTGGCGGGTGCTCTTCTGGGGCGCCGCGGTGATGGCCGCGGTGGTGGCCACGCTCGTCTGGTTCCTGATCCCCGACATCCCCGCCGGCGCCAAGGGACAGCGCTTCGACCTGCCCGGCGCGCTCGGTCTCGGCGCCGGACTCGTCTGCCTGCTGCTCGCCGTCTCCAAGGGTGCCGACTGGGGCTGGGGCTCGGCCCTCACCATCGGACTGTTCGTCGCCGCCGTCGTGGTGCTGCTCGGCTGGGGCGTGTGGGAGCTGCGGACCCGCGACCCCCTGGTCGACCTGCGCACCACCGCCCGGCCGCGGGTGCTGCTCACCAACCTCGCCTCGGTCTTCGTCGGCTGCGCGATGTACGCCAGCATGCTGGTCCTGCCGCAGCTGCTGCAGTTCCCCGAGGCCACGGGCTACGGCCTGGGCCAGTCGATGCTCGCCGCCGGCCTGTGGATGGCGCCCGGCGGCATCATGATGATGTTCGTCTCCCCGCTCGGCGGAAAGCTCACCGACGCCCGTGGACCGAAGTTCACACTGATCTCCGGGGTCCTGGTCATCGCCGCCGGCTACGGCCTGGCGCTGACCCTGATGGGTACGGCCTGGGGCCTGATGCTCGTCGGCATCGTGGTCAACAGCGGTGTGGGTCTCGCCTACGGCGCGATGCCCGCCCTGATCATGAGCTCGGTGCCGCTCTCCGAGACCGCCGCCGCGAACGGCTTCAACACGCTCATGCGTTCCCTCGGCACGTCCGTCGGCGCGGCCGTGATCGGAGTCGTGCTGGCCCAGATGACCACCACGCTGGGCGGTTTCACCTTCGCCTCCGAGGACGGCTTCCGCACCAGCCTGATCATCGGCGGCGGCGTCGCGGTCGTCGCGGCGGTGATCGCGGCCGCCATCCCGGCCGTCCGCGCCGTCACGGCCGGCGGCGACAAGGCGGCCACCGCCGACGCGGCCGACCGGCACATGGCCGTCGAGGCCTGAGCGGACGCACGCCGCCCGGGCACCGCGATGGCGGGCCCCGGGCCCGGGCGGGAGTGGCGCGCACCGACCATGCGGTTCAGGAGGTGGCGCGCGCCTTTGATCCGGGTCAGGAAGTGGCGCGCCCCGAGCGGCGGCGACGGGTGACCACGGTGATCGCTCCGCCTGCCGCGAGGAGAGCGGCGGCGCCGACGGCGATCGGCAGTGTGCTGCCGCCTCCGGTCTCCGCGAGGTCGCCGGGCGGGGTCGACCCACCGCCGTTCGGCGTGGGGGCCGGGGGTGTGGTCGAACCGGACGCCGACGGCGTGGCCGGCGTCTGCGGCGGGGTCGACTCCGCGGGCGTCGACGGGGTCGGGCTGCCCGGCGTCTCCGCGGGCGGGGTCGAGGCAGGCGGGGTGGTGGCCGGAGGCGTCGTCTCGGGCGTGCTCGGCGGCTGCGCCGTGCAGTCCTTGCCGCCACCGTTCCACGCCATGATCAGCTTGTCCTTGATGACCGCGCGGTCCGGCCCCTTGGGCAGGTCACCGTGGTCGAAGCCGTCATTGGCGTCGAACTTGCCGTCGAACTTCACGGCGCCGCGGTAGAGGTCGATCTGGGCGTAGCAGCCGAGGTCCGGGACCGCGATGTCCAGCGAGTCGGTCGCGCCCGGCCCGACCCGGACGGAGTCGAAGTCGTGGAAGACCTGCTCACCGGAGGTCCTGAAGGTGGCGCCGTGCGTACGGTACGAGGCGAGGGACGCGGTGCACGAGCCGGCGTCGCCCGCCGCGCGGACCTTGATGTGCACCTTGCCGTCGTCGGTGGGCTTGAGGTTCTGGTCGTCGACACGGACCCAGTCGTGGAAGGTCGTCCCGTCGAGGGAGAACTCGCAGCGATCCGCCGCGGTCACCGTGCCGGCGCCCTGTCCGGGCTTGTAGCCACCGCCGTTGTCCCAGCCGTCGCCACCGGGGGTGCCGGAGGCCCAGGCGCCGGGGGCGGACCCCGCGAGGGCGAGGACCGCCGCGCCCGTCCCCAGCAGGCAGCGGAGGGTGACACGTCTCGCTATGGACATGCAGATCCCATCTTGGTGATCCATGACCCGGTCGTCGGCGGCACGGCGGCACACGGCAGCCGGGGCCGCACCGGGAAGAGTGGTCGAAGAATCACTGGACCCATTGGTCACTTGGGTCACAGCTCGACCACATAGTCGATCACCCCATAGGGACTGTCAACTTCGTTGACAACACGGCTAGTTCACATGCGATCACATTTCATCCGCATCAGGAATAAGTCATTCCTGTCAGCGCGGCAGGCACACCGGCACCCTCCGGCGAAGGCCGCGCCCGGTCACACCGGCGACTGGCACACCTCCGGACCCGGAATTGGCACAGCCCCTCCCCCACGGCGCACGGCACTCGGTTCCCTCGGTCACGCGCACCGAGTGCCCGCACCTCCGCGCGATGCTAGGTTCCCGTTCATGAGCGAGGGACCCCGGCGCAGCGACACCGCCGACACGACGCCGGCGAAGCCCCCCATGCGGGACGCGCTGGTCGCGGCGGCTTTCCGGCTGTTCCCGGAGCGCGGCTACGAGCAGACCACGGTCGACGACATCGTGGCGCTCGCCGGGGTCGGCCGACGGTCCTTCTTCCGCTACTTCCCGTCCAAGGAGGACGTGGTCTTCCCGGACCACGAGCGCTGCCTGGCCGACATGACCGCCTTCCTCGCCGACGGCACCGACGCGGACGAACCGGTACGGCGGGTCTGCGACGCCGCCCGGCTCGTGCTGCGCATGTACGCCGAGAACCCGACCTTCTCCGTACAGCGCTACCGCCTCACGAAGAAGGTGCCCGGCCTGCGCGCCTACGAGTTGTCGGTCGTCTGGCGCTACGAGCGCGCCCTCGCGGAGTATCTGCGCGGGCGCTTCGACGGCCGGCCCGACGGCGCCCTGCGGGCCGACGTGATCGCCGCGGCCGTGGTCGCCGCGCACAACAACGCGCTGCGCTCATGGCTGCGTTCGGCAGGGCAGGGCGACGCGGACACCGCCGTCGACCACGCCCTCGGCCACGTTCAGGCCGTGTTCGGCGAGCCTCCCGTCGCCGCTCCGGCCGAGGACCAGGAGGACGTGGTCGTCGTCATCTCCCGTCGTGGGGCACCCATGTGGCGCGTGGTGCGGGAGATCGAGTCCGCGCTCGGACAGGGCTGATCCGGACCACAGCGGACCGGAGCGGACCGGAGCAGACCGGAGCGGACCGGAGCGGACCGGAGCGGACCGGCCGAACGGAACTGTCGGTCCGGCAGTGTCGCGCGGGCCCGGTCGGACACGACCGTCGGGCGCAACCGAGGAGCACCCCTTCCCCGAGGAGCACCCCTTTCCCGCACGAGGGTACCGAGTGCCTTTACGCGTGGCACTGAGTGCCATACCCTGTGGCTCGTGCGCGGTGATCCGGGCACCTTCGACTCCGGCCGAGCGCAGGGAGATGACATCGTGCACCACCCAGGAACCGCCCTTCATCCGGGCCCCCGACCCTCGACGGGCGTGCTCGACACCGAACCCGAGGTAGCCGTGCCGGGTGTCACCGCTCTCGGCACCGACCCGACGGCGAACGGGACTTCGGCCGCGGACGCCCTGCTCTTCCAGCGCTGCCGGTGGTGCGGCAGCGCGATGTACCAGCGCCTGCTGTGTCCGGTCTGCGCCGGCAGCGACCTGCGGACGGAGGCGAGCACCGGAGCCGGTGTGGTCCGTCACGCCACGGTCATCCATCGCAACACCCCGGCGGCACGAAACATCTCCCTCGTCGAGATGGCCGAGGGCTTCACCGTCCGGGGCAGGGTCACCGGGCCGGCCACCGACGTGCACAGCGGGGACCGGGTCCAACTCACCACCGCCCAGGACCCGGTGCGCGGCCAGCCGGTGTTCCAGCTCGTCGACGGGCCCTACCGGAGCCGGAGCTGACACTCCGTGCCCCGGGCGGCCGGACGGACCGCCTTACGGAGCGGGTCCGTTCAGCGCACACACAGCTTGATCTTCTTGCTGCCGTCGCCGTGAGCCGAAGTCGGACACCTGGAAGCCGGTCACGGTGTACGTGGCGGAGGACGACTTGCCCTTGAAGGTGGCCGCGTCCTCGCCGACGTCCTCCCACCACACGTTCCGCGACGTGCAACTGCCGGCGCAATAGACTCCGTCGGCGGCCGGGGCCCCGATGACTCGTTTCGGGGCCGGGTGCGGTCCTCCGTCCGCCCGCCCATGCATGCGGCCCGGACCTGAGCCCGGCGGATACTGGTCGCCATGGATGGATCAAGGAGTTCTTGGGTCAACACCACGCACGACTGGGCCGGTTCCGTGGACGCGGACCATTTCCGTCGGATCCGCGAGGGAGCCGCGGAGTTCGCGCCGGACGGCCTGAGGCACCTCGTTCTCGAGATCGTCGCCTATGCCGCTGACGAGGCGGCGAGCCGGGGCGACGGACGGTGCGTGGTCACGCTGCACGCCGATGGCTCCGTTTCGGTGAAGGACGACGGACGGGGCACCGACACACGCGTCGACGAGCACGGCCAGGTGGTGAAGAAGCCGGTCATGGCCACGAAGGACCTCCGGTTCTTCGACTTCCCGGAGGCGGAAAGGCTTCCGGACGGGCATCCGCGCCGCGGCATGTCCGTCGTCGCGGCGCTCAGCGAGTGGCTGATCCATACCAACCGCCGTCTCGACGGATCCTGGACCCGGCGCTACGAACACGGCATCCCGGTGACCGATCTGGAGCCCGTCGAGACCGACGGGACCACGGGGACCTGCGTCCGCTTCCTGCCGGACGGAGTCCTCCGCTCACGGTGGTCGCCGACCGCGGGGGACCTGGCGCGGTGGGCCGAGCACTGGCCCGGCCTGACGCTCCGCCTCGACGACCGGTGCGAGGGCTGAGGCCGGCCGGGGCCGCGGGGCGCGGGGGCGGGGGCCGACCCCGGCGCCCCCCCCCCCGGGCTCCCCCCCCCGGCGGCCCCCCCCCGGGGCGCCCCCGCCCCGGGGCCCGGG
>NZ_JBHWEL010000138.1:0-8971 GCF_042734135.1 Streptomyces sp. NPDC059668 | reverse complement strand
GGGGGGGGGGGGTGACCCGCATCCGGCCCGTGGGGGGTGCTTGGGGCCCTGCAACAGGCTAACGCGCGGGGGCCCGCCCGGACACCTTTCGTGTCCGGGCGGGCCCGAGCCGTATGACGGGCCGTGCGGGCGGCCGGGCGCGGCTACGGCAGCGCCAGCATCCGCTCCAGCGCCAGCTTCGCGTACCGCTCCGTCTCCCGGTCCACCTCGATGCGGTTGACCAGGGTGCCCTCGGCCAGCGACTCCAGTGTCCACACCAGGTGGGGCAGGTCGATGCGGTTCATGGTCGAGCAGAAGCAGACCGTCTTGTCGAGGAAGACGATCTCCTTGCCCTCGGGGGCGAAACGGTTCGCCAGCCGGCGTACGAGATTCAGCTCCGTGCCGATCGCCCACTTCGAGCCGGCCGGGGCCGCCTCGAGGGCCTTGATGATGTACTCCGTGGAGCCGACGTAGTCCGCCGCGTCGACGACCTCGTGCTTGCACTCCGGGTGGACGAGCACGTTCACGCCGGGGATGCGCTCGCGCACGTCGTTCACCGAGTCCAGGCTGAAGCGGCCGTGCACCGAGCAGTGGCCGCGCCACAGGATCATCTTCGCGTCGCGCAGCTGCTGCGCGGTCAGGCCGCCGTTCGGCTTGTGGGGGTTGTAGAGGACGCAGTCCTCCAGGGACATCCCCATGTCACGGACGGCGGTGTTGCGGCCGAGGTGCTGGTCGGGGAGGAAGAGGACCTTCTCGCCCTGCTCGAACGCCCACTCCAGGGCCCGCTGGGCGTTGGACGACGTGCAGATCGTGCCGCCGTGCATGCCGGTGAACGCCTTGATGTCGGCGGACGAGTTCATGTACGAGACGGGGACGACCTGTTCGGCCACTCCGGCCTCGGTCAGCACGTCCCAGCACTCGGCGACCTGCTCGGCCGTGGCCATGTCGGCCATGGAGCATCCGGCGGCGAGGTCGGGCAGGACCACCTTCTGGTCGTCGGAGGTGAGGATGTCCGCGGACTCCGCCATGAAGTGCACACCGCAGAACACGATGTACTCGGCCTCGGGGCGCGCGGCCGCGTCCCGGGCGAGCTTGAAGGAGTCGCCCGTGACGTCCGCGAACTGGATGACCTCGTCGCGCTGGTAGTGGTGGCCCAGCACGAAGACCTTGTCCCCGAGCTTCTCCTTCGCCGCCCGTGCGCGTTCCACCAGGTCCGGGTCGGACGGCGAGGGCAGGTCACCGGGGCACTCGACGCCGCGCTCGCTCCTCGGGTCGGCCTCACGGCCGAGCAACAGCAGGGCGAGGGGCGTCGGCTGTACGTCGAGCTCCTGGGTCTGGGCGGTGGTCACGACACGCACCCTTTCTGTTCTGCGGCTCGCCGGGGCGCGAACGGCCCGGCGGGACATGCGGGACAAGCCTTTTCGTCTAAATGACGCTATCTATCATAACCGCTTCACGTCATGTTGACGATGTCCGCCGGGACCATGTGATGTGAATCCCTGAGCTTGTCCACAGGCCGCTGTGCGCGTTGATGCGCGTGTGCGAGCATGAGAGGGAACGGAGAACCAGAAGACAGACTCTCGGCCCGGAATGAATCCGCGGCCCCGGCGGTTGTTCCCGTCGGCAAGCAGTCTCCGAACAACCCGGGAGAGAAGCAGATGTCCGTATCGGACGAGACCACCACCGTGAGCGACGGCATCATGCTGTCCGACGCCGCCGCGGGCAAGGTCAAGGCCCTGCTCGACCAGGAAGGCCGCGACGATCTGGCACTGCGTGTCGCCGTTCAGCCCGGCGGCTGCTCCGGCCTCCGCTACCAGCTCTTCTTCGACGAGCGCTCCCTCGACGGCGACGTCGTCAAGGACTTCGGCGGCGTCAAGGTCGTCACCGACCGCATGAGCGCCCCGTACCTGGGCGGCGCCTCGATCGACTTCGTGGACACCATCGAGAAGCAGGGCTTCACGATCGACAACCCGAACGCGACGGGCTCCTGCGCCTGCGGCGACTCCTTCAGCTAGGCCCCGGCCCTCAGCCGGACCCCGGCCGACTGCTGGACACGTACGAAGGCGGCGTCCCCCTCCTATGGGGGACGCCGCCTTCGCGTGTCCCGGCCCGCGACCGCGCGCGGACCGTCCGCGCTACCGCGCCAACGGCACCGGGGTGTGCGGCACCCTGGGCGCCCTCGGCGTCGTCGGGTCGCCCGGTTCCGTCGGGACGGTCCTCGAAGCGCTCGGCGTCTTCCCCTCCCGGATCTCCCGGCCGTCCGACCCCACGACCTTCCGGTCGCCGAGCGGTTCGTCCAGGCGCACCGTCTTCTCGTACACCTTGGCGATCAGGATGCAGACCTTGCCCCGCCACGGGGTCTCGGTGACCTCGACCGTCACCTTGTCCGCACTCCCGCGCGCCGAGACGGAGTAGTCGGCGCACACCCCGCCGGTGAAGCTCACCGTCAGATCCCTGCCGTCGGCGGTGTACCCCTGCACCGTGACGCCGCGGGACGCCGGCTCGCCCGTCGGCCGCGGGCTCGGGGTCCCGGCCGGCGCCCCCGGAGTCGCGGGCGCGGCCAGGTACTTCGGGTCGACGGCCGGATGCGTCACGGTGAGGGGGGCGGTGGCCCCCTTCGGCCGTACCTCGAACAGCCAGGACGGCACCAGCGTCTGATGCCCGTCCACGAAGTGCGACGCGAGCCCGAAGGTGGCCTTCTCGACGTTGACCGTCTCCCGCCGGGGTAGCGCGGTCGAGGCGGCGCACGGTGCCTCGTCCCGGTCCTTCAGCGGCACGGCGCTCGCGCAGCCGCCGGGCCCGTTGCGCGAACCGCCCGGCGCCGAGGCCGTCCCGGGAGCGTTCATCAGGTCCAGCGTCCGGCGGGCGTCGAGGACGGGGTAGGTGTCCCCGCGTTCCGGCGCCTTCAGCAGGCCGTTGCCGCCCACCACCTGGCCTTCCTTGTCGACCTGGACGCCGGTGGTCCAGCCGTGCGTGGGCAGGCCGCCGACCTCGGGGTCCGCGTTCACCACCCGTACGGCGCCCATGAGCGCGCTCGCGTCGAGTTTCGCGTCGTCCTCGCCGAGCGCCTTCAGTACGGGGGCGGCGGCCTTCTTCGCGGAGGCCTCGCTCACCGCGTGACTGCCCGGCGAGCCGGGGTCGCTGGTGCACACGGCGCCCTTGCAGTTGTCGGTGCCGGGTGCGTAGCGGCTGAACGTCCAGGTGCCGGGGGCCCGCCGGTTCACCTGGAGACTCGGGCCGGAGCCGTCCCCGGCCTGGCCGGCCCGCCAGGTGTCGCCGACGAGCCGCGGGGTGCCGGTGAGCCCCAGGGCCCCGGCGAGGCGGGTCACCTCGGCCGCGGTGACCGTGCCCCTCGGTGCGTAGACGGGCGCGGAGTCCGGGCCGTCGGGCAGCTCGCCGTCCGCGCGGTAGACCGTGCCGTAGGGGTTGGGCTCGCCCGGCGCGACACCGCCCGTGCCGCCCCCGGTGGCGCCGTCGAGGGCGAGCGGCGGAGGAGTGCCGTCGCCGCCGGGGGACCCGGAGCCACTGTGTCCGCCGCCGTCGAAGGCGGTCGTGGCCATGTACGCCCCGCCGCCCCCGACGAGCAGAACGGCGGCCGCGACCGAGGCGACGGCCACCGGGGAACGCAGGCGGCGTGGCTTCGCCGTCCCGGCACCGTCCTCGGCGGGGTCGGTCGCTTCGTGGTCGGGTCGCTCGGTGCTCACCGCATCGCTCCTTCGGCTCCACTGCTGTCCGCGACGACCAGGCCCGGTCGGGGACATCCCGGAGCGGGCGCAGGAAGGTCGTACGCCGTGTCCCCTTTAAGGGGGACGGCGATGGGACGCAGCGGGGGAGCGCACGGTTCCCTGCGGGCGCTGTCCGCCCGCCCGCGCGCGGCGCCCGCGCGGACGCCGTACGTGACGCGGGTCAGTCGCCGTAGTCGGACATCGCGTCCAGCAGGCGGGCCGAGGCCGGAGGGACGCGCACCCCGTGGATGCGGGACGGGGACACGGACGGGACGGTGACCGGGGCCGGCGCCGCCCAGCGCCTGGCGGTACGGGCACAGTCGTCGCGCAGCGACGCCAGGTCGCCTTCGAGGTCGAGCGGAGCGGAGCCGTGGACCTTGAGGTTCGTCATAACGGAACCGTATGCACCGGGAGCGTTACGAAGAAAGACCTACTATCGGGTAGTTTTGACCGCTTCAGAGGTCGGGTGCCGACCGGGTAGCGTGAACTGTCAACCCTCTCCCTTCGCAGGAGCGTGTCCTCGCCGTGCGTATCGCAGTCACCGGCTCCATCGCCACCGACCACCTCATGACCTTCCCCGGCCGTTTCGCCGACCAGCTGGTCGCGGACCAGCTGCACACGGTCTCCCTGTCCTTCCTCGTCGACAACCTCGACGTGCGCAGGGGAGGCGTCGGCGCGAACATCGCCTTCGGTATGGGTCAGCTGGGCACGAAGCCCATCCTGGTCGGGGCCGCGGGCTCCGACTTCGACGAATACCGTGCGTGGCTGGACCGCCACGGCGTCGACACCGGCTCCGTACGGATCTCCGAGGTGCTGCACACCGCGCGCTTCGTGTGCACCACGGACGCCGACCACAACCAGATCGGCTCCTTCTACACGGGCGCGATGAGCGAGGCCCGGCTGATCGAGCTGAAGGCGGTCGCCGACCGGGTCGACGGGCTCGACCTCGTCCTCATCGGCGCGGACGACCCCGAGGCGATGCTCCGGCACACCGAGGAGTGCCGGTCCCGCTCGATCCCCTTCGCGGCCGACTTCTCGCAGCAGATCGCCCGGATGAACGGCGACGAGATCCGGATACTGCTGGACGGGGCGACCTACCTCTTCTCGAACGAGTACGAGAAGGGGCTCATCGAGTCCAAGACCGGCTGGAGCGACTCCGAGATCCTCTCCAAGGTCGGCCACCGGGTGACCACCCTCGGCGCGCGGGGCGTCCGCATCGAGCGCGTCGGCGAGGACCCGGTGGAGGTCGGCTGCCCGGACGAGGAGCGCAAGGCCGACCCGACGGGCGTCGGCGACGCGTTCCGCGCGGGCTTCCTGTCCGGGCTCGCCTGGGGCGTCTCCCTGGAACGCGCCGCCCAGGTCGGCTGCATGCTCGCCACCCTGGTGATCGAGACGGTCGGCACCCAGGAGTACCAGCTGCGCCGCGCCCACTTCATGGACCGGTTCACCAAGGCGTACGGCGACGACGCCGCCCTGGAGGTCAGGGCCCACCTGGTCTAGGGGGCCCGCACCGCACCGGGTCAGGACACCCGGCGGACCACGTACACCGAGCCCTGGTCCGCCGGCTCCTCCCCGACGTACTCCTGACCCCGCATCTCGCACCACGCCGGGATGTCCAGGCGGGCCGCCTCGTCGTCCGCGAGGACCCGGACGGTGCCGCCGACCGGTACGTCGCCGATGACCCCGGCCAGTTCGATGACGGGGATCGGGCAGAGCTTGCCGAGGGCGTCGAGGACGAGGGACCCGGAGGGGGCGGACGCCGTCCGGGGGGCCGTCGGAGCGCCGAGCTTCTCGCGCACCGCGGCGACCGCCACCGGAAGGACCGACAGGAACCGGTCGACGTCCTCGGACGGCGTGCCCGGCGGCAGCGACACCCGGACGTTGCCCTCGCTCAGTACCCCCATCGCCTTCAGGACATGGCTGGGGGTGAGCGTGCTGCTCGTGCACGACGAACCGGAGGAGACCGAGAAGCCCGCCCGGTCCAGTTCGTGCAGGAGCGACTCCCCGTCGACGTAGAGACAGGAGAAGGTGACGATCCCCGGCAGCCGGCCGGCCGGGTCGCCGACCACCTCCACGTCCGTGACCAGTTCCGGTACCCGCGCCCGGATCCGGTCCGTCAGTTCCCGCAGCCGCGCCGCCTCCACGGCCGCCTGCGCGCGCACGGCACGCAGCGCGGCCGCCGCGGCCACCACGGCCGGGATGTTCTCGAAGCCGGCCGCCCGACCCGACTCCCGTTCGTCCAGCGGCCCTTGAGGGGCGAACCGCACTCCCTTGCGTACGACGAGAAGCCCGACCCCCGAAGGGCCGCCCCATTTGTGGGCACTTGCCGTCAGCAGGGACCAGTCACCCTCGATCCGCCCCCAGCCCAGCGACTGCGCCGCGTCCACCAGGAGGGGCACCCCCGCCGCCCTGCACGCCTGTGCGACCGCCGCCACCGGCTGCTCCGTGCCCACCTCGTGGTTGGCGGACTGCAGGCAGGCGAGCGCGGTGTCGGGGCGCAGGGCATCGGCGTACACGGAAGGGGACACCGCGCCCGCGCGGTCGACCGGGACGCGGGTCACCGTGCCGCCCGCCGCCTCGTGGACCTCAGCCGCATGGAGTACCGACGAGTGTTCGACGGCTGACACGATCAGGTGGCGTCCGACGCGTCGACGGCCCGCCAGCGCGCCCTCGACGCCGGAGTGCACCGCCCGGGTGCCGGAACCGGTGAAGACCAGTTCGTCCGGGCGGCAGCCCACCGCGTCGGCGGCCGCCTCGCGGGCGGCGTCGAGCAGGAGCCGGGCCCGCCGCCCCTCGCGGTAGAGCCGGGCGGGGTCGGCCCAGCCCTCGTCCAGCGAGGCCTGGAGGGCCTGTCGCGCGACGGGGTGGAGAGGCACGGCGGAAGCTGCGTCGAAGTAGGCCACACGCCCACGCTAAAGCCCCGGTCAGGGCATCGCCCCAAGGGGGCGTGCGGAACGGCGCGACCGGCCGCGACGCACCCGCGGTCGCCGCGATGTCCCGTGTCACGAGCTCCTGGGCTCCCAAATCTCCGTCAGAAGTAGCCCGGAGCAGGGCAACCCACCCCCTTCGGCTGACCCGGCGGCGCGTTGGGCACCCTCCCCGCGCGACCTCAAATAGCGTCCAGTAGGGTTTGGTCCGCATAAACATCCAAACCCCTGCCCGTGTGCCAGGGCGGCGAGCGACCAGCGAGAAGGGCCGTAGCCAACCAGCGCGGGCGAGACTCTCGGGAAGGCGCTACGTGAGTCCCAACGGCTCCGACCGCTCGCCGCGGCGCCCGATGCGGCGGAAGCTGCTGCAGGCAATGACTGCGGGCCTGGTCCTGGCGACCGCCACCGGTTGCACATACAAGGACTTTCCCCGCCTTGGTATGCCCACCCCGGTCACGGAGGAGGCTCCGCGGATCCTCTCCCTCTGGCAGGGCTCGTGGGCGGCCGCGCTCGCCACGGGCGTGCTGGTCTGGGGTCTGATCCTGTGGAGCGTCGTCTTCCATCGGCGCAGCCGCACCAAGGTCGAAGTTCCCCCGCAGACCCGGTACAACATGCCGATCGAGGCGTTGTACACGGTGGTCCCGCTCATCATCGTCTCGGTGCTGTTCTACTTCACCGCACGCGACGAGACGAAGCTCCTCAGCCTCGACAAGAAGCCCGACCTCACGGTCAACGTGGTCGGCTACCAGTGGAGCTGGGGCTTCAACTACATCGAGAACGTTCCCGGTGTCACCGGTGACGCGAAGACCGACAAGAACCTGGACGCCATTCCGGACCGGTTCAAGAAGGACTTCCCGGTGAACGCCGGCGGTGTCTACGAGGCCGGCACGCCGAGTGAGCGGAACCCGCAAACGAAGAACCCCGGTCCGACCCTCTGGCTCCCCAAGGGCAAGACGGTCCGCTTCGTCCTCACTTCGCGGGACGTCATCCACTCCTTCTGGGTGGTGCCGTTCCTCATGAAGCAGGACGTCATCCCGGGCCACACCAACTCCTTCCAGGTGACTCCCAACAGGGAGGGCACCTACCTGGGCAAGTGCGCCGAGCTGTGCGGCGTCGACCACTCCCGGATGCTCTTCAACGTGAAGGTCGTCTCGCCCGAGCGCTACGAGGCTCACCTCAAGCAGCTCGCGGCCGAGGGGCAGACCGGTTACATCCCGGCCGGCATTGAGCAGACGGGCCACGAGAAGAACCGGGAGACGAACAACCTGTGAGCATCCTCAACGAACCCCAGGGTGCCGCGGAAGCCGACGACTCGTACGAGAACGAGCTGCCGGTGCGGCGCAAGCAGCCGGGCAACGTCGTGATCAAGTGGCTCACCACCACTGACCACAAGACGATCGGCACGCTCTATCTGGTCACGTCGTTCGCCTTCTTCTGCATCGGCGGCGTCATGGCGCTGCTCATGCGCGCCGAGCTGGCGCGTCCCGGTCTGCAGATCATGTCGAACGAGCAGTTCAACCAGGCGTTCACGATGCACGGCACGATCATGCTGCTGATGTTCGCGACGCCGCTGTTCGCCGGTTTCACGAACTGGATCATGCCGCTGCAGATCGGCGCGCCCGACGTGGCGTTCCCGCGGCTGAACATGTTCGCCTACTGGCTGTACCTCTTCGGCTCGATGATCGCGGTGGGCGGCTTCCTCACCCCGCAGGGCGCGGCCGACTTCGGCTGGTTCGCCTACTCGCCGCTCTCCGACGCGGTCCGCTCGCCCGGCGTCGGCGCCGACATGTGGATCATGGGTCTGGCCTTCTCCGGCTTCGGCACGATCCTCGGTGCGGTCAACTTCATCACCACCATCATCTGCATGCGCGCTCCCGGCATGACGATGTTCCGTATGCCCATCTTCGTGTGGAACGTGCTGCTCACCGCTGTTCTGGTGCTGCTCGCCTTCCCCGTCCTGGCGGCGGCCCTGTTCGCCCTGGAGGCGGATCGAAAATTCGGGGCCCACGTCTTCGATGCCGCTAACGGCGGAGCGCTGCTCTGGCAACACCTCTTCTGGTTCTTCGGCCATCCGGAGGTGTACATCATCGCCCTACCGTTCTTCGGCATCATCTCCGAAGTCATCCCGGTGTTCTCGCGCAAGCCGATGTTCGGTTACATGGGCCTGATCGGCGCGACCATCGCGATCGCGGGCCTGTCCGTGACCGTGTGGGCGCACCACATGTACGTCACCGGCGGTGTACTGCTCCCGTTCTTCTCCTTCATGACGTTCCTCATCGCCGTACCGACAGGCGTGAAGTTCTTCAACTGGATCGGGACGATGTGGAAGGGCTCCCTGTC
>NZ_JBHWEL010000137.1:0-9502 GCF_042734135.1 Streptomyces sp. NPDC059668 | reverse complement strand
GCCCGGGGGGGCGCCAAACACCGCCGGGGTTAGACCCCCCACCCCAACCCCGGCCGCCGGCCCCGCCCCACCGCCGCCCCCCCGCGCGGCCTCGATTGAAGCCCCCCCCAACCCCCGCCCCGGCGTCCCCCGCGGCGGCGGGTCACGCTGGGCATCAGGGGTGCTTTGCGTCCGTCAGGGGTGGTGCGTCCGGTGTGCGGCGTAGGTACTAATACGTCATTCCGTATCCGATCGGGTACAGCACCTGGGCAGGGTCGTCCGCCCGCTGTACCGCGACCGGAAGCCTGCCGCGCGGCTTCGCCCGGCCGGCGATCACCCGTGCGGCGGCCCGCACTTCGACGTCTGTCCAGGAGTACGCCGCCAAGTGGGCGTCGGCGGACGGAAGATGGGCCACGTCGTACGGATTGCGGAGGGCGATCACGATGACCGGGACGCCGGTGGCGACCAGGCGGTCGACGAGCGTCCGCTGCGAACTCGCCGCCGTGACGTTGTACGTCCCGACGACCACGGCGTCCGCTCCCGCGGCGGCCGCGACCGCGCTGTCGACGGCCGCCCCGGTGGGCGCCGTCCCCGTGGACAGCGCCGTGGCCGTGAAGCCCAGCGCGGTCAGGGCGGTCGCCAGGACGGTGGTGGGCGGGCCGTCGGTGCCGGAGGGCGAGGCCGGGTCGGCGCCCACGACCAGCACCTTCTTGTGCGTACGCCGGGAGAGCGGCAGCAGGCCCCGCTCGTTGACCAGCAGGGTCGTCGTGCGTTCGGCGATCCGGTCGGCCGCCCTGAGGTGGGCCGCGGTGCCGACCGCGCGGTCCACCTCGCGGTCGCTGACGTACGGGTTCTCCAGCAGCCCGAGCCTCGCCTTGAGGCGCAGGACGCGCAGGAGCGACTCGTCGAGGCGGGCCTCGGTCAGCTCGCCGCCGCGCACCGCGTCGAGCACGGCGTGCCAGGCGACGTCGATGGACGGCGGGTTGAGGAGCTGGTCGACGCCGGCCTTCAGGGCCAGCACGGGGACGCGGTCGTCGCCGTACTTCGTCCGCACGCCCTCCATGCCGAGCGAGTCCGTCACCACGACGCCGTCGTAGCCGAGTTCCTCACGCAGGATGCCGGTGAGGATCGGACGGGAGAGCGTGGCCGGGTCGCCGGCCGGGTCGAGCGCCGGGACCATGATGTGGGCGGTCATGATCGAGTCGATGCCGGCCCGGATCGCGGCCCGGAAGGGCACGGCGTCCAGGTCCGACCACAGCTCACGGCTGTGCGTGATGACCGGGAAGCCGAAGTGACTGTCCACGGCGGTGTCACCGTGCCCCGGGAAGTGCTTGGACGTGGCGGCCACGCCCGCGCTCCGGTATCCCTCCACCTCGGCCGTCACCAGCTGGGCCACGGCGTCCGGGTCGGCGCCGAAGGAGCGCACCCCGATGACCGGGTTGGCCGGGTTGACGTTCACGTCGGCGACCGGTGCGTAGTCCTGCCGGATGCCGAGCGCGCGCAGTTCGGCCCCGCCGAGCCGCCCCACGGTACGGGCGTCCTCCCGTGAGCGGCCCGCGCCCAGCGCCATCGCGCCCGGGAAGAGCGTCGCGGGCTTGCCGACCCGGGCCACTATGCCGTGCTCCTGGTCGGTGGAGATCAGCACGGGCAGACCGCGCGGCTGGGCCAGGGAGACCTGCTGGATGCCGTTGGACAGCGCCGCGATCTGGTGCGGGTCGCGGGTGTTGTGGGCCCAGGTGAAGTAGATGATGCCGCCGACGCGGTAGCGGGCGATCAGCTCGGCGGCCGTCCTGACGCCGAGTTCCGCGAGGTTGGCGTCGATGTCGGCCTGGTCGGGGGCGGTGGCCGAGTGGCCGTACACCCGCATCACGAAGAGCTGGCCGACCTTCTCTTCGAGCGTCATGCGGGAGATCAGGGAGCGGAGTGACGTTTCGTCATGGTGGCCCCCGGCGGCCCGGGCGGGGGCCGTGCGCAGGGCGAGAGCGGCGGTGGTCCCGGCGGTGGCGGCGAGAACCGTACGTCTGGACGGTTGTGCGGTGCTTCCCGTGCTGGCGTCGCGCACGAGCGCTCCTTCCCTCGTGAAGGAAACTTCCGAGGAGTCACGAATATCTGGGAAGTTTCTTCCAGTCAAGGGTGTGCACAGTAGCCGGACGGGGGCCGTCACCGGCGCAGTTGGAGGGGGGCGCGCCGGTGACGGCGTGCTGCCGGCCGCAGGCGGCGGAGAGGGTGGTCAGCGATCGCAGCCAGCAGCGAGGCCGACACCGCACTGCGAGACTCGTGCGGCAGCATGCGGATTGGACGGGCCGGCACGGGTCCGGGTTCCCGGATTCCGACTGATCGCCGAAGTCGGTACGGGAGTGCCGGGCGGGTCTCGTGAGGCGCCGGGGCGCCGCTCACCGGGGGTCGTGCCGGGACACCGACACCCAGTGGGACCGGAGGGTGCGGACCGTCTCCGCGATGGCCGGACGCCGCGCCGCGCCGGTGCGCCACACCGCGTACAGCCGTCGTACGGGCATCGGGTCGAGCGGCACCTCCACCACCCCTTCGGGAAGCGCGCCACGCCCGAGCCGGGGGATCAGCGCGACGCCGAGCCCGGCCGCGACCAGGGCGACGAGGGTCGGGTTCTCGTCCGCCTGGTGGACGATGTCGGGCTCGCAGCCCGCCGCGCGCAGGGTGCGCACCAGCCAGTCGTGGCACACCCGTCCGGGCGGCTGGCAGATCCATCGCTCGCCGGCCAGCTCCTCCCGCCGCACGGACGTGCGCCCGGTGAAGGGATGCCCGGCGGGCACGAGGAGGTCGCAGAAGTCGTCCCCGATCACCGCCTGCTCCACGCCCGGCGGGGCGGGGAGCGGCGCGATGTCCCAGTCGTGTGCCACGGCCACGTCGACGGCGCCCTTGGCGACCAGGTCCACGGAGAGATGCGGGTCGACCTCGGTGAGCCGGGTGTCGAGGGCCGGATGCCGGACGGCCAGGTCGGCCAGTACGGCGGGCAGCAGCCCGCGTGCCGCACTGGCGAAGGCGGCGAGGTCCAGCCGGCCCGCGGGCACCCCGCGCCGCTCCTCCAGCTCGGTCTCGGCCCGCTCCACGATGGCCATCAACTGCTGCGCGGTGGCCGCCAGTCGAAGGGCCTGTTCGGTGAGCCGCACACCGCGTCCGCGCCGTTCGAGAAGGACGGTCCTGGTCTCCCGCTCCAGTTTGGCGATCTGCTGGGACACGGCGGAGGGCGTGTACCCGAGCGCGGCCGCGGCGGCGCCGACCGTGCCGTGCACGGAGACGGCGTGCAGGGCGCGCAGCCGCTGGAGATCGAGCACGACCCGCCCCTTTCATCAGGAATGCTTCATCCAACCATGCAGCAGGATTCGCTGGTGCTTAACGGTCCGGGGACGTGATCCTCGACCCATGCGACCCGCCCACATCTGTCTCGCCGTGTTCGTCGCCGCCGTCTGGGGCGTGAACTTCACCGTCGTCGAGGTCGGCCTCGGCCACTTCCCGCCCCTGCTCTTCTCGGCACTGCGCTTCCTGGTGGCCGCCCTGCCCGCGGTGTTCTTCGTGGGGCGGCCCAAGGTCGCGTGGAAGTGGATCGTGGCGGTGGGACTGGTCCTGGGCGTCGCCAAGTTCGGACTGCTCTTCATCGGCATGGACGCCGGGATGCCGGCCGGCCTGGCGTCCCTCGTACTCCAGATCCAGGCGGTCTTCACGGCGGTCGTCGCCCACGTCGTCCTGGGTGAACGCCCCACCGGCGTCCGGCTCGCGGGGATGGGGGTGGCGCTGTGCGGCGTGGGGCTGGCCGCCGTGGACGAGGGCACCGGCGGTCCGCTCGGCGCCTTCGCGCTGGTGATCGCGGCGGCGGCCTGCTGGGGCGTGTCCAACGTCCTCACCCGCAAGGCGTCCCCGCCCGACCCCCTCAACTTCATGGTGTGGGTGAGCACCGTCCCCGTACTGCCGCTGCTGGGCCTCTCGCTGCTGACGGAGGGCCCGGCCCGGGACCTCGACGCGCTGCGCGCCCTCGACTGGCGGGGTGCCGGAATCGTCGTCTACGTCGCCTGGATCACGACCGTCCTCGGCTTCGGGGCGTGGGGCCGGCTGCTCCACCGCCATCCCGCGTCCACCGTCGCGCCCTTCTCCCTCCTGGTCCCGGTCTTCGGCATGTCGTCCGCGGCCCTGTTCCTGGGCGAGCCGATCGGCCCCCTGCGCTGGGGGGCGGCGGCGCTGCTGGTGGGAGGGGTGGCCCTGACCTCCCTGACACCGTCACGGACGGCCCGCGCGGCGGTCGGTCCGCCGGACGGACCCGCGAACGGACCGGCGGACGGACCGACGAGGGACCGGGTGGGCGAGCCGGTCTGAGCGCACGGCGGTGGCCGGCGTCCCAGGGGTCCACGTCCATCACCGCGCGGACCCTGCGGAGTTCACCGGGCTGAGGGCTGAGGGCTGAGGGCTGCGGGCTGCGGGCTGCGGGCGCTGGGGCCCCGAGTCGCCGGGTGTGCGGGTCTGGGCGTCCGCGCGTCCGCGGGGCGGGCGGGTCGGCCCCGCGCAGGGGAGCGTGTCCTCGGGGCGGGGCCGTCAGCCGGTGCGGGATGCCCCGGTCAGTGCGGGATGCCGTCGATCAGCTCGCGGGCTCCCTGGCGCAGCAGGGCGACGGCGACCGACGTGCCGAGGGTCGCGGCGTCGAGACGGCCCGCCCACTCGTGCGCGTTCAGGACCGTCTTGCCGTCCGGAGTGAACACGCAGGCACGCAGCGACAGTTCGCCACCGCGGTCGACCTTCGCGTAGCCGGCGATCGGTGAGTTGCAGTGGCCCTGGAGGACGTGCAGGAACATGCGCTCCGCGGTGGCCTCGCGGTGCGTGTCCGGGTCGCCGAGGTCGCTGACCGTCTCGATCAGGTCCGTGTCGCCCTCGCGGCACTGGAGGGCCAGGATGCCCGCGCCGATCGGCGGCATCATCGTCTCGGGTGACAGGACCTCGCTGATCACGTCCGCGCGGCCGATGCGTTCGAGCCCGGACACCGCGAGCAGCAGCGCCTCCGCCTCACCCGCCGCCAGCTTCTCCAGCCGGCGGTTGGCGTTGCCCCGGAACGGCACACACTCCAGGTGCGGGTGCGAGGCGGCGAGCTGCGCGACGCGCCGCACGGAGGAGGTGCCGATCCGGGCGCCCTGCGGCAGCTCGTCCAGGGTGAGCCCGCCGGGGTGGATCAGCGCGTCACGGATGTCGTCCCGGGCCAGGAAGGCGGCGAACATCGTTCCCGCGGGCAGCGGGCGGTCCGCCGGGATGTCCTTCACGCAGTGCACCGCGAGATCGGCCTCGCCCGCCAGCAGTGCCGCGTCGACCTCCTTGGTGAACGCGCCCTTGCCCTCGACCTTGGACAGGTCGCCCATCCACTTGTCGCCGGTCGTCTTCACCGGGACGACCTCGGTGCGGATCTCTGGACGGAGCGCGCTCAACTCGGCGCGTACGCGCTCCACTTGGGCCAAGGCCATGGGGGAGTCGCGGGAGACGATACGGATCAGTTCCGGGGCCGACATGCCGACCACGATAGCCGGTTTGCCGGGGGTGGGTGGGGGGTAAGGCGATCGCTCCAGGTGGTGGCGGGGAGGCGGTGCGGCCGGTCCGCGATCACGGGTGGGGGTGGGGCGCGGCCACGGGCGCGCGGTGGGACACGGCGACGGGGCCGCTGCCGGTTCGGGCGGCTCGGTCGGCTGCCGGTGCGCGCGGTGGGGTCGAGTGCCGGTGCGGGCGGTGCGGGCGGTGCGGCCGGGTGCGCGGGTGCCGCTCCGGAGGCGGCCGGCGCGGCTCTACGCCGACTCGTTCAGCAGACGCGCGAGGTGGTCCCGGCCCGGACCCAGCAGGTCCGGAAGCGGCGCGGCGGCCTCGTACCACCGCTTCTCGTACTCCCAGCACAGCCAGCCGTCCCAGCCCTCCCGGGAGAGCAGCTCCACGCACTCCGCGAGCGGCAGAACGCCCGCGCCCAGCGGGAGCGGGGCCGTGTCCTCGGCGGACGCGATGTCCTTGACCTGTACATAGCCGAGGTACGTGCACAGGGCCGCGTACGTCGACGGCGGCTCCTCGCCGCCGAGCCAGGTGTGCATGACGTCCCACAGCGCGCCCACGTGGTGATGGCCGACCAGGCCCAGGATCCGCGTCGCGTCCGCCCCGGTGCGGTGCGAGTCGTGGGTCTCCAGCAGGATGCGTACGCCGAGGTCGGCAGCGTACTCCGCGGCCGTGCCGAGCCGTCGCGCCGCCGTCGCGTCGGCCTCCTCGGAGCTCTGCCCGGCACTCGCGCCCGGGAAGACACGGACGAAGGGGGCCGACAGGTCCCGGGCCAGGTCCAGGAGTTCGCGGATCTCGGCGACCACGGGGCCGTCGTCGCCCGGCGCCGCCACCCGCGCGTACCCGGCCAGGCCCATGATCTCCACACCGCCCGCCTCGAACGCGGCGACGACCTCGGCCCGCTCGGTCGGCCCGAGCCCCGGGTGCACCGGCTCCTCGGGGTGCGCGCGGAGTTCGACGCCGTGATAGCCGTGCGTGGCGGCGAGTCGTACGACGTCGGGGACGGGGAGCGCGGGCACGCCGAGCGTGGAGAAGGCCAGCTTCATGGTCCGGGACCCTACCCGGCACTCCGGATCATCCGGGGGAGACGTGCAGATCAAGTCGCCAGTCCTGGCCGACGAGATCAGCGCCGAAGGAACGGTGCGGCTTCTCGGCGACGAGGGAGAAGCCGTGGCGCCGGTAGACGTGGCCGGCCGCGGTCAGGACGTCGTTGGTCCACAGGACGAGGTCCCGGTAACCGCCGTCCCGCGCGAAATCGACGACCGCCTCCACCAGCCGGTCGCCGATGCCGAGGCCACGGGCGTCCGGCTCGACGAGGAGCAGCCGCAGCCGGGCCGTTCCCGGCGCGTCGTCCCGTACGCACATCACGCATCCCACCGGCCGCCCGGCCAGCTCGGCGATCCAGACCCGCTCCAGGTGCGGATCGTGGTCCTCGGCGAAGTCCGCGACGATCCGGGCGACCAGGCCCTCGTAGTCGGTGTTCCAGCCGTACTCGGCGGCGTACAGCGCGGCGTTGCGCTGCACGATCCAGCCGAGGTCGCCGGGGACCGGCTCGCGCAGCGCGACGTCCTCGCGGTGCGGGCGCGTACGGAGGGCGGGGCGACGGGAGGACAGGAGCGTGCGCACGGTGTGCATCGCCTCGGCGAGACGCGGGCGGTCGCCGGCCGGGACGGTCGCGAGCAGGGCCCCGACGGATTCCCGCGAGCGTTCGTCCAGGACGGCCGCGGTCTCGTGGCCGCGCCGCGTGAGCGTGATCCGGCGGCGTCGCGGGTCGTGCTCCGAGGGCGTGCGTTCGATCAGGCCGTCCTGCTCGAACTTGTTCAGGATCCGGCTCAGGTATCCGGAGTCCAGCGACAGTTCACCGCAGAGGTCGGTGGCTTCGGCGCGGGGGGAGTGGGCGAGTTCGTACAGCACGCGTGACTCGGTGAGGGTGTACGGGGCGTAGAGGTGGCGGCCGTAGTCGAGGGCGCCGATGACGTTCGTGTAGAAGCGGTTGAAGGAGCGGATGTCCTGGACGGTCATGGTCAACCCCGGATGTCGGCTCTGGGTGTGGGCTCTGGGTGTTGATCGGTGCGCGCTCTGGAGGAGGGAGCGGAGTGGCGTGGACGGTTGACTCAGTCAGAGGTACGGGCCGAGCGTACGGGGGTGGGTGAGGCGGCGTCCACGGAGCGGACGTGTCCGGCGGTCGTGGAGTCCGCGTGAAGGCGGCCAAGTCCCGGCAACGGCCGGGCGACGTCCCGGCGACCCGGGTCATGGCTTGGCCAACCCCTTTCCGCGCGTTGTCCACAAGTTCACCGCGCGCCTCTGCCAACCCTCTTGAGCCCCAAGGAGAGTGAAACGGCGGGGCCGCCCCGGTGTGCCCCGTGGTTCGACTCCGGAGAACGGACGAAGACTCAAGAAGGGGCGATCATGGCCGAGTTGACACGTCGTAGACTCCTGGGTTCGGCCGCCGGCGCGTTGGGCGGCGCCGCGGCACTCTCCCTCCTCCCGCCGAGCGTCCAGAAGGCCGTCGCGGCCGGACCGCCCCGGCACGGTTCCCTCCGCGACATCGAGCACGTCGTCATGCTGATGCAGGAGAACCGGTCCTTCGACCACTACTTCGGCACGCTGTCGGGCGTCCGGGGTTTCGCCGACCCGCACGCGCTGACGCTCGACACCGGCCGGTCGGTCTTCTACCAGCCCGACGCCGTGAACCCGAAGGGGTACCTGCTCCCCTTCCACCTCGACACCCACACGTCCAGCGCCCAGGCGATCCCCTCGACGAGCCACGCGTGGGCGGTGCAGCACGAGGCGTGGAACGGCGGCCGGATGGACCGGTGGCTGCCGGCGCACCGCAAGGCGGACGGGGTGAACGGGCCGTACGTGATGGGGTACTACACGCGTGAGGACATCCCGTTCCAGTTCGCGCTCGCCGAGACGTTCACCATCTGCGACAACTACTTCTGCTCGGTGTTCGGGCCCACCTGGCCCAACCGGCTCTACTGGATGACGGGGACGATCGACCCGGGCGGGACCCAGGGCGGCCCGGTCCTCGCCAACAAGGCGCCGACACCGTACCGGTGGACGACGTACGCGGAGCGGCTCCAGGCGGCCGGGGTCAGCTGGAAGGTGTACCAGCAGGACGACGACTACGGCTGCAACATGCTGGAGCAGTTCGCGAACTTCCGTGCCGCGCAGCCGGGATCCGACCTGTACGAGCGGGGGGTGCGGCCGCAGCCGGAGGGGACCTTCGAGGACGACGCCCGCAACGACCGGCTGCCGGCGGTGTCGTGGATCATGCCGACCAGCTACCAGTCGGAGCATCCGGACTATCTGCCCGCGGCGGGGGCGGACTTCGTCGCCTCGAAGATCGAGGCGATCGCGTCGAACCCGAAGGTGTGGCGGAAGACGGCGTTCATCCTCAACTACGACGAGAACGACGGCCTGTTCGACCATGTGCCGCCGCCCACGCCGGCGGCCGGGACGGCCGACGAGTTCGTGCAGGGGCTGCCGATCGGGGGTGGGTTCCGGGTGCCCGCGATCATCGTCTCGCCGTGGACGGTGGGGGGCTGGGTGGCGACGGAGGCGTTCGACCACACGTCGGCGCTTCAGTTCCTGGAGCGGTTCACGGGGGTCGAGGAACCGAACGTCACCGACTGGCGTCGGTCCGCGTTCGGTGACCTCACGTCCGCGTTCCGTTTCTCCCACTCCCGTCCGCGCGCGCCGCAGCTGCCCGACGACACGGCGGAGCAGTTGGAGAAGGCGAAGCAGGAGGTCGCGACACTGCCGAAGCCGACGCTTCCTGGCGCCGACCAGTCCTTCCCGCGCCAGGAGAGGGGGCGTCGGCCGCAGGTGTGAGCGGTCGCGGTCGCGTGCGCGAGTGCGGGTGCGGGTTTCGTGCCGGTGGGTGGGTCGGGGCCGTGCCGGTGTGTCGAGGCCGTCGCCGCTGGATCAGACGTCGGCCGGGCATGCGAGCCGCTGCTCGATCCGAACGTAAGCG
>NZ_JBHWEL010000136.1:3754-10941 GCF_042734135.1 Streptomyces sp. NPDC059668 | reverse complement strand
GTCCAGGGGGGCGCAGCGCCCCTGGCGGGGGTCTGGGGGCGGAGCCCCCAGGTACGGGACGGGTCGGCGACGGGCGGCGGGGGCGAAAGAACCCGGGGTCAGGAATCCGGCGAAGGACGATCCCCCGTACCGCTCACCGTGAACCCGAACACCGCCCCTCCCCCCTCCCGCCGAAAGGCGAACGACGCCCCGCCATGCGCCGTCGCAACCTCCCGCACGATGGACAACCCGAGCCCGGACCCGGGCAGACTGCGCGCGTCGGCCGCCCGGTAGAAACGGTCGAAGACCCGCACGAGATCCCCCTCGGCGATACCGGGCCCCCGGTCGAGCACCTCGATACGGACGTTGCCCGGCCGACCGGCACCCCCACCGACGCCCACGTCACCACCGCCACCGGCACCGGCACCGGCACCGGCACCGAGACCGCCGCCGACACCGACACCCGCATCGCCACCGGCAGGCCCCCGCCCCGGCCCCGTCACCGCGATCTCGATCGGCCCCTTCCCGTCCCGGTCGAACTTGACCGCGTTCTCCACCAGGTTCGACACCGCCCGCTGCAACGCCGTCGGCCGCCCGTCCACCGTCGTGTCACCGCTCACCCGCACGACGACACCTCGCCCGCTGCGCCGCCGCGCGACCACCGCGACGTCGTCGGCGAGATCGGCGAGATCGATCCGCTGCACCGGCTCGGTGTCGGACTGCCCGGCCGCGAGCGCCACCAGTTCGTTGACGAGGTCGGTCAGCTCACGGGACTCCTGGGCGAGGTCGGCGACCAGTTCCTCGCGGGCCTCGGGCGGCAGCTCGTCGATACGCCGGAGCATCGAGATGTTCGTACGCAGCGAGGTCAGCGGCGTACGGAGTTCGTGCCCCGCGTCCTGGACCAGCCGCCGCTGGTCCTCCTCGGACCGGGCGAGGCGCCCGAGCATCCGGTCGAAGGAGCGGCCGAGCCGCGCCACCTCGTCGTATCCGGCGACCGGCACCTGGATGCCGAGCCGCCCGGTGCGGGCCACGTCCTCGGCGGCACCGGCGAGCCGTACCAGCCGCCGGGTGATCCGCCGCGCGAGCCACCAGCCGAACAGTCCCGCCGCGATCACCACCGCGCCGACGAGCAGCACGGTCCGCTGCTGGAGCTCCCGCAGCAGGTCCTCCGTGTCGCTGAACTGCTGGGCGACCTGCACCGCGCCCCGCCCGCCGCCGAGGGCGACCGTGGCCACCCGGTAGAGGTCCCCTCCGACGTCCACCTCCCGGTGCTCCACCCACGCACCCGCGGTCGGGGACCCGGCGACCCGCCGGTCGCCGGCGACGACGGGCAGCACCGGTCTGCCGCGGTCGGCGACCGTCCCGCCGCGCCCGAGCACCTGCACATCCGTCCGGCTGGGCCGGATGATGTCGTCGAGCGGCCCGTCGTGGTCGGGGTCGGACGACGAGAAGTCACCCGGGTCGAGCGGCGTCTCCCGCACCTGGCCGCGCAGGTCCTGCACGACGCCGGAGAAGACGGTCTGCTGGTCCACGCGCACCAGCCGGGCGGCCGCGTCGTAGCTGAGGAACCCGACGAGGACCGTGACCGCGGCGGCCACGGCCGCGAACGACAGGGTGAAGGTCGCCCGGAGGGAGGACAGCCGCCGGGGCCGCAGCCCCGCGAGCCGTCCCGGGGGCACTCAGTCCTCCCTCAGAACGTACCCCACGCCCCGCACCGTGTGGATCAGCGCCGGCGCCCCCGGCCCGTCGAGTTTGCGCCGCAGGTATCCCACGTAGACGGCGAGGTTCTTGGAGCCGGGTCCGAAGTCGTAGCCCCAGATACGGTCGTAGATCGTGGCGTGGTCGAGGACGATGCCCGCGTTGCGCACGAGGAGTTCGAGCAGTTCGAACTCCGTGCGGGTGAGTTCCAGCTCGCGCGCGCCGCGCCAGGCGCGGCGCGCCTGGATGTCCATGTGCAGCCCGGCGGCGGCGATCTGCCCGGGGACCTCCCGGGACACCGGGACCGCTGCCGGCGCCGGTGTCGAGGCGGAGGCGGTGGCGGCCTCCGGTCCGCCGGCCGGGGCGCCGTTCACCGGGCTCGTACGCCGCAGCAGCGCCCGCAGCCGGGCGAACACCTCCTCCACGTCGAACGGCTTGACCACGTAGTCGTCGGCCCCGGCGTCCAGGCCCGCGATGCGGTCGGCCGTCTCCACCAGGGCGGTGAGCATCAGGATGGGGGTGCGGTCGCCCTCCGCGCGCAGCACGCGGCACACCTGGAGTCCGTCGATGCCGGGCATCATGACGTCCAGGACCAGGATGTCCGGTGGGGTGCGGTGGGCCTGCGCCAGCGCCTCGACACCGTCGGCGACGGCCGTCACCGCGTAGCCCTCCAGCGTCAGTGCCCTTTCCAGGGCATGGCGGATGGCACGGTCGTCCTCGGCGAGCAGCACAGTCTGGGGCACCTCACCAGTCTGCCAAGCCCCTGGCCGCCCACCACCTGATGGGCCAGGTGAGCGTGGGCTTCTTACCCGGCTCTCACCCCTCCCCGCGCGGGCCCCTTACCTCGCCGGGTCACTCTGTCCCGTATGCCAGGACGGTACGGCGGTCCTGCGGTCCCGCGGTCCGGGAACGTGCCGGGGAAGGCGTGCCGTGTGAAGCGCTCCGAGGGCGTGTCACCACGGCGCCGCCGCCCACGCCGGTCCGGCGGCACCGGCCGCGCCGACGACGGCCCCGCGACGCGACTCCCACTCGTCCGGTGCCACCCGGTACCCGTCGGGTGTCACCTCGCACCCGTCAGGCACCACCCGGTACCCGTCAGGTACCACCCGATGCCCGCCCGGCCCGACCCGAGCAGCCCCCGGTCGGGTCGGGCCGGTGCGGAGGGGGTGGGCCGGAAGCGCACGACGGTGGCGGCCCACCCCTGCCCACGCCACGGGCCGCCCCCGCCCGGCTTCCGGCCCGCTCGCCTACGGGCGCAGCGCCGCGAGCTGCTGCTCGAAAGGGACGACCTCGAAGCCGCCACCGGACGCGGTCCGCGCGGGTACCGCGCGAACAGGCACGGTCCCGGTCCGGACGGGCCCGGCCGGGGCGGTTCCCGCCGGGAGGGGTGCCCTCGGAGCGGGCGCCGCGCCGACCGGCCGCGGCACGTCAGCACCCTCGCCGCCGTCGGCTCCCGCGGCACCGACCTGGAGGCCGGCACCGTCGGTACCGGTCACACCCACCGCCGTACCGGCAGCCGCCGCCGCGAGTCCCGTCATCAGCGCCGCCAGCTCCCCGGCCGCCCGGTCGATCCGCTCGGCCAGTCCCTCCGCGCCCCAGTCCTCGGACGCCGCGTACACCGCGGTCGGTACGACGACGGCACGCAGATAGGCGAAGAGCGGGCGCAGGGCGTGTTCGGTCACGAGGGAGTGCCGGGACGAGCCGCCGGTCGCGGCGATCAGGACCGGCTTCCCGGCGAGCGCGTCCTTGTCCAGGACGTCGAAGAAGGACTTGAACAGGCCGCTGTACGACGCCGAGAACACCGGCGTGACGACGATCAGTCCGTCCGCCGCCGTCACGGCGTCGAGCGCGGAGCCCAGGGCCCGCCCGGGGAACCCGTTGGTGAAGTTGTGCGCGATCTCGACCGCGAGGTCGCGCAGTTCGACGACCTCGACGTGCGCGCCGCTCTCCCGCACGGTCGCCGCCGCCAGCCGGTCGGCCAGCAGCCGGGTGGACGACGGGACGCTCAGTCCCGCCGAGACGACGACGAGCCTCATGCGACGGTCACCTCCCGGGCGGCGGCCACGCGGGCCGCGTGGGTCGGGGCGTCCGGCACCGTGGCCGGACGGTCCTTGGCGAACTCCTCCCGCAGGACGGGGACGACCTCCTGGCCGAGCATGTCGATCTGCTCCAGCACGGTCTTCAGCGGCAGTCCGGCGTGGTCCACCAGGAACAGCTGGCGCTGGTAGTCGCCGGCGTACTTCCGGAAGGTCAGCGTCTTCTCGATGACCTGCTGGGGGGAGCCGACGGTCAGCGGCGTCTGGTCGGTGAAGTCCTCCAGGGACGGCCCGTGCCCGTACACCGGCGCGTTGTCGAAGTACGGCCGGAACTCCCGTACGGCGTCCTGCGAGTTGTGCCGCATGAAGACCTGACCGCCCAGGCCGACGATGGCCTGCTCGGCGGTGCCGTGCCCGTAGTGGGCGTACCGCTCGCGGTAGAGCTCGACCATCCGCTGGGTGTGGTCGGCCGGCCAGAAGATGTTGTTGTGGAAGAAGCCGTCGCCGTAGTACGCGGCCTGTTCGGCGATCTCCGGGGAGCGGATCGAGCCGTGCCAGACGAACGGCGGGACCCCGTCGAGCGGCCGGGGAGTCGACGTGAACGACTGCAACGGCGTGCGGAACTTGCCCTCCCACGTCACCACGTCCTCGCGCCACAGGCGGTGCAGCAGCGCGTAGTTCTCGATGGCGAGGTTGATGCCCTGGCGGATGTCCTGCCCGAACCAGGGGTAGACCGGCCCGGTGTTGCCGCGGCCCATCATCACGTCGACCCTGCCCTCCGCCAGATGCTGGAGCATCGCGAAGTCCTCGGCGATCTTCACCGGGTCGTTGGTGGTGATCAGCGTGGTGGAGGTGGAGAGGATGAGGTTCTCGGTGCGTGCCGCCACGTAGCCGAGCATCGTGGTCGGCGACGAGGGCACGAACGGCGGGTTGTGGTGCTCACCGGTCGCGAAGACGTCCAGGCCGACCTCCTCGGCCTTCTGCGCGATGGCGACCATGGCCTTGATCCGCTCGTGCTCGCTCGGTGACCGGCCGGTGGTCGGATCCGGTGTCACGTCGCCGACGGTGAATATCCCGAACTGCATGGTCGCTCGCCCTCCAGGTTGTTTACGATTCAACTATACCCGCAAACGACGACCCCCGCCGACCTATTCCCGACCGTGCTCGACAGCACGCCCCGCCGACCCGCCCCCCGCCCCGCATCAGCGGGCGGAGCCGTACGTCGAGCGGGTCGAACGGGGCGCGCCGGCACCGGAACTCCGGCCGGGACTGGAACCAGAAGCCAGAAACCGGAGGCCGGAGGCAGCCGGAAGCCGGCGGCAGCCGGAGGCTAGAAGGCGTACGAGTCACCCGTGTCCAGCGCGAGCACCCGCTGCCGGTCGTTGGCGTGGTTGCGGTCCACCGCGCCGCCGCCCCACACCGTGTCGATCTCCAGCGCCACCTCGGACGGCGCCTCCCGCAGCCGTACCGTCAGCCCGATCGGGCCGCCCAGCCCGTCCGCCGGCAGCTCCCCCGTCCGGCACACCACGCTGCGCGCGCCCGAGCGCGCGCAGCCGCCCGGCAGCTGCTGCCGGTCCGCGAGCGGCACCGACCAGCGCAGCCGGACCGTCGCCTCGGCGACCGGGCTCGGGCCGTGGTTCTGCGGGGTCAGCCGCAGGTCGAAGATTCCGGCCGCCATGGCCACGGAACCGTGGTAGGCGAGGTCCGCCTCCGGAGAGAGGGCCCGGACCGGGCAGGCCCCGGCCACCACCACCGCCGCCCCCGCACTCATCGCACCCACCGCAGAGAGAATCCGCATGCCGTCACTTCCTTCGCTCGGAACACCCAGAACGCTCATCAGGTCACCCGATGTATGCCACCCCTGACCGGCGACAGGCGCCCTCCAACAGGTGACGGCGGCCGCGCGGAACGCCCGTGCGAAGGTGAGCGCATGGTGATCGTCCGTTCCGTGGTCCTCTTCGTCGTCGCCGCGCTCTTCGAGATCGGCGGCGCCTGGCTGGTCTGGCAGGGCGTCCGCGAGCAACGCGGCTGGCTCTGGATCGGCGCCGGCGTCATGGCCCTGGGCGTCTACGGCTTCGTGGCCACTCTCCAGCCGGACGCCGAGTTCGGCCGCATCCTCGCCGCGTACGGCGGGGTTTTCGTGGCCGGCTCGCTCGCCTGGGGCGTGGTCGCGGACGGCTACCGCCCCGACCGCTGGGACATCACCGGCGCGCTGATCTGCCTCGCCGGAATGGCCGTGATCATGTACGCGCCGCGCGGCGGCGGCTGAGACGGCCCCGCCCAGGGAACGGACGGACCGGGCGCGCGCGACGGCCGCCTGCCTATCCTGGCCAGGACCGATCACCGCATGCCGTACACCCGTGCGCGCGCCCCGACGTGCGCGCGACCGTACGCCGTACGCCTCAGGAGCAGCCCATGACGTCCGCCGCGCCCTCCGCCTCCTCCCGCATCGCCGTCGTCACCGGCGCGAGCAGCGGCATCGGCGCGGCGACGGCCCGGCAGCTCGCCGCGGCCGGCTACCGCGTCGTCCTGACCGCCCGCCGCAAGGACCGCATCGAGGCACTGGCCGAGGAGATCAACGCGGCGGGGCACCAGGCCGCCGCGTACACGCTGGACGTCACGGACCGCGCGGCGGTCGACGAGTTCGCCACGGCCTTCCGGACGATCGGCGTCCTGGTCAACAACGCGGGCGGCGCGCTGGGCGCCGACCCGGTGGCGACCGGCGACCCGGCCGAGTGGCGGCAGATGTACGAGACGAACGTCATCGGCACGCTGAACGTCACCCAGGCCCTGCTGCCCGCCCTCACCTCGAGCGGCGACGGAACGGTGGTCGTGCTCTCCTCCACCGCCGGCCACGGCACCTACGAGGGCGGCGCCGGCTACGTCGCCGCCAAGCACGCCGAGCACGTCCTCGCCGAGACGCTCCGGCTGGAGATCGTCGGCACCCCGGTCCGTGTCATCGAGGTCGCGCCCGGCATGGTCAAGACGGACGAGTTCGCGCTGACCCGCTTCGGCGGCGACACGGAGAAGGCCGAGAAGGTGTACGCGGGCGTGGCCGAGCCGCTCACCGCCGACGACGTGGCGGACACCATCACCTGGGCGGTCACCCGCCCGAGCCACGTCAACATCGACCTCCTCGTGGTGCGCCCCCGCGCCCAGGCGTCCAACACGAAGGTCCACCGGGAGCTGTGACGCCGGACGGGACGCCGGACGCCCTCTCCCCGGAGCAGCGCCGCCTGGCCGAGGAGAAGAGGAACGAGCGCATGGTCTGGTACTACCTCGCGTACTTCCTCTTCGGCATCCACATCGTGGCGTTCGTGATGATCTACGCGGTGATGCACGCGAAGTAGTCGCGCGTCCGCGGGGGGGGGGGGGGGGGGGGCGGCGGGGCGCGGCCCCCCCCCCCCCGCGCCGCGCCCACCCCCCCCCCCCACCCCCCCCCACCACCCCCCCCCCCCCCCCCCCCGGAAAAAA
>NZ_JBHWEL010000136.1:0-3744 GCF_042734135.1 Streptomyces sp. NPDC059668 | reverse complement strand
TTTCGGGAACCCCCCCGGGGGGTTGGGTCATTAACGCGGGCGTTAGCCCCGCAAAGTCGCGCCCGGCCGGGGCGGCCGGGGCCCCCCCCCGGCGCCCCCCCCCCCCCCCCCCCACGGTTCAGCCCTTCACGCAGACGACCTGCTTCAGCTTCGCCACGACCTCCACGAGGTCGCGCTGCTGCTCGATGACCTGCTCGATCGGCTTGTACGCGCCCGGGATCTCGTCGACGACGCCGGAGTCCTTGCGGCACTCGACGCCCCGTGTCTGCTCCTCCAGGTCCCGTGTCGAGAAGCGGCGCTTCGCCGCGTTGCGGCTCATGCGCCGGCCCGCGCCGTGCGACGCCGAGTTGAAGGACTTCTCGTTGCCGAGGCCCTTCACGATGTACGAGCCCGTCCCCATCGACCCCGGGATGATGCCGAACTCCCCCGCGCGGGCGCTGATGGCGCCCTTGCGCGTGACGAGCAGGTCCATGCCCTCGTAGCGCTCGATGTTGACGTAGTTGTGATGGCAGCTGACCTCCGGCTCGAAGGCCGGCTTCGCCTTCCTGAACTCCTTGCGGATCACGTCCTTCAGCAGAGCCATCATCAGCGTGCGGTTGTACTTCGCGTACTCCTGCGCCCAGAACAGGTCGTTGCGGTACGCCGCCATCTGCGGGGTGTCCGCGACGAAGACCGCCAGGTCACGGTCGATCAGGCCCTGGTTGTGCGGGAGCTTCTGGGCGACGCCGATGTGATGCTCTGCCAGCTCCTTGCCGATGTTCCGCGAGCCGGAGTGCAGCATCAGCCAGACAGAATCGGTCGTATCCGTGCAGATCTCGACAAAATGGTTTCCGGAGCCCAGCGTCCCCATCTGGTTCGCCGCCCGCTCACGGCGGAACTTCACGGCATCAGCGATCCCGTCGAACCGTCCCCAGAAATCGTCCCAACCCGGCGTGGCGAGTCCGTAGACGTCGCCGGGACCGACGGGCGAGTCGTGCATCCCGCGCCCCACCGGGATCGCCTGCTCGACCTTCGACCGGAGCCGGGACAGATCCCCCGGCAGGTCGCCCGCGGTCAGCGACGTCCTGACCGCAGACATCCCGCAGCCGATGTCCACCCCCACCGCCGCCGGGCACACCGCGTCCCGCATGGCGATGACCGACCCGACCGTCGCCCCCTTGCCGTAGTGGACGTCGGGCATGACGGCGAGCCCCTTGATCCACGGCAGCGTCGCCACGTTCTGGAGCTGGCGCAGCGCACCGTCCTCGACCGACGCCGGGTCGGCCCACATACGGATGGGTACCTGCGCGCCCGGCATCTCCACGTACGACATAACATCCCCATTCCCCCGGAAAGCAACAAAAGGCATACAACGCAAAAGCGGCGCCAAGGTCGACGTACAGGACAACGGACCGGCGTCCACGGCAGTGCGTGCGATACACATTGTCTGCAGGGGCCGCCCCCACGCGGCAACCGAATAACCACAGGACAGCACCACAGGACTCCCTGGGCCACGGGCCCCGGAATCCGTCGAGAGGAGCCTCACCGTGCAGCGGAAGGCGTACGTCCCCGGGACCGCCGTGCTCCTCGCGGCCCTGCTGGCCGGCTGCACCGGCGGCTCGGGAGGCGGGGAGACCACGACGGACCCCAAGCCGGGTGCCGCCGGTGCGACCACCCCGGCCGCCCAGCCGGGCAAGTACCGCACGCTGCCGGAAGCCTGCGCCGCCGTCAGCCACGACAGCCTCGACTCGCTGCTGCCCGGCATCAAGCAGATCACCGACCAGGAGCAGCGCGACACCGCCTACGAGGGCGAGGCCACCCTCACCTACGACACCGACCGCCGTGTCGGCTGCGGCTGGAAGGTGGAGTCGACCGACGCCACCGACCACCTCCTCGTCGACTTCGAGCGCGTGGTCTCGTACGACAACGCGATCAGCGACGACACCCGCGCCCAGGACATCTACGCGGCCAAGGAGGCGGCGGCGGACCTTCCCGAACCCGCCGGCTCGCCCACCGCGTCCGCCACCGGCAGCGCGTCCGCCACCAGCTCCGCCTCCGCCTCCGGCAGCGGGGCCCCCACCCCGTCCTCTTCCGCGTCCACTCCCGTGTCCGGCGGCGGGACCGCCTCCCCCGGTACGAGCGGGACCCCGGCCGACCTCCAGCCCCGCCGGCTCGGCTCCATGGGCGACGAGGCGTTCCTCGACGACAAGCTCAACTCGGCCTCCTCGACGACCCAGCAGCGCACGGTGACTGTGGTGTTCCGCACGTCCAACGTGATCGTGACCGTCGAGTACGCCGAGCAGCCGACCGCCTCCGCCGGCGCCCCGGACAGCAAGGAAATGCAGGACAAGGCACGGAATCTGGCCCAGAAGCTGGTCGACAGGTTCAACGGTTAGCGGGCCCGCGGGGGCTTGCGGGGCTCCCCCGCGAACCACTGGAACCGGAAACACCCGGCTGCCTCACCGCGTACCGTGGCCCCTCGGACCCGACCGGCCGCACGTTCCATGTGCGGCCGCACCACGAGCGCCACGAGTGAAGGAACCATGCACCGACCAGCACAGCGAGTAGGCCGAGCCCCGCGACTCACCCGCATCCTTGTCTGCGCAGCCGCCGTCCCGGCGATGTTCGTCGCCGCCGGCTGTTCCTCGGACTCCGGCTCGGACTCCGGCTCCGGTTCCGCCTCCGGCGACGCGAAGCCGAGCACCGGCACGAGCGCGGCGGGGTCACCGGACGCCACCGCGAACGCCGTCAAGAAGGCCGCGTACGCGACGCTGCCGAGCCCCTGCGCGGTGCTCTCGAAGAAGACGCTGGGCGAGCTCGTCCCGAAGGGCCTGAAGTCGGCCAAGGCGGGCCAGTCGAACGACGCCGGGAACCGCGGCAACTGCTCCTGGAACAGCCTCGACAACAAGGGCGTCAAGGGATCCCAGTTCCGCTGGCTGAACGTCTCCCTGCTGCGCTTCGACTCGGACGAGGCGCGCGGCGAGGGCAACCAGCTCGCGCAGACCTACTACGAGAAGCAGGTCAAGGACGCGCAGACGGTCACCGGCGCGAAGGCCACCGGATCGGCGCCGGTCTCCGGGGCCGGCGACGCGTCGACGGCGGTGCACTACGACCTGAAGAAGAAGGAAGGCACCTTCAAGCAGCAGACGGTCGTGACGCGCGTCGAGAACGTCGTCATCACGCTCGACTACAACGGCGCCGGTCTGGCCGGCGACAAGGCGCCCGGCGCGGACGACCTGACGAAGGCCGCCGAGAAGGCGGTCAAGGAGGTGGTGGCCTCGGTGGCCACCGCGAACCAGGACGGCAGCAGGCCGGGCGGCGGCCAGGACGGCTCCGGCGCGCCCTCGAAGTCGGCGTCCCCGTCCGCGTCCGCCTCGAAGTCCGCGAAGCCGTCGAAGTCCCCGAGTCCTTCGAAGTCGGCCGCCAAGAGCGCTTCCCCTTCGAAGTCCGCGGCCGCGAAGAGCTGACATCGCGGCCGTTTCGGCGGATCAACTCGTAGGCGTTCCAACGCATTTGACGGAGCCCGGGTCCTGCGGGGACCGGGCTCCTTCGCTACCGCCCACCCGTACGCCGTACACATGTGCCACCCTGTTGCGCGCAACAACACGCAAGGAACAACACGCAAGGGGAGGGGAGTACGGGTGTCCGCGCCCATTCAGCTCACCCGGATGCACCGGATTCTCATCGGCGTGGTCGTCGCCGGTGCGCTCGTCATCGCGGGAATCGGCTTCGCGGGTTCGTACGCGGCCGTGCGCGAACTTGCCC
>NZ_JBHWEL010000135.1:0-11330 GCF_042734135.1 Streptomyces sp. NPDC059668 | reverse complement strand
GGCGACGCATGTACCCGCCCCAACCGCCCGGCCCCGGCCCGCACCGCCCGCCCCCGCGGGGGGGCGGGCGCATGGCCGGGCCGGGCGGCCCGGGAGCACGGGCGGGGGGCCCCACCCCGCCGCCCGCGCCTCCGTCCCTCCACCACACACCACTCCACAGGAGCGCTCCCCGTGACCGTGTTGACCCCGCCCCCGCCGGCCGGTGCGCCGCCGGTACCGGCGCCCGCCCCCGGGTCCGCCCCGGGGCCACAGCGGCCCGAGCGCCCCGGCTTCGCCTTCGCCGGGGCCGCACTGTGCGTGCTCGCCGCGCTGCTGCTCGGCTTCGCCGCCGACCTGACCCTCGTCGGCCACCTCCAGCACGCCCGCGACCAGCAGACCGCCTACGACGAGTTCCGCCGCCAACTCGCCCTCGGCGTCGCACCGGTGGGCCGGCAGACGTACGACGGAAAGACGCTGGGACCGGGCGCGCCCGTCGCCCTGCTGCGCATCCCGGCGCTGGGCCTGAAGGAGGTCGTGGGGGAGGGCACCACGTCCGGGGTGCTGATGTCCGGGCCCGGCCACCGCCGGGACACCCCGCTGCCGGGACAGGCCGGCACCAGCGTGATCATGGGCCGCCAGTGGGGGTACGGCAGCCCGTTCAACCACCTGCGCCGGCTGCCCCCCGGCACCGAGATACGGGTGACGACCGGTCAGGGCACGGCCCTCTACGAGGTCTCCGCCCTGCGCCGCACCGGCGACCCGCTGCCGCCCCCGCTCAAGGAGGGCGAGGGCCGGCTCACGCTCATCACCGCCGACGGCGCGCCGTACACCCCGTCGGGCACCCTCCGGGTGGACGCGACCCTGACGAGTGACGTACAGCCCGCCCCGCCCCGCCCGGCGGCCGGCTGGATCGACGATTCCGAGCAGGCCCTGGGCACCGAGAACGCCGCCTGGCTCCCGGTCTTCCTCTGGTCGCAGGCGCTGCTCGGCGCGGCCCTGCTCACCATGGCGGCGTACCGCGTGTGGGGCCGCTGGCAGACCTGGGTCGTCGGGGTGCCCGTACTGGCCGCCCTCGGCCTCGCCGTGTCCGGCGCCGCCACCCGCCTGCTGCCCAACCTGCTCTGACCGACGAGGAGTCCCACCACCATGTCCGACACGAACCCGACGCTCGTCGACGAGATCCTCGACCCGACGGTGAAGACGCGGCGCGCGACGGCGGCAGGCCCCGCCGGAGCCGGCCCCGGCGAGAGCGACCCGGCCACCCTGGAGGCCGACTCCATCTCGGCCTGGTTCGGCGACCACAAGGTCCTGGAGCAGGTGTCGCTCACCATGCCCGCCCGCAAGGTCACCGCGCTGATCGGCCCGTCCGGCTGCGGCAAGTCCACGTTCCTGCGGATCCTCAACCGCATGCACGAACTGATCGGGTCCGCCTCCCTCGCCGGCCGGGTGCTGCTGGACGGCGAGGACATCTACGACCGCGGCCGCCGCATCACCCATGCCCGTCGCCAGATCGGCATGGTCTTCCAGAAGCCGAACCCCTTCCCGGCGATGTCGATCTACGACAACGTCACGGCGGGCCTGAAGCTCGGCGGCATCAAGTCCGGCCGGGAGAACAAGGACTGGCTCGTCGAGGAGTGCCTGACGAAGGCGGGTCTGTGGAAAGAGGTCCGCGACCGGCTCCGGCAGCCCGGCGGCGCGCTCTCCGGCGGTCAGCAGCAGCGTCTGTGCATCGCCCGGTCACTGGCCGTACGGCCCCGGGTGCTGCTCATGGACGAGCCGTGCTCGGCGCTGGACCCGACCTCGACCCGGCGCATCGAGGAGACGATCCACGAGCTGTCCGAAGAGGTCACCATCGTGATCGTCACCCACAACATGCAGCAGGCCGCCCGGGTCTCCGACCAGTGCGCGTTCTTCCTCGCCGAACAGGGCACCCCCGGCGCCATCGTCGAACACGGCGCCACGGAAGCGATGTTCGGCAACCCGCGGGACCCGCGTACGACGGACTACGTGAACGGACGCTTCGGGTAGGGCGGGCCACGCGCCGAGGCCCCTCACGGCGGCGCCCGCACCGCTGCCTCCCGGTCACCCGCCGCCGCGCCCGGACCCCCTTCACGGGTCCGTCCGCGGGCGACCCGTCGCGGGTCCCTTCGCGGGCGACCCTTTCGCGGGCGACCCTTTCGTGAGTCCCTTCGCGCGGGCGACCCGACACGGGGTCCGGTTGCCTGGGGGGCCGGCCGGACCCCGTGTCCGGCCCGTGCGCGGCGTCCCGCCTCGCGGGGCGAGGGGGGCTCGGGACACCCGGCGGGCAGATGCGTCCAAGGAGGGGTGAGGAGCACATCCGCACTCCTCTCCAGCGTGGGGCGCGCGGGGACGGAGCAGGCGGCCGAGGAGCATGCGACAGCCCAACTCCCCATGAACCGGGGAGGTCGCCGTCGCCGACGCCGCTCAGGGCGCGCTCGGCCAGACCAGGACCATGTACGCGCCGCAGTACGCGCCCCCCAGTACCGCGGCGCCCAGGGCCAGCGTCAGGAAGCGGCGTGACGCCCGGGACAGGTGCAGGGCCACCGGGAGCAGCAGCGGGAAGCCCGGCAGGAGGAAGCGGGCCCGGGGGAAGTAGACGCCGCCGCTGCCCAGCACGACGAGCAGCAGGACGCCGGTGAAGAGCAGCAGCGGGAGCGGCTGGCGGTCCCAGACGCAGAGGGCGTAGAGGGCCGTGGAGACGACCAGTGTCGCCGTCACCATCACCAGGAACAGTTCCGGCGTCGAGTCGGTGACGAGGACCTCCCGCATCCGGCGCAGGGTCTCGGCGCCGCCGTCCCACTCGTTGTGCCAGAGGCGCTGTACGGCGAAGTAGCCGTCCCAGCGGCCCAGCCGCGACCCCACCCAGCCGACGTACGCGAGCCAGCCCGCGGGGGCGAGGGCGGCGGCCACGAGGGCGCGGGGGGAGAAGCGGTGGCGCAGGGCGAGCAGGGCCGTGACGGTGACGGCGGCCGCGACCGCGATGCCGGTGGGGCGGGTCAGGCCGGACAGCGCCGCCAGCCAGCCGGCCCAGAGCCAGCGTTCGCTGAGCACCGCGTAGAGCGACCATGCCGCGAAGGCGGTGAACAGGGACTCCGTGTAGCCCATCCACTGCACGAGACCGACCGGGACGGCCGCCCACAGGACGGTCAGCAGCACGGCCACGCGGCGCCCGTGGAGACGGTGGCCGACGGCGAAGATCCCCCAGGCGGCGAGGAAGGAGGCGGCCGCCGTGATCATCAGGCCCGCGGTCCCGAGGGTGCCCGGCGTCAGCGCGGCGACCGCCTTCACCAGGTACGGATAGAGCGGGAAGAAGGCGAGGTTGTTGGCGTCGTAGGCCGTGCCCAGCCGGTCCGCGTAGCCGTGCCGTGCGATGCCCAGGTACCAGTTCGCGTCCCATTGGGTGGCCAGGATCGGCCGGACGCCGTGGTGTTCCGCGTGCGCCCAGAGCGCGAGGAGGAACAGCCCGGCCAGGCGCACCGCGGTGTAGGCGAGCAGAGCGGGGGCCGCCCGGCGCAGTTGGGCGCGGAGGAAGGCGGCGGGGCCGGCCGCGGCCCCGGTGGGCCGGGTGCCGGGGGTGGTGTCCGGGAGGGGTCTGCCGGGGGAGTTCCGGGACGGGGCGGATGTCGGCCGGGAAGCGGTCGGGGACACGCGGCAGCTCCTGGGACTCGGCGGTGCGCTGCCGGTAACCGTTCCTCGGTCGGGGGTGGCGCACGGGAGCGCTGCGTCAAGTGCCGGGCGGAAATCACCCGTAAGGGCGGTGGAGGGGTGGTGCGGGGCGCCCGGTGGGCCCGGACCCGCTCCGTGGGGCCGCGTGACCCGATCGGTGGTCCCAGTGACCCGCTCCGTGGGCCCACCCGGTCCCGCTCGGTGGGCCCACCGGACCGGCGTCAGATGCCGGCCGCCGCCGACAGGTCGCGCTTGATGGCCGTGAGCAGGTCGGCGGCCTTGGCGTGGGCCGCGGCGAGTCCGGCGTGCGAGCCGACCGGGACCACGACCTCCAGGTAGCACTTCAGCTTCGGCTCGGTGCCGCTGGGGCGGACGATGACGCGGGCGCCGTCCAGCGTGTAGCGCAGACCGTCCGTGGGCGGGAGCGTGTCCGTGCCCAGGGTGAGGTCCTCGGCCCTGGTGACGGGCAGGTCCGCCAGCCGGGTCGGCGGCCGCTCGCGCAGGCGGCGCATGGCGTCCGTGATCACCGAGAGGTCCTCGACCCGGACGGAGAGCTGGTCCGTGGCGTGCAGGCCGTGCTCCACGGCGATGTCGTCGAGCAGGTCCAGCAGGGTGCGGCCGTCCTCCTTGAGCCGGGAGGCGAGCTCCGTGATCAGGAGGGCCGCGGTGATGCCGTCCTTGTCGCGCACCCCCTCGGGGTCGACGCAGTAGCCGAGGGCCTCCTCGTAGCCGTAGCGCAGGTCCTCGACGCGGGCGATCCACTTGAAGCCGGTCAGGGTCTCCTCGTACGCCAGACCCGCCTTCTCGGCGATCCGGCCGAGGAGGGACGAGGAGACGATCGACTCGGCGAAGGTGCCGCGGACTCCGCGGTCGACCAGGTGCCGGGCGAGCAGCGCGCCGACCTCGTCGCCGCGCAGCATCCGCCAGTCCGCGCCGTCGCGGCCCTTCACGGCCACCGCGCAGCGGTCCGCGTCGGGGTCGTTGGCGATGATCAGGTCGGGGTCCGTCTCACGGGCCTTCGCGAAGGCGAGGTCCATCGCGCCGGGCTCTTCCGGGTTCGGGAAGGCGACGGTGGGGAAGTCCGGGTCCGGCTCGGCCTGTTCGGCGACCAGCACGGGGGCGGGGAAGCCGGCGCGGGCGAAGGCGGCGAGCAGGACGTCCTTGCCGACACCGTGCATCGCCGTGTAGACGGTGCGGGCGGTGCGCGGGGAGCCCTCGTCGAGTACGGAGTCGGTACGGGCCAGGTAGGCGTCCAGGACCGCCTCGTCGAGGATCTCCCAGCCGCTGTCCGGGCGGGGGACGGTGTCGAGGCGGGTGACGGCGTCGATCTCGGCCGCGATCCCGGCGTCCGCCGGGGGGACGATCTGGGAGCCGTCGCCGAGGTACACCTTGTAGCCGTTGTCGCGCGGCGGGTTGTGGCTGGCGGTGACCTCGACGCCCGCCACGGCACCGAGGTGACGGATGGCGTACGCCAGGACGGGCGTGGGGAGGGGGCGGGGGAGCACGGCGGCCCGCAGGCCCGCGCCCGTCATCACCGCGGCGGTGTCGCGGGCGAAGTCGGCGGACTTGTGGCGGGCGTCGTAGCCGATGACGACGAGACCGCCGGCCTCGCCCTCGGCCTTGAGGTACGCGGCCAGACCGGCGGCGGCGCGGATGACCACCGCGCGGTTCATGCGCATCGGGCCCGCGCCGAGTTCGCCCCGCAGGCCCGCGGTGCCGAACTGGAGGGTGCCGCTGAAGCGTGCGGTGAGCTCGGCGACGTCCCGGGCGTCGATCAGCTTGGCGAGTTCCTCACGGGTCTCCGCGTCGGGGTCCTCGGCCAGCCACGCCTCGGCCCGTGCGATGAGTTCGTCCTGCACGTCGGGTGTACCTCTCTGTCTGTGGTGCCTTGCTGTCTGCCCGGCCACGAAGGGCTTGCCCGCCCCGGCCGCGCCTACCCGTCCCGATCCCCGGGAGTGCCACCCCCGGCCCTCGCCCCGGACGCGCCGGACGGACCGAGCCAGGGGAGCGCCGAGCAGCGCGTGGCCGCGTCGGCCCGCCCCTTGGCCCCCGCTCCCGCCCAGCTCCCGCCCCGCTTCCGCCGTGGCCGGCCGGGACGACGTGTCGCCGGACGCCACCGGCGGGCCGGCCGGGGCCGGGTTCCCGCAGCCGGGCGAGGTCCCGCTACAGGCGGTCGAGGACCTGCGTGAGCAGCGCGCCCATGCGGGTCGCGGAGTCGCGGCCCGCCTGGAGGACCTCCTCGTGGTTCAGCGGCTCGCCCGTCATACCGGCGGCGAGGTTGGTGACCAGGGAGATGCCCAGCACCTCCGCCCCGGCCTCGCGCGCGGCGATGGCCTCGAGCACCGTCGACATGCCGACGAGGTCGGCCCCGATGGTGCGGGCCATCCGGATCTCGGCGGGCGTCTCGTAGTGCGGCCCGGTGAACTGCGCGTAGACGCCCTCCTCGAGGCTGGGGTCCACCTCCTTGCAGAGGGCGCGCAGGCGCGGGGAGTAGAGGTCGGTGAGGTCGACGAAGTTCGCCCCGACGATCGGGGAGGTCGCCGTCAGGTTGATGTGGTCGCTGATCAGCACCGGCTGGCCGGGACGCATGTCCGCGCGCAGGCCGCCGCAGCCGTTGGTGAGCACGAGGGTCTTGCAGCCCGCGGCGACGGCCGTACGGACACCGTGCGCGACGGCGGCGACACCGCGGCCCTCGTAGTAGTGGGTGCGGCCCAGGAAGACCAGGGCCCGCTTGTCGCCGATCAGGTACGAGCGGACCTTGCCGCCGTGGCCCTCGACCGCGGGCGGCGGGAACCCGGGCAGCTCGGTGACCTGGAACTCGGCCTCGGGGGTGCCGAGGACGTCCGCGGCCGGAGCCCAGCCGGAGCCCATCACGAGCGCGACGTCGTGGGTCTCGGCGCCCGTGAGCTCCCGCAGGCGGGTGGCGGCGGCGTCGGCAGCGGCGTACGGGTCGCCCTGGATGTCGTCCGGAAGAAGAGATGCGTTCACGCGCATGAGGGTAGCCGGTCCGGGCCTACGCGCGTAGATGACGGAGCTCACGGTCTTGCGATCGTTGTCTTGTCGTTTCCAACGAAGGCACACGCGTATCGGGACGAGGGTGCACGCGCGCGTCAGCAGGGGCGCTTGCGCAGCTCCATCACGTAGTCGTGCGGCGCTCCGGCCGACTCGGCCGCGTCGGCGATCTCACCGAGGTAGCGCGCGGAGGGGAGGCCGCCCTCGTACCCGTTCAGTACGTACACCCACGCGGGTTCCTCGCCCTCCAGCGTGTGCACCCGTACCCGCATCCTGCGGTAGATGTCGAGGCCCACGCCCTCCCACCGGTCCATGGAGTCCTCGTCCAGGGGGGCGATGTCGTACAGCGCCACGAAGACCTGCGAGCGGGGCGCCTCGACCAGGGTGACGAGCGCACCCTCCCACCCCATGTGCTCGCCCCCGAAGGTCAGCCGCCAGCCGTTCAGCCAGCCGGTGGCGCGCAGCGGCGAGTGCGGGGCGCGGCGCGTCATGAGCCGCGGGTCGAGATTGCCGGCGTACGCGGCGTAGAGCGACATGTGGTCGAGGGTACGGCAGTGAACACGTACGCCCCCCGCGTAACAGAAGCGGCTCGAATGCGCGGTCGGCGGCCCCCGGGGCGCGGGCACCTTGAAGCGTGCGGGACAATGGAGTACGTGACTCGGATCGTGATCATCGGTGGCGGACCCGGCGGATACGAGGCGGCCCTGGTGGCCGCCCAGCTCGGCGCGGAGGTGACCGTCGTCGACTGCGACGGTCTCGGCGGGGCGTCGGTGCTGACCGACTGCGTGCCGTCGAAGACCCTCATCGCCACGGCCGAGGTGATGACGACCTTCGATTCGTCGTACGAGGAGCTCGGCATCATCGTCGCCGACGACACCCCGCCGTCGGAGCGGTCGGCGCGGGTGGTCGGGGTCGACCTGGGCAAGGTCAACCGCCGGGTGAAGCGGCTGGCGCTGGCCCAGTCGCACGACATCACCGCCTCCGTGACCCGGGCCGGCGCGCGCGTGCTGCGCGGCCGCGGCCGGCTGGAGGGCATGCAGTCCCTGGACGGCTCGCGCAAGGTCGTCGTGCGCGCCGCGGACGGCACCGAGGAGACGCTCGTCGCCGACGCGGTCCTCATCGCCACCGGCGGGCACCCCCGTGAGCTGCCGGACGCCCAGCCGGACGGTGAGCGGATCCTGAACTGGACGCAGGTGTACGACCTGGACGAGCTGCCCGAGGAGCTCATCGTGGTCGGCTCCGGTGTCACCGGCGCCGAGTTCGCCGGGGCCTACCAGGCGCTCGGCTCCCGCGTCACCCTCGTCTCCAGCCGTGACCGCGTGCTGCCGGGCGAGGACCCGGACGCGGCGGCGGTCCTGGAGGACGTCTTCCGGCGTCGTGGCATGAACGTCATGGCCCGCTCGCGCGCCGAGTCCGCCAAGCGGGTCGGCGACCGGGTGGAGGTCACCCTCTCCGACGGCCGCGTCATCAGCGGCTCGCACTGTCTGATGGCCGTCGGCGCCATTCCGAACAGCAGCGGTATGGGCCTGGAGGAGGCCGGGGTCAAGGTCAGGGACTCCGGGCACATCTGGACCGACAAGGTGTCCAGGACCACGGCCCCGGGCGTGTACGCGGCCGGTGACGTGACGGGCGTCTTCGCCCTGGCCTCGGTGGCGGCGATGCAGGGGCGTATCGCCATGTACCACTTCCTGGGCGACGCGGTCACGCCGCTGAACCTCAAGACGGTGTCCTCGAACGTCTTCACCGACCCCGAGATCGCCACCGTCGGCTACTCGCAGGCCGACGTCGACGCGGGCAAGATCGACGCCCGGGTGGTCAAGCTGCCCCTGCTGCGCAACCCGCGCGCCAAGATGCAGGGCATCCGGGACGGCTTCGTGAAGATCTTCTGCCGTCCGGGCACCGGGATCGTGGTCGGCGGTGTGGTCGTCGCCCCGCGCGCCTCGGAACTGATCCACCCCATCTCGATCGCGGTCGACAACAATCTGACGGTCGAACAGATCGCGAACGCGTTCACCGTGTATCCCTCCCTCTCGGGCTCCATCGCCGAGGTGGCGCGGCAGTTGCACACCCGCAAGCTGACCGACGAGGGCTGACGGGCGAAAGCGATTTCCCGCTGGTCACGGGGAGTTGCCGCCCATTCCCGCGGCATAGGCGGCGAGAGTAGACGCGTATACCACTCCGTACCCGGCCATGCGAACAACTTCTGTTATTCGGCGCAAACTGCTGAAAGCAGACGGTCGTTGGGGTTACTGTCAGTTTCGTGTTCGCTGCAGAACGTCGCCAATTGATCCTCGAAATGGTGCGAGCGAACGGGGCCGTGTCGCTCCGTGAGCTCGCCCGCGTCGTCCAGACCTCCGAAGTGACCGTACGGCGGGACGTGCGCGCACTGGAGGCAGAAGGACTCCTCGACCGCCGGCATGGCGGTGCGGTATTGCCGGGCGGGTTCACGCGGGAGTCCGGCTTTCCGCAGAAATCACATCTCGCGACCGCCGAGAAGACGGCCATCGCCGATCTCGCCGCGGGTCTCGTCGAAGAGGGCGAGGCCATCGTGGTGGGCGCGGGTACCACCACGCAGGAGCTGGCTCGCCGGCTCGCGCGGGTGCCCGGGCTGACCGTCGTCACCAACTCCCTGCTGGTGGCCCAGGCGTTGGCCCACGCCAACCGTGTCGAGGTCGTCATGACGGGTGGCACCTTGCGCGGCTCCAACTACGCGCTGGTGGGCAGCGGGGCCGAGCAGTCCCTCCAGGGGCTGCGGGTCTCCCGGGCCTTCCTGTCGGGCAGCGGGCTCACCGCCGAGCGCGGCCTGTCCACGTCCAACATGCTGTCGGCGTCCGTCGACCGCGCGCTGGTGCAGGCCGCCGCGGAGGTCGTGGTCCTCGCCGACCACACCAAGCTCGGCACCGACACCATGTTCCAGACGGTACCGACCGATCTGATCACCCGTCTGGTGACCGACGAGCCGCCCGCGCACGACGATCGCGCGGTCACCGAACTCCAGGCGCTGGCGGATCAGGGCGTGCAGATCGCGGTGGCCGGGCAGGCGGGCGGTGGTACGGGAGGCGATACGGCTCCGGCGGGGCGCCAGCCGCGCCGGGACGTGCCTCTCCCCGGGCCGCGGCGCGGTCAGGTCCCGGGCGCCGGGCCCCAGTTGCGCAGCGCGACCCAGCTGGGGGAACAGTCTCCCGGAGAGCGGGCGCGGGTGGCGGATTTACGCCGCCGCTGACCGAGGCGCGGACCGACGGTCGGCCCGCGGCACCGACCGGGGCACAGGCCGAGGCGCCTTCCGACGCGTCTTCCGACGCGCAGGCCGAGCCACCGACGCCCGGCGTCGAGCGCGGCACCGACCCTCCTGGCCGTGACGGTTCGTGACGGCCTCTGGTGACCTCTGACGGAACGTGGCGGCCCAGTGGCCGAAGGCGACCGCTCGCTCACTCCTGACCGCCGAGAGGCCGGTCTCCGGGTGCCCGGCGGGCCCGGCATGGCTCATGGGGTCGTGGTGGCCCGTGGCGCGGCGCCGTACTCCGGACGGCCACCCTGCGGGACCCGTGCGAGCCCGGCGGCCATCTCCGCAGGCTCCCGGGAGCGCGGTACGCCCCGCCGCTCTCCGCGTTCACCCGAACGGGCGATCCGCGATCCTCTCCCGCCGCGTCACCCCTCACCCGCGCGATACCCGTCCGCACGGGCCGGGTCGCACCGGCCCACGACCCGGACCGGCGTCCGCACCCGTTTCCGGACCCGGCCCTGTTGCCCGGACCTCCGCCCGGACCTGGTCCTGCACCCCGGTCCGCATCTGGCCCCGGACGCGCCGAAGCGCCCGGCGGGCCGACCCTTCCGGTCCACCAGGCGCTTCGGATGCCGTACGGGCCGGGGCCGGTCCGTACGGCGGTGTCTCAGTCCTTGATCTCGCAGATCGCGGCACCGGAGGTGATGGACGCGCCGACCTCCGCGCTCAGGCCCTTGACGGTGCCGGAGCGGTGGGCGTTGAGGGGCTGTTCCATCTTCATGGCCTCCAGGACGACGATGAGATCGCCTTCCTGGACCTCCTGGCCCTCCTCGACCGCGATCTTGACGATCGTGCCCTGCATGGGCGAGGCGAGCGTGTCGCCCGAAGCGACCGGGCCGGACTTCTTGGCGGCGCGGCGCTTCGGCTTGGCGCCCGCGGCGAGTCCGGTGCGGGCCAGCGACATGCCCAGTGAGGACGGCAGCGACACCTCGAGACGCTTGCCGCCGACCTCGACCACGACGGTCTCGCGGCCCGGCTCTTCGTCGGTCTCCCCGTCGGCGGGGGCCGTGAAGGCGGGGATCTCGTTGACGAACTCGGTCTCGATCCAGCGGGTGTGGACCGTGAACGGGTCCGCGGAACCGGTCAGCTCGGGGGCGAACGCCGGATCGCGTACGACCGCGCGGTGGAAGGGGATCGCGGTCGCCATGCCCTCGACGGTGAACTCCTCCAGGGCGCGGGCGGCGCGCTGGAGCGCCTGCTCGCGGGTGGAGCCCGTGACGATCAGCTTGGCGAGCAGGGAGTCCCAGGCGGGGCCGATGACCGAACCGGACTCGACGCCGGCGTCGAGGCGGACGCCGGGGCCGGAGGGCGGGGCGAAGGTGGTGACGGTGCCGGGGGCGGGCAGGAAGCCGCGGCCGGGGTCCTCGCC
>NZ_JBHWEL010000134.1:0-11384 GCF_042734135.1 Streptomyces sp. NPDC059668 | reverse complement strand
CGCCCCCCCCGCGCGCCCCGCCCGCCGCGCGCGGGCGCCCCCCCCGCCCCCCCCGCGCCCCCCGGGTCCGTTCCGGCGCCCGTCACCGGGACCCGGCGTGGCCATCGGCCCGTCGGGAGGCGTCCGGGATGCGCCCGGCCGGCGCAAGGCACCGCCGCCGGCGGGTGTCGGCCAGGGTCTTTCCGGTTGCCGACCCGGATGTGCCATTCGATGATGGTGCTTGAATTTCCCCACATCGCGGCGCATTGCTCCGCGTTGCGTTCCTGAGCGTGTTCCCGAGCTCGGAAAATCTGCTTCTGTTCACCTCTGACGTGCTGACGCAGGGGCGAAGGAGGAACCCTTGCTGAGCGCATTCGCCAAGGTCTTCAAAACCCCGGACCTGCGCAAGAAGCTGTTGTTCACGCTCGGCATCATCGTGCTGTATCGCGTGGGGTCGCATGTTCCGCTCCCCGGCGTGAGCTATCGCAACGTCCAGGCGTGCGTGAACGCGGCGACGAAAAACGGCGGGCTGCTGGGTCTGGTGAACCTGTTCAGTGGCGGGGCCCTGCTCCAGATCACGGTGTTCGCGCTGGGCATTCTGCCGTACATCACGTCGAGCATCATTCTTCAGCTGCTGACGGTGGTCATTCCGAGACTGGAGGCGCTGAAGAAGGAGGGCGCCGCCGGACAGGGGAAAATCACCCAGTACACCCGCTATCTGACGGTGGCCCTCGCCGTCCTTCAGGGCACGGGCCTGGTCGCGACCGCCCGCAGTGGCGCGCTGTTCCCCAGCTGCCCGACCGCCTCGGGCATCGTCCCGGACGATTCGATCCTCACCACGCTGGTGATGGTGCTCACGATCACCGCGGGGACGGCCTGTGTGATGTGGCTCGGCGAGCTGATCACCGAACGCGGCATCGGCAACGGGATGTCGATGCTCATCTTCATCTCCATCGCCTCCACGTTCCCCGGCGCCTTGTGGACCGTCAAACAGGAGGGCCAGATCGCCGACGGGTGGCTCGGCTTCGGCGTCGTCATTCTCGTCGGGTTCGCGATGGTGGCCCTGGTCGTCTTCGTGGAACAGGCGCAGCGCCGCATTCCGGTGCAGTACGCGAAACGGATGATCGGCCGCAGGTCGTACGGCGGAACGGCCACCTACATTCCGCTGAAGGTCAACCAGGCCGGTGTGGTACCGGTCATCTTCGCCTCCTCACTCCTCTACATTCCCGCGCTGATCGCGCAGTTCTCCAACTCGCACGCGGCGTGGGCCACATGGGTCACCCAGAACTTCGTCCGGGGAAATCATCCGTATTACGTCCTCGCGTACTTCCTGCTGATCGTGTTCTTCGCGTTCTTCTATGTGGCGATCACGTTCAATCCGGAGGAGGTGGCGGGGAACATCAAGCAGAGCGGCGGGTTCATCCCGGGCCTGCGGGCCGGCCGGCCCACGGCCGAGTACCTGGGGTACGTCCTCAACAGACTCACCTGGCCGGGTGCCCTCTATCTGGGCCTGATCGCCTTGGTCCCCACCGTCGCCTTCGCGAGCTTCGGCGGCGCCAACCAGCTCACCGGCACGAGCATTCTGATCATCGTGAGCGTGGGCCTGGAGACCGTGAAACAGATCAGCAGCCAGATCGAGCAGCACAACTACGCGGGCTTCCTCCGGTGACACCCCCGGGGGACCCGGGCCCCGGACTCATCCCCCGGACTCCGCCAGCCGTTCCGTGATCAGCCGGGAGGCACGACCGGCCTCGGTCGCGGGGTCGCCACCGCTCAGGACCTTGGTCATGTATGTCTTGATGGGGTTGTCGGCCTCGACGGCGGCCCACCGGGGCGAGGCGGGGGTCGCCCGGCCGCGCGCGGCGCCCACCGCCATGGCCGCGGCGCCCTCCTCGCCGGCCACCGCGCTCGCGAGGGTGGTCTTGTTGGGCACGTAGTTCATCGTCCGGGCCAGCCGGGTCTGCCACTTGGCGCCGACGAGGGCCGAGACGACGGCCGTGGCCGCCCGCCGGTCGTCGGTGTTCTTGGGCACCACCAGGTCGGAGCCGCCGGTGAAGACGGCGCCGGGCTCGGCGGCCGTCCTGCCGGGGACGGGGAAGAACCCGAGTTTCTTCCGCAGCGCGGGGTTCTGCTCCACGATCGCCTGGGCGAGCCCCGGCACGGCCACGATCTGCGCCACATGACCGCCGGCGAACACCCCGGCCTGCGGCGGGTGTTCCTCGTCGGCGCCGGCGGGCCCGGAGCCGAGCGCCTGGAGCCGCCGGTAGAAGTCCATGCCGCGCAGGGCCGCGGGCGTCCGCAGGGAGCCCTGCCAGGTTCCCGCGGACTCCGTCGCGAGTTCGCCGCCCTCGTCCCAGACGAACCCGGCGAAGGTGTACCAGTCCTGCCCGGCCAGATAGATCCCCTGGTTCCCGGCCGAGTTGAGCCGTCCCGTGTCCTCGATCCACTGCTCGCGGGTCTTCGGCGGCTTCTCGATCCCGGCCCGGTCGAAGAGGTCCTTGCGGTAGATGACGACGCGATTCGCCGCGTACCACGGGATGCCGTACTGGCGGGTGCTGAACCGGCCCGGCTGGGCGAGGCCGGGAAGCCAGTCGTCCATGCCCCAGTCGCGCACGGACTCGAGTGTCAGGTCGCTGAGGCCGCCCCGGTCCACGTACTGCGCAACCTGTGTGTTGCCCACCTCGATGACGTCCGGACCGTCGCCTCGCCCGCCCTTCAGCGCCCCCTGGACCTTCTGCACGATCCCGGTCCACTGCTGGATGCGGATGTCGAGGGCGATGTCCCGGTGGGTCCGTTCGAAATCCTCGGTGAACTGCTTGAGGAACTCCTCGGAGGCGCTGTCCTTCATCAGCCACACCGTCACGGTGTGGCGTCCACCGCCTTCCCCCGGCAGAGCTCCGCAGCCGGTCAGCAGGGAGGCGGTCACACAGGCGAGGGCGAGCAGACGACGCGTCACGGAGGGGGTCCTGTTCTGTCTTGCGGACAGCGGAATGAGAACCCGACGTGGGGGACGAGCACAGTGCTCGTACGGGTGTTCTGATTTTGGTATGGACCAATCAGACCCGTCAAGGGAGACCGGTCACGTCACTGCCGACATCTCGCGCACCGCGGCGCCGTGAGGCACCGTGGAATGACGCGTGGCACACCCGCCACGGCGGAGAGGAGCACCCGCATGACCGACCACACGTACCGGGTCACCGAGATCGTCGGCACCTCCCCCGAGGGGATCGACCAGGCCGTCCGCAACGGGATCGCCCGCGCCTCGCAGACCCTGCGCAACCTGGACTGGTTCGAGATCACCCAGGTCAGGGGGCAGATCGTGGACGGGGAGGTCGAGCACTACCAGGTTGGCCTGAAGGTCGGCTTCCGTCTGGAGGACGGCGCCTGACGCCACGGGCGTCGCTTCTCCCGGGATGTGGCCCCTCCCCGGGGCCACCTACCGCTCCCCTGCCGGGGCGTATGCCGATCCGCCGCGATCCGCCGCGGGCCGGCGAGGTCCGCCGCGAAGTCGCGCGCCGGACCTCGTGGACGTGCGGCACCGACCCGTTCCTCCGGCCACCACGCGTGCCCGGCCGGGAGCGGGATCGCGAGCGGACCCCCCGAACGGCCGACCGGCGACCTTCGCGTCGCCTCGGACGGGCGCCCACGTCGTCCGCGCCGGGCCGGTCGTACGCCGACCGGCGCACACCGCGGCCGCGGGTCGGCCCGTCGATCGCGAGCCCGCCGCCGATGCTCCGGCCCGTCACACCCCTGCCGTTGGCGCACCCGCCGGTTCAACACGGTCCGGCCGCCCGCCCGTCACCCTCGGGCGGCCCGGACCGGACCGGGCCGGGACGCGCCGGACCGAGCCGGGACGCCCACGTCGGCCCGGTCACGTCGGCCCACTCACGTCGGCCCACTCGCGTCGGCCCGCTCACGTCAGCCGGCCCGCTCAGGTCCGGCCTTCGCGCCCCTGCGCGTTCTTCAGGGTCGATGACGCCGTCGCCCAGCGCGCCCGTACGACCTTGAACCCGGCCCGCTCGGCCTCGTCGCAGACGAGTTCGTCGTCGTCCACGAGGACACGGATCTCCCGGTCGCGCGCGAGCCGGCGGAGGATCTCCGACTTGGTACGGCGGGCGGGCCTGCGGTCGTCGTCGCGCCGCATCCAGACCGGCCCCTCGGGCAACCCCTGGGCGGCCAGCCACGCGAGGGTGTCACGGCGGCAGCGCTCGGGACGGCCGGTCAGGTAGACCACGTCGCACTCCCGCGCGCTCTCCGTCGCCATGGCCACACCCTCGGGCAGCGGCGGATCCTGCGGCGCGGCCGCGAAGAACGCGTCCCAGTCACGCGGGGCGCGTTCCAGGAACCGCTGCCGGTGCGCGCTGTCCGCGAGCGTGCCGTCGAGGTCGAACACGGCGAGCGGTCTGCTGTTCTTCTGCGTCACGCCGACCACCCTAAGGTCCCGCGACACCCGGCGCGCCCGGCGACCCGGAACCCCGTGGCCCCGTCCCGCGGAGGGACCGGCGGCACGCCCGCTCCCCGGCCCGCGACCGCCTCACGCTCCGCGCCGACTCCCCCTCGCGAAAAGGGTGTTGGCGGCATCCCGGGAGTGCGGCGACGTCACGAGGCGTCGGCCAGCCAGGGCCTGACCTGCTTACGGGCCTCGTGCAGACGGGACTTGAGCGTGCCGAGCGGAATGCCGACCCGCTCGGCGACCTCGGCGTACTCCAGCTGACAGATGTCCCGGTAGACCAGCGGCGCCACCAGGTGCGGGTGCTCGCGCTCCAGCCGCTCCAGCGCCTCCAGGAGGTCGACGCGGGAACCGGCGATGACGCTCGTGGTGCGCGGGTCGACGTGTTGCGAGGCGTCGATGACGTCCGGCTGCTCGGCGGCCCGCCGCTTCAGCTCGCGGTACTTCTGGCGGGAGCAGTTGGCGACGACGGTGTAGAGCCAGGTGCTGAAGCGGCTGCGGCCCTCGAAGCCGGTGATCTTCCGCGCCACCTGGAGCAGGACGTCCTGTGCCGCCTCCTCGGCGTCCTCGCGGCACGGCAGGAAGCGCCCGCAGCGCCGCATGACCTCCGGCTCCAGCCGCTGGAGCAGCAGGTCCAGGGCACCGGGCTCGCCCGCGGCCGCGCGCAGTGCGAGCTCTTCGGTTCCCGCCGCGTCCTGCACTGGGTGCTCCCCTCGGTGTCGATCTGAGGCCAGGCATGATAGTCGCATGCACCCTCCGCAGCGGATCGGCCGCTACCGTCTGGAACGGCGTCTGGGCGCCGGCGGCTTCGGCGTGGTCTGGCTCGCCCATGACGAGGTGCTGGACGCGGTCGTCGCCGTGAAGGTGCTGTCCGAGAACTGGGTCGACCACCTGGACGTCCGGGAGCGTTTCCTCTCCGAGGCCCGGCTGCTGCGCAAGGCCGACTCGAACCGGGTCGTCCAGGTCTACGACATCGGTGAGCTCCCGGACGGCAGGCCCTACTTCGTCATGGAGTACGCGGACGGGGGCACCCTCGCGGACCGGGTAGGCGGTGGCCCGCTCCCGGTGGCCGAGGCCCTGCGGCTGACCGCCCTGGCGGCCCGCGGCGCGGCCGCGCTGCACCAGGCCGGGATCGTGCACCGCGACATCAAGCCGTCCAACGTGCTGCTGCGCACGGCACCCGGCGCCGCGGACCGGGTCCTGCTGGCGGACCTCGGGCTCGCCAAGAGCCTGGCACACGCCTCCGGGCTGACGATGGCCGCGGGTTCCGCGGGCTACACCCCACCGGAACAGGCTCAGCCCGGGTCGGGGATCGACGCGCGGGCCGACGTGTACAGCCTGGGCGCCCTCGGCTACCACCTGGTCACGGGCACCGTCCCCGGGCCGCCCGGCAAGGTCGTACGCCCCGACCGGCTCCGTACCGATCTGGCCCCGGGCGTCCAGCGGGCGCTGCTGCGGGCGATGGAACCCGACCGGGAGCGGCGCTGGCCCACGGCGCTGGGTCTGGCCGAGGAGCTGGAGCGGCTGGCCGAGGCGGCGCCGGGTCCGGCCGCCCGCGGGCCCCGGCGCGGTCGGCGGGCCGTGGTGGCCGGGGTGGCCGTCGCGGTCGTGGTCGCCGCCGGCGGTGTCACCGCCGCCCTGGTGACCCGGCAGTCCCCGGGCGGTTCCGTGCGGGTCGCGGACGCCTCGGGACGGCTCACGGTGGAGGTGCCGCGCGCCTGGGGCCGCCAGTTGCGCGACTCCGGGTGGAATCCGCGGACCGTGGGCCTGTCGGACACCCACGCACCGGGGCTGGCCGTCGCCGACGACCTGGCCGCGTGGCAGGACCTGCGCTCGGGTGTCGACGGGGTGTTCGTCGGTCTGAGCGAACACGGGGACGTACGGACCGACGTCGCCTCGCTCGCCCACACCGCATGCCACTACGACGGCAGCCGCACCTACACCGGCGCGCACTGGCACGGGCTGGTGAGGACCTGGAGCCACTGCCCGGGCGGCCACGGCTCGCTCACGGAGGCGGGGCTCACCCCCGCGGGCGGCGCCGCACAGCCTCAGCTCTACGTGCAGATCCGCCAGAAGAGCGACGGTGACGCCACCGACCGTGTGCTCGGTTCCGTACGGGTAGGCACCTGACGAGAACGCGTGCCGGACCCGCGAACTTTTCCGGGCCGGCACGCATCGGACACTGGTGACGGAGCACGGAGCGCCGTCCGCACGGGACACGGCGTGCGCTGATTCGAAGGAGTGCTGACATGGCGAGCTTCCGGCACGGCGACGGGGTTCCCGTACGCCGCACGTCCTCCCCCGCCCACTGGGCGGCGGTGGTCGCGGGTGTGGCGCTGCTGGGCACGCTCTCGGCCTGCGGCACCGACAGCGGTACGAGCGGCACCCCGCAGAAGCTCCCCGGCACGGCGCAGCCGGCCTCCGGCGACACGACGCCGGACGGCTCGGGCACCAGCACCGCCTCGGCCGGCGGCGGCAGGACATCGGCCCCGGTGACGGGTTCCGCCTCCGCCTCGGCCACGTCCTCGACGGGAAGCGGCGCGGCGAGCACCCGCTGTCACACCTCCGAGCTGCGCGCGACCGTCGGCGGCAACGACCCGGGAGCGGGCCAGGAGAACTTCCCCGTCGTCCTCACCAACACCTCGCACCGCACCTGCACCCTGCGCGGCTACCCCGGGGCGGCCTTCGTCGACGCGTCCGGCAAGCAGCTCGGGCCCGACCCGAAGCGCTCCCCCGGGTCACCGGCCACGGTCACGCTGTCACCCGGGCAGAGCGCGTGGGCGGGCCTGACGTTCTCCAACCCGGAGATCAGCGGGGCGCACACGGCCACGCCGGCGTCGCTGGTCGTCACGCCGCCCGACGAGCGGGACCCGCTCAAGACGACCTGGAAGGGCGGCAAGGTCCCGGTGTCGGGGAACTCCTCCTCGGTCTCCCTGACGGTCGTCAGGGCCGGTACCGGCGCCTGACCCCGCCCTCCCCGCCAGTCCCCGCCGTCCGCTCCGCACCCCGCCGCCCCGCCGTCCGCACCGCGGACCGGCGGGGTTTGTCACGGAACGGCAACACGTGCCGCCGCCGGCGACCTTTCCCGGACGCCCGCGCATCCCACCCTTCGACGCGCCCTCCGCAGGGCGGCGCGTCGCGGGAACGGAAGCTCCGGCCCGGCGCGGGAGCGGTATCGAGGACATCGGGGGTTCATCATGACCGGCATCTCACGCAGGCGGCTGCTGACGGCGACGGCCGCCGCGGGAGCGCTCGGCGCGCTCTCCGCCTGCTCGGCGAAGGACTGGTCCGTGGGCGGCGACGGCAAGGGGACGGTGAAGGACGCGACCCCGCGGCCCCGGCTCATCGGCGACGGTTCCACCGCCGACACGGGGGCCCAGCCGCGGCAGCCGAAGGCCGAGCGGCTGAAGCCCGGCGAGCGTCCGCCGCAGTTCGTGGTGTTCTCCTGGGACGGCGCGGGCGAGCTCAGCAACCAGCTGTTCTCGCGGTTCCGCAAGGTCGCCACCGATCACGGCGCCTCGATGACCTTCTTCCTCAGCGGCATCTACACGCTGCCCGAGTCGAAGAAGCACCTCTACAGCCCGCCGCAGCACCCGGTGGGCGCCTCCGCGATCGGTTACCTCTCCGACCGGCACATCCACGCGACGCTCCAGCAGATCCGGGGCGCCTGGCTGGAGGGACACGAGATCGGCACCCACTTCAACGGGCACTTCTGCGGCTCGGACGGGGTGCGCCGCTGGTCACCCGCCGAGTGGCGCAGCGAGATCGACCAGGCGAAGAGGTTCGTCACCGAGTGGAAGACCAACACCGGCTTCACGGATCTCGAACCGCTGCCCTTCGACTACGACAAGGAGCTGATCGGCGGCCGCACCCCGTGTCTGGAGGGCCAGTCCAACCTGCTGCCGACGGCGGCCGCCCTCGGTTGGAAGTACGACGCCAGTTCCCCCGGCGGCCTGCAGATGTGGCCGGGCAAGGTCCAGAACGGCCGCGTCTGGGACTTCCCGCTCCAGTCCATCCCCTTCCCCGGCCACACCTTCCAGGTCCTGTCCATGGACTACAACCTGATGGCCAACCAGTCGAACGCCAACCCGCTCGGTGACCGCTCCCAGTACGACGCCTGGCGTGCGCAGGCCCGCGACAGCTACCTCGCCGGCTTCCGCCGCGCCTACGAGAGCAACCGGGCCCCCTTCTTCGTCGGCAACCACTTCGAACGCTGGAACGGGGGCATATACATGGACGCCGTCGAACAGGCCATCGAGCAGATAGCGGGGCACGACGAGGTACGCCTGGTCTCGTTCCGCCAGTTGGTGGAGTGGCTGGAGGCCCAGGACCCCGCGGTGCTGCGCAAGCTGCGGACCCTCGATCCCGGACAGTCCCCACTCGGCGGGTGGGCGGAGTTCCTGGGCACCGCCGCCTCCGCGTCGGCCACGGCGGGGTCGGCCACCGCCACGTCGTGACACCTCCCGGCGGAGGCGGTCCGAGCCCGGGGGCCGGGCAGCGCGTTCCCCGGGAGCGGGACCGGAGGGGAGGGCGTCAGCGGTGGCCGCCCCAGCCACCGCCGGAGCCATAGCCGCCGCCGTAACCGCCGTCTCCGTGACCGCCGTTGCCCCAGGAACCGCCGTCGCCGGATCCCGGGGTGCCGTACTGGCCGTTCCCCGGCGGGCAGTCGTACGGGGAGCAGGAGGACGTGGCATCGGGGTCGGAGGGGTCGGCAGCGGGTGTCGACGGTCCGGCCGAGGGCTCGGGCGAGACCCTGGACGCACCGTTCGGCGCACCCGACCGCGAGGCCCCAGGGGACTCCCGGGGCGCGGGCTCGCCGGCCGCCCCGTCGGCGTCCCAGTTCACCGCCGCCATCTGGAGCGAGGGCGACGAGCTGTCCAGGGTCCAGTGCTGGACGGCCTGGTCCTTGCGGAGCTTGAGGACCAGGGCCCCGGCACCGTTGGTGGCGGCGGGGGTGAGGGCCAGGTCCTGGTTGCCTCGGGGGACCAGCTCCCCCCGCACCGTGAAGTCGTAGCGGACGTTCTTGCCCGCCGCACCCGACTCGCCGGTGCAGGAGGCCAGTTGGACCGAGTAGCCGAGGTGGGAGTCGAGACACAGGCCCGGGTCGGCGACGTCGCGCAGCACCCCGTCCGCCTCGTACGACCATTCCTGTGCCGTGGCCGAGGAGCATGACGTGAGCACCGTCTCGGCCCCCTTCACCAGCTTCCCGTCCACGATGCCGACGCACATCCCGGTCTTGACGTTGCGCAACCGACCGCGCACCGTGCCGTTCGGCGCGTCGCTTATCCACGACGGCTTCGCACCGGGTGCCTTGGCGGGGCCCGAACTCGGCCTGCCCGAAGGACCGGCGCCCTCGGCGGTGCCGTCCGAGCCCTGTGCCGCCCACAGGGCCAGCGGGACCAGGATCAGGCCACCGGCGGTCAGCGCGGCCAGCGCGATGTTGCGGCGGCCCGGGGAGCGCCGGGGTGCCTTGTGCGTCGCCCGGCGGGAGTCGGCGGACGACTGGCCGCGCGGCGTCGCCCGCGGTGGCCGGCTCGGCGGGAGGGGTGCGTGGTCCGGGAGGGGCACGTGGTCCGGAAGCGGCGCGTGGTCCGGGAGCGGCGGGACCGCCTGGACGCCCGGAGTTCCGGGCGCGTCGCCCGACACCTCCACGATCGCGACGGCGCGTCCGGGCCGGGAGGCGAGATAGGCCTCCGCGCCCCAGCCCAGTACGGACTCGGCCAGCGGCAGGGCGAGTTCGCCGTTGAAGTGGCGCAACTGCTCGGCGGTGTGGTGGCAGTGGCGGCAGCGGCCCATGTGCCGGCGCAGATCGGGGTCGAGTTCGTCACCGCCGCGCCGCAACGAGACGTCCAGCATGCGGTGGTACTGGCGGCACTCCTCCTCGGGGGCCAGTTCGCGGTGGATCTCCAGGCAGCCCTCGCGCAGACGCTCACGGGCCCGTTGCAGCTCGATCAGGGCGGCGTCCTCGCGGATGCCCAACAGCGCTGCGGGTACGTGCAGTTGCTCGGCCTCGACCTCGGCGTGCCAGAGCAGACAGCGGGCGGGCTCCGGAAGCCGCTGGAACGCGCGGGACAGCAGCCGCCTGCCCTCCGGCGGCAGCAGCCGCGCCACGACCCGCTCCTCACCGTCCGGACCGGCCAGCAGTTCGGGGTGGAGCGATTCCCGCCGCTGGTCCGCGAGCCATTCGGCGGTCATACGGCGCACCGTGACCAGCAACTGGGGCCGCCAGGCTGCCGTCGGTCCGGTCTGCCGCAGGGATTCGCCGAACAGCCGGGTGAATGCCGCCGTGGTGAGCATTCCGGCGGGCCGCACACCGTTGGTGCACAGCCGCGCGTAGCCGAAGACGGCTTCCCAGTGGCGGTCGAGCAGTTCTCCGACGGGGTGGTGCGCGGGCGTGTTCCCCGAGCTCTTCTTCAGTTCGGCCGCCAGTCGCTCATCCGATATCTCGAACAAGCGAGCGGATTCCGGGGACTGAGACAGGGCGGGGTCATTCACGTCCGCTTTCCTCCCAAAGGCAACGCATGAATTAGTCCATACCAATGGGCAGGCAGCCCGCCAGGCCAGGCGAAGGGGCTGCCCATGGGGACCGTGCCACCGCAAGCACCCGCTTCGACGGCTCTCGGAGAGCGGGGCGGACGGCCACACCGTGCACGCACAGAAGGAAGTAAATATTGTCTGCACGCCAACAAGGCACACCTTTGCACAGCGGACCTTGCCGGAACAAGCCATCCCCTCGTTTTCCCCATTCCGCCGGGCACCGGGGAGATTGACGAAACGTCAATAGAGGCTCCGAGAAAAGAAGACGGAAATCCCCGGACCTTCCGCAGGACCGTCACGCCCGACACCCGCCCCCCGAGGTCCCCTCGACGGAAAAGGCGTTCACCCGGCCGCCCATCGGCCCGGCATGCCGCCTTCGCAAGGGTCCGGTGGCCTCAATTGGGAGCGCTCCCAATTG
>NZ_JBHWEL010000133.1:0-12403 GCF_042734135.1 Streptomyces sp. NPDC059668 | reverse complement strand
GGGGACACACACGGCGTGCCCCACCGACGCGCCGGCCGCCGACTTCACGTACGCCCCCGAAGCCTCCCTGCGCCTTCGACCCCGCGTACGCCCCGGAAGCCTCTCTGCGCCTTCGACCCCGCGTACGCCCCGGAAGCCTCTCTGCGCCTTCGGCCTCGCGTACGCCGGCGGAGCCTCTCCACGCCTTCGACCCGGCGTACGTGGCGAAGCCCTCCGTGACGCCGACCCCGCCCCGCGTACGCCTGCGGAGCGCCTCCGCAACGACGACTCCGCCCCGCGTACGCCTGCGGAGCTCTTCGCGCCTGCCGGGCCTCGCACCCGTTCACGCGCCGTTCCGGCGCCGATCCCGCACCGCCCGCGCAGCGCCTCCGCGACGCCGACCAGGCCTTCCGCCCGCGCAGCGCCTCCGCGACGCCGACCAGGCCTTCCGCCCGCGCAGCGCCTCCGCGACGCCGACCAGGCCCCCGCCCGCGGAGTCACCTCGCGTCTACCGCGCTCGCACCCGTCCACACGGCACTCCGGCGCCGACCCCGCGACGCCTCCGCCCCCCCCCGCGTACGCCCGCGCAGCGCCCCCGTACGCCCGCGGAGTCACCTCGCGCCCGTCAGGCCCGCCCCCGTCCACGCGGCGCCCCCACGCCGCCCCACCTCACCCTTCGTCCCGCCACGCGGCCGACAACTCCACCCGCCTGGACAAAAAAAGTTTTCGGTGAGACGGTGGGGGCATGTTGGATGTGACCGTCATCGAGGACGCGGAGGCCGCCGCCGTCTCGCTGGACCCGATACGGGCCCGGCTGCTGGCCGAGCTGGCCGCCGGACCCGCGTCGGCCGCCATGCTGGCCGGAAAGGTCGGGCTGCCGCGGCAGAAGGTGAACTACCACCTGAAGACGCTGGAGCGGCACGGCCTGGTCGAGCTGGCGGGCGAGCGCCGCAAGGGCAACGTCACCGAGCGGCTGATGCGGGCGACCGCGGCGTCGTACGTCATCTCCCCGCTCGCGCTCGCCGCCGTGCAGCCCGATCCGGACCGGTTCCGGGACCAGCTCTCGGCCCGCTGGCTGCTCGCGCTCGGCGCCCGGCTGGTCCGGGACGTCGGCTCGCTGATCACCGGCGCGACCAAGGCCCGCAAGCGGCTGGCCACCTTCGCGCTCGACGGCGAGGTGACCTTCGCGACCGCCGCCGACCGTGCCGCGTTCATCGAGGAGCTGACCCAGGGGGTGGGCGCGCTCATCCGCAAGTACCACGACGGGAACGCCGAGGGCGGGCGGGACCACAGGATCGTCGTCGCCGTCCACCCCACGGTCAAACCGGAGTCCGCCACGCCCCCCGTCGCCGCTCCCGCCACGGCCCCCACCCCGATCCCGCCCGCCCAGGGCTGACCCCAGGAGAATCACCGCCATGTCCAAGGAATTCGAGATCGCCCGCGAGTTCGAGGTCGACGCCACCCCGGAGCAGATGTGGGACGCCATCACCACCGGCATCGGTGGCTGGCTGTGGCCGATGGAGTTCGAGCCGCGCCAGGGAGGCAGCGGACCCTTCGGTTCCACGCTCACCAACTGGGACCCGCCGCACCGCCTGACCAGCCGGGTCGAGGACGTCCAGGGCATCTCCCAGCAGACCCTCAACCAGATCGACGAGACCATCGAGCCGCGCGACGACGGCCGGCGCTCCTGGATGCGCTACGTGCACAGCGGCATCTTCGTCGAGGACTGGGACAACCAGTACGACGGGGCGAGCCGGCACACGGACTTCTATCTGCACACGCTGCGCGAGTACGTGACGCACTTCGCGGGCCGACAGGTCGCCTTCGCCACCTTCGACGGACCCGAGGCGTCCATGGCGTCCGACGCCTTCACCGCGGTGGGGCGGGCGCTCGGGCTCGCCGACGACACCGAGGCGGGGGCGCGCGTACGGGCACGGGGACCTGAGGGTCAACTCCTCGACGCCGTACTCGACTTCCGCAACCCGTACTTCATCGGCCTGCGCACCGAGGACCAGTTGCTGCGCTTCTTCGGACGCAACCACTGGGGTGCCCCCGTCGGCATCAGCGTCCACGACTTCGCGGCCGACGCCGACGCCAAGCGCGACGAGACCGCCTGGCGGGGCTGGCTGGACGGCGTGTTCGCGGCCTGAGCGCCCACAGGGAAGAGCCCGGCCCCCCGGACGACGGGGCCGGGCTCTTCCGTACACGGGGTTACGGCCTGAACCTCAGCACCTGCGGGTCGTGGTCGCTGATCTGGTCGGAGAACTCCGAGTTGATGTGCACGCTGTCGTAGTCGAGGCCGCAGTCGCGGCGGATCGACGGGCTGACCAGGATCTGGTCGAGGACCTGCTCGTTGCCCTGGTAGTCGTACGTGTAACGCTCGCTCTTCGGCAGCGACTTGATCGCCGACCAGAGCTCGCCGTGGCCCTCCAGGATCTTCGCCGTGTCCGAGAACTCGAAGTCGTTCAGGTCGCCGAGCGCGATCACGTCGGCGTCCTTCTGGGCCTTCAGGATCTGGTTGACGAAGGTGTTCTCCGCGGTCGCCTGGAGGTGGCGCTGGGTCTCCGAACTGCGCACCGGAGGCTGGTACTGCGCGGTCAGACCCTGGTCGCCGCCCTTGGAGGCGAAGTGGTTGGCGATCACGAAGACCGTCCGGCCGCGGAAGACGAACTCGCCGGCCAGCGGCTTGCGGCTGGTCGTCCAGGCCGTGTTGCCCGGGTCGATCCGGCCCGGGGAGGCGGTCAGCCGCGCCTTGCCGTGCACCTTGGTGACGCCGACGGCGGTCGTGGAGTCGCCGCCCGCGCGGTCCGTGAAGGAGACCCGCTGCGGGTTGAACAGGAACACCTGACGGATGTTGCCGCCCGGCTCGCCGCCGTCCTGGTCGTTGACCGGGTCGATGGAACGCCAGTCGTACTTCGGGCCGCCCGCCGCGACGATCGCGTCGATCAGCTTGTTCACCGTCTGGTCGGCGGCGACCGTGCCGTCGTCCGTCGCGCCGTTGTTGTCCTGGATCTCCTCCAGGGACACGATGTCGGGCGACCGCAGGTTGTTCACGATCGCGGCCGCGTGGGCGGCGAAGGTGCCGTCTCCCGGGTCCAGGTTCTCCACGTTGTACGTCGCCACCGCCAGCTCGCCGCGCGACTGCCCACGGGTCGTCTCGCGCTCCAGGCCGCCCTTGGCCAGGGTGCCCAGCCGGCTCGCGACGAGCGTGTAGCCGCCGAACTGGTTGAAGTCGAGCGGGCCCTCGGTGGTGCCGGCGAGCTCGTCACCGACGTTCGCGGCGGGGAAGTCGGCGGTCGAACCCAGGGACTGGACCTGGAGACGCCCGGTGTTCTGCGAGGTGTAGGCGCCGTAGACGGTGCCGCCGCGCCGGTTGGCGTGCTCGCGCGGCTTCACCGTGACCCACAGCTCGCTGTACGGGTCGGTCGCGGTGACCACGCGGGTGTCCGAGACCTGGACGTTCATGCCCTCCAGGGACTCGTAGTAGTCCAGGGCGTACTTCTTCGGCTCCAGGGTGAGCGCGTTGACCGAGCCGCTCGCCGCCGTGTCACCGGCGGGGGCGTAGACGTCCGGCACGGAACGGCTGTCGATCACCGTGGCGGCCGGGACCGCGTTGCCGGACGACACCACCGTGACCGTCGGCTTGGTGATCTCCGTCACCGACTGGTTGCCGGTCGAGGCTCCGCCCGGCACGAACTCCGAGACGGTGCCCGAGACCGTGACCGAGTCGCCGGCCGCCACCTTCGGGATGGAGCTGGTGAAGACGAAGACGCCCTCACTGGTGGCGGGGTCGGCGTCCGGGGTCGGGTCCTGGATCCAGAAGCCCTTGGACGAGCCGTAGGTCCGCACACCCGTCACCACGCCCGCCACGTCCGTGACCTGCCGGCCCGCGTACGGGGACATCCGGGTGGTGCCCTGGATGTCGTGGATGCGGACCGTGTCCGCGTGGGCCGGTGCGGTGAGCACGACGGCGGAGACGGTGGAACAGACCGCGGCTACGGTCAGCGCGCCGATGCGCGCGGTTCTCTTGCTCGGCAAGGGAATCCCTCCGGGGACTTACATGAGCGCCGGGACAGGGTGTGGCGGTGGGGGGAGCGCGACCCGTGTGCGGGCCGGTGACGCGCGTAGAAAAAAGTCGGCGAGCCCAACCCCCGTTGAACTTCTACGCGCGTCAATCTCGTGTGTGAGTGGGGGAGTTGTCAAGGATTCGGTACCTTCCAGCTTTTGGCAGGGACATGAACCGGGCGGCATGGGTGGAAATCCGTCTAGGCTGAGTCGGCCACGTGGATTTCCGGGGTGGCGTCCGGGTGTGCGTGTCCAGGGCGGCTCCCGGCCTCGACGGACTCCCCTCCCTGCCCCGCCTGTCCTCGCCCGTCCCGCCCGCCCCTGTCCGTCATGCTTGTAGCCGGTCCTGTTCGTCGGGTCCTGTCCGGTCCCGCTCGTCGGGTCCCGATCGTTCGGAGGAGAACCCAGCCGATGTCAGACAGCCCCCCCTTGCCGCCGGTGCGGCTGGCTCCCGAAGCGGCGCTGGCGCGGGACGCGCTCGCCACACCGCTGCTCTCCCGTGCCGCGCGACTCGCCCGCTGGGCCGGGCCGGACACGAGGGTCGGCGCCGGAGGTGAACTCGTCGAGGAACAGCTCGCCGGGGCGGCCGACGCACTCGGCCTGACCGGTGACGACGCCGCGGCCTTCGCCAGTGAGGCCTGGCGGATCGCCGTCGACACCGGGCTCGTGGAGATCGTGGACGAGGACGAGGGCACCGTCGCCGCGGGCGCGGACCTCGCCCTGCTCACCTCCGGAGGGCCCCAGGACGTCCTGGGGGTGTGGCTCGTCGCCCTGGAGGCGGTGCTCGCCGACGCGAGCGTGCCCGACCTCGACGAACTGGTCGGGGCGGTGGAGGACGGCGGGGAGGTGGACCTCTCCTCGCTGGACTGGGACCCCGAGGCCGAGGCCGAGTTCCTGGACGGGGTGCTCGGCAACCTGTACCTGCTGACCGTGAGCGAGGGCGGGGAGGGACCCGTGCCGCTGCCGGCCCTCGCCGCGTCGATGATCGTGCCGGACGACATGGGAGACCCCAGCAACGACGTGCTGGAGCAGGTGTCGGACGCGATGATGCGGCTCGACGACCAGTTCCGGCTGCTGGAACCCGTCGGGCTCGTCGACTTCCAGCCGGTCGACGAGGCGCTGATGGCGGACACCGACGAGGAGCCGGCCGGCCCTCTCGACGAGACGGACGTCTCGCGGTACGGGATGGTGCAGCTGACGCCGCTCGGTCTGTACGGGCTGCGGGCCCGGCTGCTGGAGGCGGGGCTCTCCGTCCCCGCGGTGGGCGACCTGGTGGACAAGGGCGCGGACGCCCTGCTGGACGGCACCGGCGTCTTCCCGCCCGCCGCGGCCCAGGCCGAGACCGAGCAGTGGCTCGCCCGGCGTGAACCCCTGCCCGCCGCCCGTGAGTTGCTCGCCGCGGCACGGGGTGGCGACGCCGGCGCACCGCTGCGGCGGCTGCGCTGTCAGCAGGCGCTCTCGCTCGTCGGCATGGAGGCCGAGCCCGCGCTGCGTGACGTCCTCGACGACGCCGAGCTGGGCGGCCTCGCCCGGGTCTGGCTCTCCGAGCACGGCGCCGTGGACGTGCCGGCGCCGTCCGAGGCGATGATCTTCTGGCTCACCATCGACACGGTCGCCGCGCAACTCGCGGCCGAGGGCAACTCCGAGGAGCTCCAGGGTCTCGTGGAGGGCCTGGCGCAGCAGCACGGCGGCTTCTTCGCCACGGCCTGGCGGGTCGACCACCCCGCCACACCGGACGTCCTGGAGGCCATGGGGCGGCTGCACCCCGACAAGAAGGTCGCCAAGGAGGCCCGCAAGGCCGCGTTCAAGGCGCGGTCGCAACAAGGGGGCTGAGCACGCCGGCGGGGTCCGCGCGCCACGTCGGGGAGGGCGGGCGCGCGCGGAGGGCCGAAGGTGTTTTGGGCTCCTGTGGCCCGGTCCTTACGGATTCATGGAAGAGAGTCCGGTGAAGACGCCGGGCGTTCAACTCCCGTTCAGGCGCGAGCGGGACGGTGTGCCCGCAACGCCGTCCGCGGCCCTCCGTAGCCTTCCATGGTCATCCTCACCGTCACAGGAGACACCCATGTCGCTCACCCGCAGGGACTTCGCCAGACGATCCGCGATCACCGGTGCCGGAGTGGCCCTGGCCGGCAGTGTGGGCGCCCTCGCCACCGCCCCGAACGCCCTCGCCTCCACCGACACCGAGAGCGTCGGCGAGGAGTCCGAGAACCGGCACGGCGGTGTGGGCTACGGACCGCTGCTCCCCGACCCCAAGGGCGTACTCGCGCTGCCCGCCGGGTTCTCCTACCGCGTCATCACCTACAGCGGCCGGACCAAGCTGGAATCCGGCGAGTTCACGCCGTCCAACCACGACGGCACGTCCACCTTCGACGGCCCCCGCGGCGCCACCCTCCTCGTCAACAACCACGAGCTCAAGGGCCCCCGCGACAGCTGGAAGTACCCCGTTCCGCTCACCGAGGGCCTGGTCTACGACCCGGCCGCGTCCGGCGGCTGCACCGTCGTCGAGGTACGCCACGACAAGGTCGCGGAGTGGGTCGGCATCGCCGGCACCTCCACCAACTGCGCGGGCGGCAACACCCCTTGGGACACCTGGCTCACCTGCGAGGAGACCGAGGACAAGGCCGGTCAGAGCGGCATGACCAAGGACCACGGCTACGTCTTCGAGGTCGACCCCGCCGACCGCCGCCGCAACCGCAACCCCAAGCCGATCAAGGCGCTCGGCCGGTACGCCCACGAAGCCGTCGTCGTCGACGCCAAGCGCGGACGCCTCTACCTCACCGAGGACGCGGCGACGCCCAACGGCCTGCTGTACCGGTGGACCCCGCCGCAGGGCTTCGAGCACGGCCACGGACAACTGCGCACCCTCGCCGACGACGCGGGCGCCCTCCAGGCCTTCAAGTGCTTCGACTCCGGCGGCCGTTTCGTCGACGACCTCTCCCGCGCCACGAAGATCGGCACCGTGTACGGCGTCGACTGGGTGGACGTCCCCGACCGTGACGCCAGGACGGTCTCCGTGCGCAAGCAGTTCGCGGCCGGTGAGGTCACCCGCGCCCGCAAGCTCGAAGGCATGTGGTGGGGCGACGGCGGCGTCTACATCGTCTCCTCCTACGCCCGCGAGGAGAGCCCCGTCCAGCACGACGGCCAGGTCTGGTTCTACGACCCCAAGCGCCGCACCCTGACCCTGAAGGTCCTGATCGGAGTGAACCCCGACCCGTCCGTGGACGGCGCCTTCGACGGCCCCGACAACATCACCGTCTCCCCGTACGGCGGTCTGGTCATCGCCGAGGACGGCGAAGGCGTCCAGCACCTGTTCGGCGCCACCGACAGCGGCCGCACGTACCCGATCGCCCGCAACGAACTCAACATCGGCACCGAAGAGGAGCCTGCCTACAGCGAGTTCACCGGCGTCACCTTCTCGCCCGACGGCCGGACGCTGTTCGCGAACATCCAGGAGCCCGGAATCATGCTCGCGATCACGGGCCCCTGGAAGCGTCAGAAGCGCGGCTGAACCCGCGAGAAGCGCGGCTGAACCCGGCGGAGGCGCGGCTGAACTCCGCGCATTCGCCCCGCGATTAATTCGCTCGCCCGTCCCGCGGTACGCCTCCTAGAGTGATGCACGTCCAGGTGCGAAGGCAGGACCTACTTCCACTCATAATGGGGCGGCCGCGGGTTCGAGTCCCGTCACCGGTACGACAGGCCGGTGTAGCTCAGGGGTTAGAGCACCTTGTCGGTTCCGTCGATCCTGAACTCTGGACACCACAATTTCATGCACCTCCCGGTGCGCGGGCTGCGGCTACTTCTCTGTAAAAGAATCCCATGCCGCCGCCGATTCTGATCTCGGGAGGCGCAGCTCATGGTGGGTGCCCGGTGCGCAGGCGACGGCTACTTCATGGGATCGGACGGTTGCGGGTTCGAGTCCCGCCGCCGGCTTCGGCCGGCGTAGCTCAATCGGTAGAGCATCTGACTGGTCCGTCGCCGCTTTCCGAACTCGGGCACCCTCCCTTTGCTGCGCCTTCCTCCGGAACACGACGTCACCGTCGTACCGAGAATTCGGGGGAATTCATCATGGCGCGATTCAACACCAAGACCGCGAAGGCGCGTCCCACTTCGCGGGTCACCTCGACCGGCCGCGTCCTGCGGACCCATCAGGGCGGCCGCGGACGGGAGCGCGACCCGCGCTCCGAACTCTTCCTCCTCGCCGTCTCCCACCTCGTCTCCCAGCAGACCTTCTACGAGTCCGGCGAGGACCGCGACGACCGGTTCGCCACGCTGGTGCGCGAGCTCGCCGTCCACGACCCCTCGTGGACGGCCGCCCTGCTCGGCTGGCTGCGCGGCGAGGGCAATCTGCGCTCCGCCTCGATCATGGGCGCCGCCGAGTACGTGCGCGCCCGCCTCGACGCGGGCGTCACCGACGGCCCCGCCAACCGCCAGGTCGTCGCCTCCGTACTGCGCCGCCCCGACGAGCCCGGCGAGCTGCTCGCCTACTGGTCCTCCCGGTACGGCCGCAACGTGCCCAAGCCCGTCAAGCGCGGCATCGCGGACGCCGTACGACGTCTCTACAACGGCAAGTCGCTGCTGAAGTACGACACCGCGTCCAAGGGCTACCGCTTCGGCGACATCCTCAACCTGGTGCACGCGGCGCCCGACCCCGGCAAGCCGTGGCAGGGCGAGCTGTTCCAGTACGCCCTGGACCGGCGCCACCACCCCGACACGGCGGTGCCGCCCGCCTCGAACCGCGTGCTCGTCGCGCACCGTGAGCTGATGGCGGTGCCCGTCGCCGAGCGGCGCGCGGTCGTCACGGCCCCGGACGGTGCCGAGCGGCTCGCGGCGGCGGGTCTCACCTGGGAGGCGCTGGCGGGCTGGCTGCAGGGTCCGATGGACAAGGCGGCCTGGGAGGCCGTGATCCCGTCCATGGGCACGATGGCGCTCGTACGGAACCTGCGGAACTTCGACGAGGCGGGTGTCGGCGACGACGTGGCGGCCCGGGTCGCCGCGCGGATCAGCGACCCGGCGGAGGTGGCGCGTTCGCGCCAGTTCCCGTTCCGCTACCTGGCCGCCTACCAGCACGCGCCCTCGCTGCGCTGGTCGTACCCGCTGGAGCAGGCGCTCGGACACTCGCTGGCCAACGTGCCGGCGCTGCCCGGACGGACGCTCGTGCTCGTCGACCGGTCCGGCTCGATGTTCTTCTCGCGGCTGTCGGACCGCTCGGAGCTCAACCGGGCCGACGCGGCCGCGGTCTTCGGCACCGCGCTCGCGCTGCGCGCGGCGGACGCGGACCTCGTCCAGTTCGGCACCAGCAGCGACCGGGTGCGGTTCCGCGGGGGCGAGTCGGTGCTGAAGGTGCTGGAGCGCTTCGGCGACCTCGGCGGCACGAACACCAGCGAGGCGGTACGGGCCCACTACCGGGGGCACGACCGGGTGCTCATCGTCACGGACGAGCAGGCCGCGTACAGCCACCACGGCGATCCGACCGAGCAGGTCCCGGCGCACGTACCGGTCTACACCTGGAACCTCGCCGGATACCGGGCCGGCCACGGCCCGACCGGCAAGGACAACCGGCACACGTTCGGGGGTCTGTCGGACGCGGCGTTCCGGATAGTCTCCCTGCTCGAGTCCGGCAGGGAGGGGCTCTGGCCGTGGATGAGTGAATGAGCGCGGGGCCGCCGGGGAAGTCATCGGGCTACGCGGTGACTTGCCCGGTGCCGGTGCCGGTGCCGGTGCCGGTGCGGGTGCGGGCGCGGTGGAGTGGGGAGGCAGGCCGGCTGCACGTCCCTTTCCTCGTACGAGCCGGGCTGCGACACCAGTGGCCGGATTCCGTGTACGGCAGGGTCGGGAACATCCTGATCAGGCGCCTGGCCGGCGCGGACGTACGGCTGATGCGGGCGGGGTTCGGGACCGTGCTTCGAGTGTGACGGGGTGGACATGGGATGCTCCCTGTCTGTGTCCCCGGTGCGTGGCGTACGGGCAGCGCGGACTGCCCGCGAGGGTGCCCCCGGTTGGCAAGGAGTAACTGAATGGCGCAGGTCAAGCCGATGCGGGCGGATGCGCGGCGGAACTACGAGCGGCTGATCGAGGAGGCCGCCGTGGCGTTCGCCGAGCACGGGGAGGGTGCGTCCCTCGACGACATCGCCAAGCGGGCCGGGGTGGGCTCCGGGACCCTGTACCGGCACTTCCCCACCCGGCAGGCGCTCCTGGAGGCCGTCTACGTCGACAGCATCGAGGCGATCGCCGCCCGCGCGGACGAGATCGCCGCGGAACTCCCGCCCGGCGAGGCGCTGGTCGAGTGGCTCAACGAGTTGAGCGGGATGATGATCCAGGTCCGTTGTCTGAAGGCGCTGCTCGGATCGGCCGTCTCGGACGGGAGCAGCGCGGTGATGACCGCGTGCGGGACGTCAGTGAAGGGCGCGGCCGAACGGCTGGTCGAGGCGGCTCAGCGGGAGGGCACGCTGCGGGCGGACGTGGAGCCGATCGAGGTGCTGCGGCTGGCGCACGGGGTCGCCACGGCGTCGGAGCTGGCGGACGGCCAGGGGAAGTACATCCGGCGGTATCTGTCGCTGCTGACGGAGGGGCTGCGGGCCTAGCGCCTGGGCGGGGCCTGGTGCCGGGGGGCTGATGTCGGGCGGGGCGGAGCGCCGGTGGGTGGGTCGGGGCCGTGCCGGTACATCGAGCCCGTCGCCGCTGGATCAGACGTTGCCCTGGAGGGGCTGTTTCCAGATCCGGGCGTAAGCGACGGGCTTGCGATGTACCGGCACGGCCCCTTCCGTGCGGGGCGGCCGCGGGGCGGTGGGGGCTCGCGCCGTCAGAGTGCCTGGGCCGCCGGCTTCACCATGCCGCGGACCGTGCGGGACTTCACGAAGTCGCCCATGGCCGTCATCTCCCACTCGCCGGAGAACTGCTTGATCAGCTTGGCCATCATGACGCCGGTCTGGGCTTCGGCGTTGGTGAGGTCGAAGCGGACCAGTTCCTCGCCGCTGGCCGCGTCGATCAGACGGCAGTAGGCCTTGGCGACCTCGGTGAACTTCTGTCCGGAGAAGGAGTTGACCGTGAAGACCAGACCCGTGACCTCCTGCGGCAGCCGGCCGAGGTCGACGACGATGACCTCGTCGTCACCGCCGCCCTCGCCCGTGAGGTTGTCGCCGGAGTGCTTGATCGCGCCGTTCACGATGGAGAGCTTGCCGAAGTAGCAGCTGTCGATGTGATTGCGCTGCGGGCCGTAGGCGATGACCGAGGCGTCCAGGTCGATGTCCTTGCCGCGGTACGCGGGCTCCCAGCCGAGGCCCATCTTGACCTGCGAGAGCAGCGGGCGGCCGCCCTTGACCAGGGAGACGGTCTGGTTCTTCTGGAGGCTGACCCTGCCCTTGTCGAGGTTGATCTTCCCGGAGGGCGGTGCGGCGGGGGGAGCCGGCGGGGCCGGCGGTGCCATGGGGGCCGCGGGAGCCACGGGAGCCACGGGGGCCACGGGGGCCTGCATCGGTGGGGCCGGGGGAGCGGCGGGGGCCGGCTCCTCCACCGAGACGCCGAAGTCCGTGGCGATGCCGGCCAGACCGTTCGCGTACCCCTGGCCCACCGCGCGGGCCTTCCAGGCGCCGTTGCGGAGGTAGACCTCGACGATCACCAGCGCCGTTTCGGTGCCGAGCTGGGGCGGGGTGAAGCTGGCCAGTACGGCGTTGTCGTCGGCGTTGCGGATGGTGGCCGTGGGCTCGATGCCCTGGAAGGTCTGGCCGGCGGCGTCCGGACTCGCGGTCACGACGATCTTCTCGATGCCCGGGGGGACCGCGGTCGTGTCGACCGTGATCGCGTCCGGGGAGGTGCCGCCGCCCGAGCGGTACGTCACGCCGGGGCCGGTGGGCTGGTTGTAGAAGATGAAGTCGTCGTCGGAGCGCACCTTGCCGTCGGCGGTGAGCAGCAGGCCCGACACGTCTAGCCGCACCGGAGCGGCGACGTCCACCGTCACGCGGGTGACGGGGAGAGGGATGTTCGAGCCAGGGGTCATAGCTGTCATGACTGGGGTAACGACCGGGGGCGCTTTACCGTTCCCTTACCCAAGGATGAGTTGTTCGGGGTGGTCGCGGGCCGGAGAAAAGGGCCTCCTTCGCCCCCGCCGCCCCTACCCGACCCATCCCGTACCTGGGGGCTCCGCCCCCAGACCCCCGTACCGGCCTTAAGGGCCTTGTCCTCAAGCGCCGGACGGGCTGATGGTGCTGGCCCGCGCCGACAGGCTGACGCCCGGACTGTGGCCATCATGCCCAGGCCCGGATGTCCGGCCCAGGCCCGCACATCCGGGGCGGGCCCGCACATCCAGCGCGGGCCCGCATATCCGGGGCAGGCCGGCACACCCGGCGCGGGCCCGCATATCCAG
>NZ_JBHWEL010000132.1:0-12669 GCF_042734135.1 Streptomyces sp. NPDC059668 | reverse complement strand
GCCCCCCCCCCTTGGCCCTGTTACCCGCCGGCGGGCGGGGGGGTTGGGGCCCCCCCCCCCAACCCCCCCGCCCGGCGCTTGAGGACAAGGCCCTTAAGGCCGATGGGGGTCTGGGGGCGCAGCCCCCAGGGACAGGACGGGTCGGGTAGGGGCGGCGGGGGCGAAGGAAAGGTGGTGGATCGAGGCTGAGGCCGGTCGGACTACTCTTGAGGGTCGATCGTCCCCCTTGTCAGGAGAGAAATGGCCGTCAACCTGGTCAATGTCGAGTCCGTCAGCAAGGTGTACGGCACCCGTGCCCTGCTCGACGGAGTCTCCCTCGGCGTCAGCGAGGGCGACCGAATCGGTGTGGTCGGGCGGAACGGCGACGGCAAGACCACCCTCATCCGCATGCTCGCCAAGCTGGAGGAGGCCGACACCGGACGCGTCACGCACTCCGGCGGCCTGCACCTGGGGGTGCTGACCCAGCACGACTCGCTCGACCCCACGGCCACCGTCCGCCACGAGGTCATCCGTGACATGGCCGACCACGAGTGGGCGGGCAACTCCAAGATCCGGGACGTACTGACCGGACTCTTCGGCGGACTGGACCTGCCCGGATTCCCGCAGGGACTGGACACCGTCATCGGCCCCCTCTCCGGAGGCGAGCGCCGCCGTATCGCCCTGGCCAAGCTGCTCATCGAGGAGCAGGACCTGATCATCCTCGACGAGCCCACCAACCACCTGGACGTGGAGGGCATCGCCTGGCTCGCCCAGCACCTGCGGGAGCGCCGCTCCGCGCTGGTGTGCGTCACCCACGACCGGTGGTTCCTCGACCAGGTCTGCACCCGCATGTGGGACGTGCAGAAGGGTTCGGTCTACGAGTACGAGGGTGGCTACTCCGACTACGTCTTCGCACGGGCCGAGCGTGAGCGCATCGCCGCCACCGAGGAGGTCAAGCGGCAGAACCTGGTCCGCAAGGAGCTCGCCTGGCTGCGGCGCGGAGCCCCCGCCCGTACCTCCAAGCCCCGCTTCCGCGTCGAGGCCGCCAACGAGCTGATCGCGGACGTGCCCCCGCCCCGCGACAAGAGCGAGCTGATGAAGTTCGCCAGTTCCCGGCTCGGCAGGACCGTCTTCGACCTGGAGGACGTGACCGTACAGGCCGGACCCAAGGTGCTGCTCAAGCACCTGACCTGGCACCTCGGCCCCGGCGACCGGGTCGGCCTGGTGGGCGTGAACGGTGCCGGCAAGACCTCGCTGCTGCGCGCCATGGCCGAGGCCGCCCGCAGCGAGGGCGAGCGGCAGCCCGCCGCCGGCCGGATCGTCACCGGCAAGACCGTCAAGCTCGCCTACCTCTCCCAGGAGGTCGCCGAGCTCGACCCGACCTGGCGGGTGCTCCAGGCCGTCCAGGCCGTGCGTGACCGCGTCGACCTCGGCACGGGCCGCGAGCTGACCGCCGGGCAGCTGTGCGAGACGTTCGGTTTCAACAAGGAGAAGCAGTGGACGCCCGTCGGCGACCTGAGCGGTGGTGAGCGGCGGCGGCTCCAGCTGCTGCGGCTGCTCATGGACGAGCCCAACGTGCTCTTCCTCGACGAGCCGACCAACGACCTCGACATCGAGACGCTGACCCAGCTGGAGGACCTGCTCGACGGCTGGCCCGGCTCGATGGTCGTGATCTCCCACGACCGGTTCTTCATCGAGCGGACCACGGACAACGTGTTCGCCCTGCTCGGTGACGCCACGCTGCGCATGCTGCCGCGCGGGATCGACGAGTACCTGGAGCGGCGCAAGCGCATCGAGGAGGTCGCCGCGGCCGCCGTGCTCGCCGCCGCCCCGGCCCCCGCGAAGGCTGCCTCGGCCGCCGACGCGCGCGCCGCCAAGAAGGAACTGCAGAAGATCGAGCGGCAGCTCGACAAGATCTCCGAGAAGGAGACCAGGCTGCACGCCCAAATCGCCGACAACGCGACGGACTTCGCGAAGGTCGCCAAACTCGACGCCGAACTGCGTGAGTTGACCGGCGAGCGCGAGGAACTGGAGCTGCGCTGGCTGGAGCTCGCGGAGGACGCGTAAGCGTCGGTCGGGCGGCGCGCGCGTCCCGTGAAGGGGGCGTGAAGGCGCGTAACGAGGGCATCACGGGCCGGTCCTCCCTTGGGAACAGGGGAGCGACCGGCCCCTCGTACGAGGGGCGCGGAGTGATAGAAAGGGCCGTCTGAGAACAGTCTGGGAACCACCGGCGTGGCGCGAGACGGAGGTGCGGTCGGGACCCTCGCGGGGTCGGGCCGCCGACGCCGCCGGTGGGGCGCCACATCAGTGAATGAGGGGGACGCGCTGATGAGTCAGCCGCCGAACGAGCCGCCCCGGGGCGGCTTCGGAGCACCGCAGGACCAGCCACCGGCGGAGGGTTTCGGCCCGCCCCAGGACCCCCGGCAGGCGACACCGCCGCCCGCGCAGCCGCCCCAGGCTCCCCCGCCCCCACAGGGCCCGCCGGCCGCGCCGCCGCAGCCCGGCTACGGCTACCCGCAGCAGCCCGGCCCCTACGCGCAGCCGGGCCCCTACGCCCAGCCCGGCCCGTACGGCCAGCAGCCGGGCCCCTACGGTCAGCCCGCTCCGTACGGTCAGCAGCCGGGTTATGGGCAGGTGCCCGGACAGGTACAGGGGCAAGGGCAGGGGCAGGGGCAGGGGTACGGGCCCGGGTACGGCTATCCCGGGCAGGTGCCGTATCCGGGTGCGCCCGGCACTCCGCCGCCCGGCATACCCGGCGGTTCCAGGAACCCCTTCAAGGGCCGGCCCGCCGTCATCATCGGGGCGGCCGTGGCCGCGCTGCTCGTCGTCGGCGGGACGGTGTGGGCGATCAGCGGCGGTGGTGGTGGCGACGGGAAGAAGCCGGTCGCCGCGGACAGCAAGGGCGGCAAGACCACCGCGTCCCAGGCCCCGGTCAACCCGGGTGACGGCAGCGGCGACGGTGGCGAGGACCCGGAGAACCTCAACGACGGCCGCCAGGCCGGTGAGGCGAAGGTGCTCTGGTACAAGCAGGCGCCGGACGCGCCCGGTTCGGGAGCCGACGCACCCGGCCTGTGGATCACCGGCAAGGCCGCGGTGAAGGCCGCGTACAAGCAGGTGTTCGCCTACAACGTCGATGACGGAAAGCCCACTTGGGCCCCGATCACGTTCCCGCAGAAGATCTGCGCGGTCACCCCGCAGAAGACGTCCGACGACAAGGTCGTCGTGGCGTACATGAGCGGCGCGGGCGACAGCGCCAAGTGCAACCAGCTCCAGCAGGTCGATCTCGCCACCGGAGCCAAGGGCTGGAGCGGGAAGGTGGCCGACGGCGCGCTCTTCGACAGCACGCTCAGCGTCGAACTGTCCCTCACCGGGAAGACGTTGATGGTCGGCCGATCGCAGTCCGGCACGGCGTACGACGCCACCAGCGGCAAGAAGCTGTGGGACAAGAAGAACTACGGCCCGGCCTGTTACCCGGCCGCGTTCGCGGGCGGCGCCAAACTGCTGTCCGTCGCGTCCTGCGGGGCCGGCAGCACCACCCAGCACGACGAGGTGCAGGAGCTGGACCCGGCCACCGGCAAGGCCAGATGGACCACGAAGATCCCCAAGGGCTGGCGGGTCGTGCGCGCCTACTCCGTCGACCCCGTCGTCCTCTACATGACCAACGACGACAAGAAGACGGTCAACATCACCGCCCTGAAGGATGACGGAGGTGTCCGCTCGCAGCTGTCGAGCAAGGACTCCTTCGCGCCCGAGTGCGGGTTCGCCATCATCGACCGGGATCTGCCGGGCTGCTTCGGCGCCGTCGCCGACGCGAACACCCTCTACCTGCCGACCGAGGCGAAGACCGGCGCCAACGAGGTCGTCGCGTTCAACCTGGCGACCGGCAAGGAGAAGTGGCGCGTCAAGTCCACGGCGGACAAGTCGATGATGCCGCTGAAGATGGACGGCACCCGGCTGATCGCGTACGTCGAGCCGTCGTACGAGGCCGGTGGGCAGATCGTGTCGATACCGACCACGGGCAGCGGTCACACCCCGACCAAGCTGCTGCAGAACCCGCAGGGCACCGCGTCGGTCGAGAACGGGTTCTACTCGAAGGCGGTCGACTACGTCGACGGGCGTTTCTACATCTCCACCACCCGGCTGACGGGCAACGACCAGTCGAGGGAGAAGTTGATGCTCGCCTACGGCAAGTGAGGCGCGCTCACGCCGCCTTCGGCACCTTCTCCCTCGTCCACGTCCCCAACGCATCCGTATCCGAGGTACACACGCCATGAGCCAGCCGCCGCCCCCACCGCCGCCCAACGAACCCCCGAAGGAAGGGTTCGGCGCGCCCCAGGACCCGCCGCCGGGAGGGTTCGGCGCGCCCCAGGACCCGCCGCCGGGAGGGTTCGGCGCGCCTCAGGACCCGCCTCCGGGAGGGTTCGGCGCGCCCCAGGACCCGCCGCCCGGCGGGTTCGGCGCTCCGCAGGCACCGCCGCCCGGCGGGTTCGGTGCCCCGCAGCCTCCGCAGGGCCCGGGGTACGGCTACCCGCAGGCGCCTCCGACCCCGACCCCGTCCCAGCCGGGCTACGGCTACCCGGGCGGGCAGCCCGCGCAGCCGCCGTACGGCTACGGCTATCCGCAGCAGCCGCCGACCCATCCCATGCAGCCGCAGGCCACCCAGGGCGGCGGCGGGCGGAGGATGAGCAGCCAGGCGGTCATCATCCTGGCGGCCGTCGTGGCCGTGGCCCTGATCATCGGCGGCGGTGTGCTGTACGCGACCTCCTCCGGCAAGGACGACGGCAGGAACAACTCCTCCGGCACCGGTGGAGCCTCCGGTGGCAAGAAGGACGGCGGCGGTACGGGCGGCGGCGGGACCACCGGTTCGAACGGTGCGGAGAAGGTGCCGGCCGACACCGGGTCCAAGGTCCTCTTCCAGGTCCCCGCGCCGTCCGTGTCCGCCGCGAGCAGCGTGACCACCGTCGGCTCCTGGCTCACCGGCAAGGTGTACGCCAAGAGCGGCAACGCCGAGGTCGACGGCTACGACCCCGACTCCGGCGCCAAGCTGTGGACGATCAAGCTCCCCGGCCCGGTGTGCTCGGCCAGCAGGCACGCCACCGACTCCGGCCGGACCGCGATCGTCTACGAACCGGCCATGCCGACCAAGGCCGCGCCCTCGCACGGCTGCAGCGAGGTCGCCGCGCTCGACCTCTCCGCCGGCAAGGAGCTGTGGTCCAAGTCCGTCAAGTCCGGTGACCAGAAGATCAGCCTGGACAACGTCACCGTCAGCGGGAACACGGTCGCCACGGGCAGCACCAGCGGCGGCGCCGCGTTCGACATCTCCACCGGCAAGGCGCTCTGGGCCCCGAAGCCCACGGACAGCTGCTACGACGCCGGGTACGCCGGCGGCGCCAAGTTGGTCGCGGTCCGCAAGTGCGGTGCGTACGGCAGCGCGCGGCAGCTGCACATCCAGACCATCGACCCGACCTCCGGGAAGGTGATCTCCGAGTACAAGATGTCGCCCGGCATCGAGTACGCGAGCGTCGTGTCGACCGACCCCCTCGTGGTCGCCGCCGACGTCGGTGACACCGCCGGGGACGGCAGTGGCATCTCCGACTTCTTCTCGATCGACAACAGGACCGGCCGGCTGCGCACCAGGATCTCGGCGCCCGGCAAGACGTACGCCGCCAAGTGCGAGGGCATCAGCAGGACCGAGGCGTGCGCGATGCTGGCGGTCGGCAACGACAAGCTCTACATCCCGACCGAGGAACACGACGGCAGCGGCCAGTACGGCAGGAGCAACGAGATCGTCGCCTTCGACCTCGGCACCGGGAAGCAGACCGGCCAGCGCGCCAACGCGGGCGACGGCTACACGATCTCCCCGCTGCGCATGGACGGCGCCAACATCCTGGCGTACAAGCGGCCGCCGTACGACAAGGGCGGCCAGATCGTCAGCATCGACGGCACCACCTTCAAGGAGACCAAGCTCCTGGAGAACCCGGCGACCCGCTCGGTCCGCGACGCGGAGACGAGCATGCTCCCGGACTACGCGGAGATCCTCTACGGCGGCGGCCGTCTCTACATGTCCGCGGTCTACGCCCACAAGCCGACCAGCACGGACGAGAAGGAGTATCTGGCGATCGCGTTCGGCGCGCGCTGACCGGAACCGCGTGATCACGGCCCCGTCCCTGTTCAGGGGCGGGGCCGTGCGCTTACCCCTCGGCGTTCCCGAATGCGAGGAATTTCGGTGTTCCGGGGCGGTTCTCTCCGGTAGGGGAAGCGCAACGTCGAACAAGCGTGTAGCTTCCGGGGGATGGAGAGCCGGGGGGCTCCTAATCCACGGGGAACCAGTGGGGATGCTCGGGGGGACTGGGGGGTTGCTCGATGGGAGTGCGGCTCATGGTGGTCGACGACCACCGACTGCTCGCCGAGGCGTTGGCCTCGGCGTTGAAGCTGCGCGGGCACCGGGTGCTCGCGGCGGCGGCGCCCGCCGCGGGAGCGGCGGAGCTGGTGATCACGAGGGCACCGGAGGTGTGCCTGATCGGAACGGCGACACCCGCGGAGCCGGGGATGTTCGACCCGGTGGTCAAGATCAAGCGGGAGCGGCCGCAGGTGGCGGTCCTGGTGCTGGGACCGGTGCCGAACCCGCGGGGCATAGCCGCCGCGTTCGCCGCGGGCGCCTCGGGATACGTACGCCATGACGAGCGCATAGAGGGCGTCGAGCGGGCGATCATGAAGGCGAGGGCGGGAGAGGCGGCGGTCGCCCCCGGTCTGCTCCAGGGCGCCTTCAGCGAGCTGCTCAACCCCGCCGCCCAGCCGGACGACGAGGGCCAGCGGCTGCTCCAGATGCTGACGCCCCGGGAGGTCGAGGTGCTGGTCCGGGTCGCCGACGGCGAGGACACCCGGCTGATCGCGGCGGGGATGGGCATCGCGCCCTCCACGGCCCGGACCCATGTCCAGCGGGTGCTGATGAAACTGGGCGTGGGGTCGAGGCTGGAGGCCGCGGCGCTGGCGGCACGGACGGGGCTGCTCGACCGGGCGGGGCCGGTGGCGACGTAGCCGGGCCGGGGTGGTCCCGGGCCGGGGTGGAGTCCCGGGCCCGGAGGCCGCCCCGGCTACTCGGCCGGTTCCCTCTCCGTGGAGTCCGGTACCGGCGGTGCCAGCGGGCGCAGCCACAGCCAGACCAGGAAGAAGAGCCCCAGGGCCAGCATGCCCAGGCCGGTCCAGAGGTTGATGTTGATGCCCTGCGTCTTGGCGCGGTCGGCGTCGGAGGCGGTCAGGCCGGCGACCGTGACGATGACGCCGTAGACGACGAACAGGCCGCCGATGATCCGGCGGATGTCGAAGAGGCGGGCCGCGGTCGCGGAGTTCTTCTCCAGCTCCGTGACCTCGCGCTGGACGTCGCGGTCCGAGTAGTGGTCGGACATGGCTTTCTGGGCCTTTCTCTTCGGGGTGGGAGCGGGCGCGGGAGCGGGGTCAGAACGAGAACGGGATGTAGCAGGCCGCCGCCAGGATCAGCGCGCCCCAGCCCAGCAGGGCGGGCTTGCGGTACCAGGCGTCGTCGCCGGCGGCGGACGGCTCGGCCGTGCCCGGCGAGCGGGTGCCGTAGACCAGTCCCTGGAGGTCCTCCGCCGGCTTGGGCGCGGTGAAGAGGGAGACCGCGACCATCACCACCGCACCGGCCACGAAGCCCGCGATCGCCGACACGAAGTTCGCGCCCTGGTCGGAGGGGATGCCGATGATGCCCTGCTTGTAGATGACGAAGTAGTTGACCATCGCGGCGGTGGTGCCCGCCAGCAGGCCCCAGAAGCCCGACTTCACGGACGCCCGCTTCCAGAACATGCCGACGATGAAGACCACGAACATCGGCACGTTGAAGAAGGAGAAGAGCGTCTGGAGGTAGCTCATGATGTTGGAGAAGGACGACGCCAGGAAGGCCGTGCCGATCGACGCGAGGACGCCGATCACCGTGATCAGACGGCCGAAGCGGATGTAGTAGGCGTCCTCCCGGTCCTTGACCACGTACTTCGCCCAGATGTCGGTGGTGAACACGGTGTTGAAGGAGGACACGTTGGCCGCCATGCCCGCCATGAAGGCCGCGAGCAGGCCGGTCACCGCGATGCCGAGCACACCGTTGGGCAGCAGCTCCTGCATCAGGTACGGGATCGCGTCGTTGTACTGGAGGTCCGAGCCGCTCGTGCCGATCTTCGGGACCAGGACGGCCGCCACCAGGCCCGGGATCATCACCAGGAAGACGATGAAGATCTTCGGGTACGCGGCGATGAGCGGGGTGCGCCGGGCCGCGCTCAGGTTCTTGGCCGACAGCGCGCGCTGCACCTCCGCGAAGTTCGTCGTCCAGTAGCCGAAGGAGAGCACGAAGCCGAGGCCCAGGACGATGGTCAGCCAGTTGGCGCCGAGCGGGTTGTCGCTGCCGATGCCGGTGCCGCCCCAGGCCGTGGTGAAGTGGGTGCCGTGGGACTTGTCGAGGGAGTCCGTCAGCCCGTTCCAGCCGCCGACCCGGTGCAGGCCCAGCACCGCGATCGGGATCAGCGCGGCGAGGATGACGAAGAACTGCAGCACCTCGTTGTAGATCGCGGACGACAGGCCGCCGAGCGTGATGTAGGCGAGGACGAAGAAGCCGGCGACCACGATCGCCACCCACTGGGGCCAGCCGAGCAGTGCCTCGACGACGATCGCGAGTGAGTAGAGGTTGACGCCCGCGATCAGGATCGCGGCGAAGGCGAACAGGATCGAACTCAGCAGGTGTGCCCATTTGTCGAAACGCAGCAGAAGGAACTCGGGGACCGAGCGGACCTTCGAGCCGTAGTAGAACGGCATCATCACCAGGCCGAGGAAGACCATGGCGGGGATGGCGCCGATCCAGTACCAGTGCACGGTGTAGACGCCGTACTGCGCGCTGTTCGCGGCCATGCCCAGGATCTCGGTGGCGCCCAGGTTGGCCGAGATGAACGCGAGGCCGGTGACCCAGGCGGGCAGCGAGCGCCCGGAGAGGAAGAAGTCGAGGCTCGTCCTGACCGAGCTCTTCGCGGCGAAGCCGATGCCGAGGACCACGACGAAGTAGATCCCGAGGATCGTGTAGTCGAGCCCGTTCGTGGGGAGCCGGAGCCCTTCGGCCAGGTGGGTGGTGGAGCCGGAGGCCAGGGGGGCGGAAGCCAGCTGGACGGCCCCGTCGGCCAGGTAGGTGGGGGTAGGCATGCCGATATCTATGCCCCGTGAGCCCCAGAGGCCGCCCCAGCTTCACAGACACCCCCCAAACCCGCACAGGCATTGACGTTACTGTTGCATTGTGATTTGTTGTGTTGGGTTCTGTTGGATGGCTTTGCTGGTTCGAAGCGGTGCGGATGAGGAGTCCAGCGGTGAAGAAGACCTCGACCCGGCTTGCCGACGGTCGTGAGCTGATCTACTACGACTCACGGGACGACACGGTGCGCGACGCGGTGGACCGGCGTCCGCTGGAGCCGACCGTCACCAGCTCCGAGGTACGCCGCGACCCGCTGCTCGGCGACGCGGTGGCGATCGCCTCGCACCGTCAGGGCCGCACCTACCACCCGCCGGCCGACGAATGCCCCCTGTGCCCCTCCCGGGGCGACCGGCTGAGCGAGATCCCTGACTCCTCGTACGACGTCGTGGTCTTCGAGAATCGTTTCCCCTCCCTGGCCGGCGACTCCGGCCGCTGCGAGGTCGTCTGCTTCACCTCCGACCACGACTCGTCCTTCGCCGACCTGACCGAGGAGCAGGCGGGGCTCGTCCTGGAGGCGTGGACCGACCGGACGGCGGAGCTGTCCCATCTCCCCTCCGTCGAACAGGTCTTCTGTTTCGAGAACCGCGGCAGGGAGATCGGCGTCACGCTCGGCCACCCGCACGGGCAGATCTACGCCTACCCGTTCACCACCCCCCGCACGGCGCTGATGCTGCGCTCCGTGGCCGCGCACAAGGAGGCGACCGGCGGCGGGAACCTCTTCGACGAGATCGTCGCGCGTGAGCTGGCCGAGGGCGAACGGGTCGTGCTGACGACCGAGCACTGGGTGGCCTTCGTGCCGTACGCCGCGCACTGGCCCTACGAGGTCCACCTCTACCCCAGGCGCAGGGTGCCCGATCTGCTCGGCCTCGGCGAGGACGCGCGCCGGGAATTCCCTCGGGTCTATCTGGAACTCTTGAAGCGCTTCGACCGGATCTTCGACGGACCGGGTGGAGAGAAGGAAGGGGCGGGGGAGCCTCCGACGCCGTACATCGCCGCCTGGCACCAGGCGCCGTTCGGCGCGCTGGAGGAGTTCGAGGGCGTCAACCGCGACGACTTCGCCCTCCACCTCGAGCTTTTCACCATTCGCCGCACTTCCGGCAAGCTGAAGTTCCTCGCGGGTTCCGAGTCCGGCATGAGTGTGTTCATCAACGACGTGCCGCCGGAGGCCGCGGCTCAGCGACTGCGAGAGGTAGCGAGTACATGAGTGGGAAGTACCTGGTCACCGGTGGCGCCGGATATGTCGGCAGTGTCGTCGCGCAGCACCTGATCGAGGCCGGCCACGAGGTCACCGTCCTCGACAACCTCTCCACCGGCTTCCGGGAGGGCGTCCCGGGCGGGGCCACCTTCATCGAGGGCGACATCCGCGACGCCGCCAAGTGGCTGGACGCCTCGTACGACGCCGTCCTGCACTTCGCCGCGTTCTCGCAGGTCGGCGAGTCCGTCGTGAAGCCCGAGAAGTACTGGGACAACAACGTCGGCGGCACGATGGCGCTGCTCGCGGCCATGCGCGAGGCGGGCGTGCGCAAGCTGGTCTTCTCGTCGACCGCCGCGACGTACGGCGAGCCGGAGACCACTCCCATCGTCGAGACCGCGCCGACCAGGCCCACCAACCCCTACGGCGCCTCCAAGCTCGCCGTCGACCACATGATCACCGGAGAGGCCGCGGCGCACGGGCTGGGCGCGGTGTCGCTGCGGTACTTCAACGTGGCGGGCGCCTACGGCGCGCAGGGCGAGCGACACCACCCCGAGTCCCACCTGATCCCGCTGGTGCTCCAGGTCGCGCAGGGGCGCCGCGAGGCGATCTCCGTCTACGGCGACGACTACCCGACGCCGGACGGCACCTGCATCCGCGACTACATCCACGTCGCGGACCTGGCCGACGCGCATCTGCTGGCGGTGGAGGCCGCCGTTCCGGGCGAGCACCTCATCTGCAACCTCGGCAACGGCAACGGGTTCTCGGTCCGCGAGGTCGTCGAGACCGTCCGCCAGGTGACCGGACACCCGATCCCCGAGGTGATGGCGGAGCGCCGCGCCGGGGACCCGGCCGTCCTGGTGGCCTCCGCGGCGACTGCGCGCGAACGGCTCGGCTGGAACCCGTCCCGCGCGGACCTCGCCGGGATCGTCGCGGACGCGTGGGCGTTCGCGCAGAACATCGCAAGGGAGCAGTAGGTGGGGGTTCGCGAGGGCTTCGAGGAGCTGTACGGCGCCGCGCCCGAGGGGGTCTGGGCGGCACCGGGCCGGGTCAACCTGATCGGCGAGTACACGGACTTCAACGAGGGGTTCGTGATGCCGCTCGCGCTGCCGCACACGGCGGTCGCCGCGGTGTCGCGCCGCGACGACGGGGTGCTGCGGCTGCACTCGGCCGACATCGAGGGGCCGGTCGTCGAGCTGCGCGTCGACGAACTGACGCCGCTGACGAACACCAGCTGGGCCGCCTACCCGGCGGGCGTGGTGTGGGCGCTGCGCGAGGCAGGGCACGCGGTGACGGGCGCCGACCTCCATCTCGCCTCGACCGTGCCGACGGGGGCCGGGCTGTCCTCCTCGGCCGCCCTCGAGGTGGTGACGGCACTCGCCCTCGACGAGCTGTTCGAACTCGGGCTCACCCGGCCCGAGCTGGCCCGCCTCGCGCAGCGCGCCGAGAACGACTTCGTCGGGGTGCCCTGCGGGATCATGGACCAGACGGCGTCGGCGTGCTGCACCGAGGGATACGCGCTGCACCTGGACTGCCGGGACCTGTCGATCCGCCAGATCCCCTTCGACCTGGCCTCCCAGGGCCTGGAGCTGCTGGTCGTCGACACCCGGGTGAAGCACGCGCTGGGCGACGGGGCGTACGCCGAGCGGCGTGCGGGGTGCGAGGAGGGCGCGCGGCAGCTGGGGGTCTCCCATCTGCGGGACGTCGCGTACGAGGAACTGGACGCGGCGCTCGCCCGGTTGTCCGACGAGCGGGTGCGCCGGTACGTGCGCCATGTCGTCTCCGACGACCACCGGGTGGAGCGGGTCATCGAACTGCTGGACGCGGGGGACGTACGGGCCATCGGGCCGGTCCTCACGGAGGGACACGCCTCGCTGCGGGACGATCTGCGGATCTCCTGCGAGGAGTTGGACCTGGTCGTCGCCACGGCGAACGCCGCGGGGGCGTTGGGGGCGCGGATGACGGGGGGCGGCTTCGGGGGTTCGGCGATCGTGCTGGTCGAGTCGTCGGACGTGGACTCCGTAGGCAAGGCGGTGACGGAGGCGTTCGCGGGGGCCGGTCACACCGCACCGCGGGTGTTCCCGGCGATTCCCTCGGCGGGCGCCAGCCGGCTGCGCTGACCTGGCCGTTTCTCGAGCAGGGGGACCCCCGTCGTCCTGTCCCTGGGGGCTGCCGCCCCCAGACCCCCGCTCCGGCCTTGAGGGCCTTGTCCTCAAGCGCCGGACGGGCTGGTGGTGCGGGCGCGCATATCCAGCCC
>NZ_JBHWEL010000131.1:0-13332 GCF_042734135.1 Streptomyces sp. NPDC059668 | reverse complement strand
GGATCAGACGTCGGCCGGGCTTGCGAGCCGCTGCTCGATCCGGGCGTAAGCGACGGCCTGCGACACACCGGCACGGCCCCTCGCGTGGCACGGGCCCCTGCGGGTGGATGGGGGCAGGAGAGGGGCGGGGGCGTGGGTCGGCTGGTGGTGGGTGCGGATCGGTACGGGGGCGAGTCTTCCGGGCGGCTCGTGTGGCGTCCGCAGCCTTCCGGCGCCAGCCCGCACCCTCCGGCTCCGGCCTGCATATCCAGCCCGTCCGGCGCTTGAGGACGAGCCTTTCGGGCGACTTGTGTGCCGGTCGTGGCCTTCCGGCTCCGGTCGCACCTTTCCAGCGAGGGCCCGCATATCCAGCCCGTCCGGCGTTTGAGGACGAGCCCTTCGGGCGATGCGGGGGTCCAGGGGGCGGCAGCCCCTTGGCGGGGGTCTGGGGCGGAGCCCCAAGGGATAGGGATGATGGAGGTCCCCCGGCTCGAGCGAAGTCGAGAGCTTGGGGGAGGGTAGGGGCGGCGAGGGCGGAGGACGTTTGGTGGGTGGGCGCCGGAGGCGCGACGCCCGGGCGGGGGGGAAACCTGCGGTCCCAGACACCGACGCCGGTGAGAATAGGGACGTGCGGTACAGAATCCTGGGAGTGACCCAGGCAGAGGACGAGCGGGGAACCCCCACCACCGTGGGCGGCCCCCGCATCCGCGCACTCCTCACCGCCCTCGCCCGACGCCCCGACCGCACCACACCCCCGGAAACCCTGATCGACGAGGTGTGGGCGGGCGACCCCCCACTGGACGCGCCGGCGGCCCTGCAAGCCCTGGTCGGCCGCCTGCGCCGCACCCTCGGCAGGGACGCCGTCCTCTCGGAGGCGGGCGGCTACCGCCTGCGCGCCGGCAAGAACGACGTGGACCTGTTCGTCTTCGAGCGTCTGGTGCGCGAGGGCACGACGGCCCTCGAACACGGCGACGCCCCCACCGCCGCCCGCAGCCTGCGCGAGGCCCTCGCCCTGTGGCGCGGCCCGGCCCTCGCCGACCTCCCCGACCGCGCTGCCGCCACCCGCCCGGACGCACTCCGCCTGGAGGCGACGCGCACCCGCGTCGAGGCGGACCTGCGACTGGGCCGCGCCCCCGACGTCGTACCGGAGTTGAAGGAGCTGACGACCGCCCACCCGTACGACGAGGCCCTGCACGCCCTGCTCCTGAGGGCCCTGCGCGACGCGGGCCGCGGCGCCGACGCGCTGGTCGCGTACGAGGAGGTGCGCCGTGCCCTGCTGGACGGGCTGGGCACCGACCCGGGTCCGGAACTGCGCGCCCTGCACACGGAGTTGCTCGACCAGGAGGCCGGTCCCACGCCGATACCCGCCCGGCCGGAGCGGAACGGCAACATTCGTCCCCGTCTGAACTCCTTCGTCGGCCGGGAACCCGACCTCGACGCCATCCGTTCCGATCTGCGGAGTGCACGCCTGGTCACGCTGACCGGACCGGGCGGTTCGGGGAAGACCCGCCTCGCCGAGGAGGCCGCCGCCGGGCTTCCGCAGGCGTGGCTGGTCGAGCTGGCCCCGCTCGACCGGCCCGAGGCCGTTCCGGGCGCCGTGGTCAGCGCCCTCGGTCTGCGCGAGACCGCGCTGATCAGCAACGAGACGGTGATCGGCCAGGACGACCCGCTCGCCGTGCTCGTCGAGTACTGCGCCGCGCGCGGCCTGCTCCTGGTCCTCGACAACTGCGAACATGTCATCGACGCCGCGGCCGGCCTCGCCGAGACCCTCCTCACCCACTGCCCGGGGCTCACGATCCTCGCCACCAGCCGCGAACCCCTCGGCGTACCCGGTGAGTTGGTACGCCCGGTCGAGCCGCTGCCGCCCGATCCCGCGCGGCGCCTGTTCACGCAGCGCGCGGCGGCCGCGCGTCCGGGCGCCGACGCCGCCCTGCGCGACCTCGAAGCGGTGGACGAGATCTGCCGGCGCCTCGACGGCCTGCCCCTGGCCATCGAACTGGCCGCCGCGCGCCTGCGTCTGCTGACGCCACGCCAGATCGCCGACCGGCTCGACGACCGCTTCCGGCTCCTCACCTCCGGAAGCCGCACCGTGCTGCCCCGCCAGCAGACCCTGCGCGCCGTCGTCGACTGGTCCTGGGACCTGCTCGACGAGCGGGAGCGGACCGTGCTGCGCGAGGCGTCCGTCTTCGCGGGCGGCTGGGACCTCGCCGCCGCCGAGGCCGTGTGCACCGGCCCCGCCACCCACCTGATCGGCGCGCTCGTCGACAAGTCCCTCGTCGTCGCGACCCCGTACGACGCGGACACCGACGGCGCGCCCGGCGGCGAGGGCATGCGGTACCGGATGCTGGAGACCATTCACGAGTACGCGGCCGAGCGCGCCGCCGAGGTTCCCGACCTGCGTGCCGAGGCCGAGCGCCGCCACCGTGCGTGGGCGCGAGGCCTCGCCGAACAGGCCGAACCGCTGCTGCGCTCCGCCGCCCAACTGCCGTGGATCCGCCGTCTGGAGACCGAGCTCGACAACATCCGGGCGGCCCTGCACCGCGCGGTCGTCGTCGGCGCCGAGGAGGAGGCGGCCGCGCTCGTCCTGGCCATGGGATGGTTCTGGTGGCTGCGCAACTTCCGCGGCGAGGGCGCGGACTGGACGGATCGCGTCCTGCGCCTGGGCGCGGCACTGGACGCGACCGGATCCGTGCGCGACGGACACACGTCCCCCGGCGCCGCCGGGTGCGCCGCACTCGCCGATCTCGAACGTTTCGATCCGCTGGACGCCTTCCTCGACGCCCCCGCCCACGAGGAGTCCCACCCGCTGCACCGTCTGAGGATGCGGGTACGGATGCTGCACCTGTTCATGCGGGTGGAGACCGAGCCGCTGGACGAACAGGCCAGTCCCCGCATCCGGGAGTACGTCGAACGGGTGCGGGACGCCTTCGAGAGGGGCGGCCCGGACGCCGCGAGCATGCCGGGCATCGTCTGGCCGATGGCCGCCTTCTTCCTGAGCGGCTCGTACGACGTGCGTCCGGCGATGGAGAAGGCGGTCGCCAACTGCCGTGAGTACGGGGACGACTGGGCGGTCGGTGTCACCCTGATGCTCCGTACGCACATGGTCGTCGACGCCCCGGGCGGCATGCCGGGCGTGGACGACGACCTCGCCGAGCTGCGGGTGCTCAGCCGGCGGGTGGGTGACCGCTGGATGCGTGCCCAGGTGTGCAGCGCCGCCGCCGAGGCGGCCATGGCGCGCGGCCTCTACGAGGAGGCGAAGGGCGAGTACGAGGAGGCGCTGCGGCTCGCCTTCGAGGTCGGCGCGCACGCCGAGACGCCGTTCCTGCTGGCGCGGCTGGCCGAGCTCTCCTACCGCGCGGGCGAGCGGGCACGGATGCTGGCCGCCCTGGACGAGGCGGACGCGGCGGCCGAGCGGTACGGGGTGATGGACTCCCTGGCCTTCGTCCGGCTGCTGCGCGCGCAGCTGGCCCTGGACGACGGAGAGACCGCCCTCGCGCGCGACCTGTGGCGGAAGGCCGCCGAGATGGGTCTGCGGGGCACGCCCCCGCCGCAGTTCACGGCGGCGCTGAACTGGGTCGAGGCGCTCGTCACGGCCGCCGAGTCCGGCCCGGAGCGCGGGCTGAGCAAGATGGCCGACGCCCTGGGGGCGGCCGTGGCGGGGCGGTGCGCCGATGTGGTGACGGCAGGCCTCGTCGAGAGCGCGGCCGGGCTGCTGTCGGAGCTCGGCGACCATCCTCGCGTGACCCGCCTGCTCGCCGCGGGGGCACGGTGGCGCGGCGGTCACCCCCGCCCCGTTCTGGAGCGCGCCGCCGCCGAGCGCGGGGAGGCCGCCGCCCGCGCGGCCCTCGGCCCCCGCCGTTACGCGTCGGAGCGCGCCACGGGAGCGGACCTCACCGCGGACGACGTCCTGCGCGATCTCGCGGAGGCGGTGAAGGAACACCCCGCGGACAGCCGTTGACCGCCGTCGGGGCCCGGAACCGCTGTCCGTGCGGCGGGGCTCACCGGCACTCGAACTTCGCCTCCGCCCAGTCCGCCAGCGCCACCGAGTCGAACGGCGTGCGCGGTTCGACGACGAGCCGGATCGTCCTGTGGCCCGTGAGGTTCACCCGGACGGGGATCGCGTGGTCCCCGCCCCTGACCAGCGGCGACCGCCACAGGCGTGCTCCGTCGGCATAGACGGAGAAGCGGACCTGGCCGAGGCCCATCGTCAGGTCGTCGACGCCGACTTGAGCCTCGTACGCCGAGCAGTCGCGGTTGAGGTCGACGGTGACGGAGGACGTGCCGTGCACGGTCACGCCGTGCGCGTACCGCTGGTCCGAGATCGACATCCCCCACCGCTGCCAGACCCAGCTGCTCTCGCCGAGCCGCATCTCGGGCCGGGTGTGGTCGCCGGTGATGCCGTACCACAACTCGTTCCACTGGTAGACGGCCGGCGCGGGGGCCGGCGTCGGGGTGGGGGCCGGGGGCACGGGCGGGGGTGGCGTCGGGCTGGGCGTGGGTTCCGGCTCCGGCTCCGGCTCCGGCTTCGGCTTCGTGGGGGAGGGGGACGGCTTGGGCGCGGTTTTCGGGGTGGGCTTCGGTGCCGCGGCGGGGGTGGGGGTTCCGGCGGGGACGGTGGCCGCCACCGGCTGCTGGGGCGCGGGCCGCTTCGACGGCGGGAGCGTCGGTGTCCGGGGCGGCGCTTCGACGGCGGGCGACGCGGCGGGCCTGGCCTCGGGTTTTCTGGCGCCGCTCTCGTTGCCCGCCAGGGCGAGTGCGACCGCCGCGGCGGCCACCGCGACGACGCCGGCCGCGATCCCGGCCTTGACCGGCGCCCCGAGTCCCTCGGAGACCGCCGCTCCGCCGCCCACGCCCGCTCCGCCGGAGCCGCCTGCCGCGGCGGCCGCTCCCGCCGCGCCCGCTCCGGCACCACCGGCGATGAGCGCGACGGCCTTCGCGTACCCGGCGGCGCCGAACCAGCCGATGACGGCGACCGGCACGACCGCGGGGATACCGCTGGCGACTTCCTTGATCTGGCCCGCGGCCAGCCGGCACTTGGCGCACTCCTCCAGGTGCTTGCGCAGCCCGCGCTCGGCCCGGGTGCGCAGCCCGCCGCGGGCGTAGGCGCCGAGCCGGTCGGCGTAGCGCGCGCACTCCTCGTCCCGGGTGAGCGTGGCGCTCACGTGCGCCTGGAGGTAGGCCTGCTTGAGGCCTTCGCGGGCGCGGCTGGCGAGGACGCGGGTGCCGTTGGCGTCCAGCCCGAAGAGCGTGGCGACCTCGCTCGGCGACTCGTCCTCGACCTCCGTGTGCCACAGCACGGCCTGCCAGCGCTCGGGCAGCGAGCGGAACGCCTGCATGGCCATCGACTGTTCGGCCTCGTGCATCGCGCGCGCGTCCGCGCCGAGGTCGAGCGTGTCGCCGTCGGAGACCTCGGCGCCGCGTACGGCCTGCGCGGCGAACACCGCGAAGTCGTCGACCAGTTGCTCCCGCTTCGCGGACTTCGTCCAGTGCGCCGCGACCCGGCGGACCGTGGTCAGCAGATACGCGCGTACGGCGTGCTCGGGGCCGTGGCCGCCCCGCACCGCCTGGAGCATGCGGGCGAACACCTCGGCGGTCAGGTCGTCCGCGGTGTGCGCGTCCCGGCAGCAGGTGCGGGCGTAACGGCGGACGGCCTCCGCGTGACGCCGGTACAGCGCCTCGTACGCCGTGTCGTCGCCCGAGCGCATGCGTCCGATCAGCTCGGCGTCGGACGGCGGCAGTTCGACCGGGGGCGGCAGGACACCGCTGACGTCCCGCGGATCGAACCGGTCGCGCTGCGCCGGGACGCTGGGATCGCCGGGCGAGCCCTGGGGGGCGCCGGAGGGGCCCGGGAGGTTCGGGACGCCTGAGGGGCCCGCGAGGTTCGGGACGCCGGAGGGGGGCGGGAGGTTCGGGGCGCCGGAGGGCCTCGGGGGGCCGGCGGGGCCCAGGCTTTCTCCCGGGGGTCCGCCCTGGCTGGGGACCTGCTGCGAGGGCAGGCCGCCCGCCTCCGCGCCGCCGTCACCGAGTGACTCGTCCCGCCCGTCAACGCTCATCGCGGAAAGCCCCCGCCTGCACACTCTCGGACCCGAATACCGGGACAGAGTGCCACACGGTTCAGGGGCGGGACCGCGCCGCACGGGCCAACCACTCGTCCGTGGGGTTTTGCCGCACGACAGCTCTAGCGGTCACCCGTTTGGGGAATAGTCAATATTTGCTTTCAGCGGGCGAGTTGCCGCTATGCCCCTGATGCGGTGATCCGTTCCGCGTCGGCCGTGGAACCACGACCGCCCGTGCCCCCCGACGAGGCGGGTGGCACGGGCGGCCTGGACGGTGCGGGTGGTGCGGATGTGCGGGTGGTACCGGTGGTGCGGGCTGACCCGTGGTGCGGGCGTTGCGAGCACCGATCGGGGCGCGCGGACGGCGCGGACACGGCGTACGCGCACCGCGTGTGTGCCGTAGCGCCCGCGCCCGGTGATCCACCACTGCCGGAAGACCCGGTCGCGGTGGTCCACCGCGGCCGGAGGATCCGGTCCCCGCCGGACGGGGTCCGCGGCCGCTCACGCCGGGCGCGAGCGCAGCCCCTCCAGCAGGATGTCCAGCAACCGGGCCGAGGCCGCGGCCTGCTGGGCGGCGTCCGGAAGCGAGGGCGCCGCCGTGGCGATCACCAGCAGTACGTCCGCCACGGTCACGTCCGCGCGCAGCTCGCCCGCCGCACGCGCCCGGTCCACCAGCCGGCCCACCACGTCGAGCAGCGCGGCCGCACCGGCGTCGTCGACCACGTCGTCCGGCGTGGGCCGCTGCTCGACGAGCCGGAGTTCGGCGCCGAGTTGGGAGCGCTGCTGCGGCACCCGTGCCTCGTCGGCGACGGGCTCGTCCTCCGCGACACCGACCCGCAGGATCTGCGGCGGCAGCAGCCGTCCCGCGCCCGAGGCCACCGAGGTCCGCAGGAAGCGCGAGAGCGCCGACCACGGTTCGTCCTCCTGACCGAGCGCCGTGCGTGCCTGGTCGGTCAGCCGGGAGGTCTCCTCCTCGGCTATCCGGCGCACCAGGACGTCCTTGCTCGGGAAGCGCCGGTACACCGTGCCGACACCGACCCGGGCGCGCCGCGCGACGTCCTCCATCGGCGCGCCGTATCCCAGCTCGCCGAAGACCTCGCGCGCCGCGCGCAGTACGTGTTCCAGATTGCGCTGTGCGTCCACGCGCAGCGGCGCCGTCCGCGATCCGTCTCCCGGACCGCGGCCGTTGCCGCCCGCTGCCGCGCCGACCGTGCCACCGGGTGCGATGGCAGACGCGGAAGACCAATGAGAGTCCTGAATGTGCATAAGCGTTCCCCCGGTAATGACGTCTCCCCCCGGAGACTCCCCGCCATTGGAAGACGGAGCGAGCGGAACAAGCCTGATTCCCGAACCCGCCGCGCGGACTCGTCCAGCACATCCCCCTACACCCCGTCGTCACACGAACATAGTTGAGTGGGGGTCAATTCAGAAGGGGCAGGTTCCGCACGGAGCGCCCCCCGATCGGAGTACGGGCCGGATACCTCCCGATTGCGCCCCCTCCGCACCCCCTATCCGTCCATGCTGACCTGCGAATTTCCCTCGTACTCCGGCAAATCGGCCAACCCGCCGCGTTCACGACGGCCGGTCACACAAATTGTCGAGGCTGTGGACAAACTCCAGAGCTGGGTGCGTCATGGGATGGTGAAGGAACCTGTGCGCATTCTCATCGTCGGCGGCGGCTACGTCGGGATGTACACCGCCCTCCGTCTCCAGCGGAAGTTGAAGTCGGAACTTAAGCGGGGTGAAGTCGAGCTCGTCGTCGTCTCGCCCGACCCCTACATGACGTATCAGCCGTTCCTTCCCGAAGCGGCCGCCGGCTCGATCTCCCCGCGCCATGTGGTCGTCCCGCTGCGCCGGGTCCTCGGCCAGTGCCGGATCGTGATCGGCGAGGCCCGTTCCATCGACCACGACCGGCGCACCGTGACGCTCAGCACGCTCGCCACCGAGGAGGGCGTGGGCACGGAACAGCTCACCTACGACGAACTCGTCCTCGCGCCCGGCTCGATCTCGCGCGCCCTCCCGATCCCCGGTCTCGCCGACTTCGCCATCGGCTTCAAGACCGTCGAGGAGGCCATCGGCCTGCGCAACCACGTCATCGAGCAGATGGACATCGCCTCCTCCACCCGCGACCCCGCGATCCGCGACGCGGCCCTGACGTTCGTCTTCGTAGGAGGCGGATACGCGGGTGTCGAGGCGCTCGGTGAACTGGAGGACATGGCCCGCTACACGGCGCGCTACTACCACAACATCGAGCCCGAGGACATGAAGTGGATCCTCGTCGAGGCCTCGGACCGCATCCTCCCCGAGGTCGGCGAGGAGATGGGCAAGTACACGATCACCCAACTGCGCCGCCGCAACATCGACGTACGCCTCAAGACCCGCCTCGACTCCTGCGCGGACCGGATCGCCGTCCTCAGTGACGGTGCCCGCTTCCCCACCCGTACGGTCGTGTGGACCGCCGGAGTGAAGCCGCACCCGGTGCTCGCCGCGACCGACCTGCCGCTGAACGAACGCGGCCGCCTCAAGTGCACGCCCCAGCTCACCGTCGACGGCACCACGCACGCGTGGGCCGCGGGCGACGCCGCCGCCGTCCCCGACGTCACCGCCGCGGAGACCGGCAAGGAGACCGCGCCCAACGCCCAGCACGCGGTGCGCCAGGCCGGCGTCCTCGGGGACAACATCGCGCACTCCCTGCGCGGCGAACCGCTCGAGACGTACTCCCACAAGTACGTCGGCTCGGTCGCGTCCCTGGGCCTGCACAAGGGCGTCGCACACGTCTACGGCCGCAAGCTGAAGGGCTATCCTGCCTGGTTCATGCACCGCGTCTACCACCTCAGCAGGGTCCCGACCTTCAACCGCAAGGCCCGGGTCCTCGCCGAATGGACCCTGGCGGGACTCTTCAAGAGGGAGATCGTGTCTCTCGGATCCCTCGAACACCCCCGAGCGGAGTTCGAACTCGCGGCCGGTGGAAAACATCCCCTGGACCCGAAGCTCGACCCGAAGGGGTCGTCCTGACCGGACCCAGGAACTCCACCGATCAGGCAGGCGTCTGACGGATGTCGGTCCCGTCGGCCAGACTGGTCCACGACCTTGGGCGGGCCGACCGCTCGCTCTCCGCACCCACGAGGCTTCTTCCCAAGCGCCGCACTCCCCCAGGGGACGCAGAGCCCTCGGCGACCGCGCCGCGGGCTCACCCCGACCGGATCCGGAGCCGACCGGAGACGACCACCACCAGGCAAGGATCACGAGGCAAGGATTCGGTGAATTTCACGCGCTGGAGCGCCCGGCTCCCCGGAACGCAGCGCCGCGCCGCAGCGCGGACCGAGCACATGGCCTCCCCGGACCGGCGAGGTGAAGGAGCCGTGCCCGCGGCCCGCGCCGAGCAGCTGACCGACGACCAGCAGTTCGTCCCCGCCGTCGACGACCTCCCCGTGCGCGAGGTCCTCGACCGCGTCCCGGCCCTCGTCGCCCTCGTGCACGGCCCCCAGCACCGCCTCGCCTACGTCAACGACGCCTACGCGGCCGCCTTCGGGCCCCGTCCCGTCGGCGAGCCCGCGGGCGAGGCGCTCCCCGAGCTCGCGGAGATCGGCCTGCTCCCGCTCCTCGACCAGGTCCTGCGCAGCGCCAAGCCGCGCACGGTCAAGTCCCGCAAGGCGCCCGGCGGCCGCTCGTACACGTTCACCTGCACCCCCGTCGACGCCACCCCGGACGGCCCCGACGGCGGTGTGCTGATCTTCGCCACCGACGTCACCGACCACGCCGAGGCCGCCGAACGGCTGCGCGCCAGCGAGCGCCGCCAGCGCGAGACCGCCGTCACCCTCCAGCGCTCCCTGCTCCCCCAGGAGCTGGAGGAACCCGACGACCTGCGGGTCGCCGCCACCTACCAGCCCGGCGGCACCGAGGCCGCGGTCGGCGGCGACTGGTACGACGTGATCACCCTCGGCGGCGGCCGCACGGCCCTGGTCATCGGCGACGTGATGGGACGGGGGGTGCGGGCCGCGGCCGTCATGGGCCAGCTGCGCACCGCCGTGCGCGCCTACGCCCGCCTCGACCTTCCCCCGCACGAGGTGCTCCAGCTCCTCGACGGCCTCGCCACCGAGATCGACGCCAACCAGATCGCCACCTGCGCGTACGCCGTCCACGACCCCAACGAGGGCCGGCTCGTCTACGCGTCCGCGGGCCACCTACCGATCCTCGTCCGCGACGAGAACGGCACGGTGCTGCGGGCCGACGAACCCACTGGACCGCCGCTCGGCACCGGAGGCTGGATGCACGCGTCGGGCTCGGTCCCGCTGGGACCCGGCTCGACGGCCGTCCTCTACACCGACGGTCTGGTGGAGCGCCGCGACGAGGACCTCGACGAGGGCATCGCCGCCCTGGAGCGCGCCCTCGCCGGCGCCACCGGCACACCCCAGGTCGTCTGCGACCGTCTCGTCCGCTCGGCGGGTGTCACCGCCGACCACGACGACGACGTGGCGGTCCTGGTCCTCCAGCACCCCGCCCGTACGGGCCCCGACGGCGAGCTCTTCCGCAACGCCGCGCTGGAACTGCTGGGCGGGGTGGAAGCCGCGCCCCGCGCGCGTGCCTTCGCCTCCGGCGTCCTGACGAGCTGGCGCTTCCCTCCGGAACTGCACGACCTGGGCGTCCTCGCCACCAGCGAACTCGTCGCCAACTCCCTGCAACACGGCACCCCGCCGATGCGGCTGCGGCTGCGCCGCACCGACCGCCGACTGATCATCGAGGTCACCGACGGCGACGACCACCTCCCGCGCCGCCGCCGCGCCGAACCCGCCGACGAGGCCGGCCGGGGCATCGCGATCGTCGCCACGATCGCCTCCGGCTGGGGCTCCAGACGCACCCCCGGCGGCGGAAAGGCCGTGTGGTGCGAGTTCGCCCTTCCCCGCACCGCCCACTGAACCGCAACTCCCCCGGGAGCACCCCGGAGCCCGGACGGCTGGGCCGCCACCACACGAAGTGATGACGGCCGTGTTCAGGTCGTCCGTCAGACGCTCGCGGTCACCGGCTCCGCGGGCGCCCCGCCCTGGGCGACCACCCGGCTCCTCGCCAGCCACGGCTGGTCCTGCACCGGACTGAGCTGCCGCCCGAGCCGCACCGCCAGGAACGTGATGCCCAGCGAGAACAGCAGGAACGTCACGACGTACGGACCGTGCAGCGAGGCCCCCATCGGACCGCCCACCGCCGGACCGATGGCCAGCGCGAGCTGCTTCACCAGGGCGAAGGCGGAGTTGTACTGCCCCGCGAGGCCCGCCGGCGCCAGATCGGCGACCAGCGGCGCCACGGTCGGCGACAGCATCGCCTCACCGAGCCCGAAGAGCGCGTACGTCGAGACGAACGCGGCCGTCGCCATGGTCCGGCTGCCGTGCCCGAGGCCCGCGTACCCGGCCGCGACCCAGGCGACGGCCCAGATGAGCCCCACCGCGGCGATCACCCGGGACCGCTTCTGCCGCTCGACGAGCTTCAGCACGGCGAACTGCGCCACCACGATCATCGCCGTGTTCGCCGCCATCGCCGTACCGAGCGCGGAGGTCGAGATGCCGGCCGCCTCGACGCCGTACGCGGAGAGCCCCGACTCGAACTGCCCGTAACAGGCGAAGAACAGCACGAAGCCCAGCACCGACAGCTGCACCATGGCCCGGTTGCCGAGCAGCTGCTTCCAACCGCCGCCCCCGGCCTGCGGCGCCGCGCCCCGGATCCGCGGCGCGTGCGGCACCCGCACCGTCGCCATGATCACGACGAGCACCAGGAACATCGCCGCCTCGATCGCGAACAACAGCGTGAACGAGCCCGCCCGGGTCGGGTCGACGATGTGTCCGCCGATCAGGCCACCGACCCCGAGTCCGAGGTTCTGCAGGAAGAACTGTGTGGCGAAGGCACGCGAGCGGGTGTCCGCGGTGGAACAGTCCACGATCATCGTCGCCAGCGCCGGCTGCATCACGGCCTGCCCGGCCCCGAGCGCGGCCGCCGACAGCACCACCGTCGTGGCGCTGCTCGCGAGCCCCAGACTCAGCGATCCGAGGGCGGCGGTGGCCAGGGCGGTGAGCAGGACCGGCAGCGGGCCGCGCCGGACGATGGCGCGTCCGGCGAACGGCAGCACCACGAGCGCGGCCACGGCGAAGACGGCGAGCACCACGCCCGCCGTCATGGAGCCGAGTCCCCGCACCTGCGCCACATAGACATAGAGGAAGGGGACGGTAAATCCGAGCCCGAACGCTCCGAGTGCGTTGCCTACGTGGATCCGGCGCATCGCTGCGCCCATCGCCCTGGTCACTTTCACCTGCCTTGGTCGCGAAGAAACAGGCCCGCACCCACAAGGGTGCAAGCCTGAAGACTTCGAAGCTAAAGTTAGAAGTTGAACTCTACACCTAGAAGGACTTCAACGCCAAGCGAGCCATGCGATACTTCGGCCATGGCCGACACCCCCGGCGTCAGCGGTGAGCCGACACTCGAAGAACAGATCGCCGCCTATCAGCGCGAGTTCCAGGACCTCGACCCCCAGGTCGAGAAGATCGTCTCGGCGCTCGGCCGTCTCAACCGCCGGATGAACGTGGCCTACGGCCGGCAGACCGCCAACCTCGGCATCAGCAACGCCGAGTGGGAGGTCCTCAAGGCCCTCGTGCTCTCCGGAGCCCCGTACCGCATGGGCCCGAGCGACCTGGCGAAGCGACTGGGGCTGACCCCGGCCGCGATGACCCACCGGATCGACCGCCTGGTCGCGGAGGGACTCGTCACCAGGGAGCGGGACGAGTCGAACCGGGTGCGGGTCATCGTGGAGCTGACGGGCGAGGGCCGCGAGAAGTGGCTGGAGGCCATGCGCCTGGCCACGGTCTTCGAGGAGGACCTTCTCCAGGACCTCTCCACCGAGGAGCGCGGTGTCCTGGGCGAGGTCCTGACCCGTCTCCTCCGCCGCGTGGAGCACGCCCAGCCGGACGCCGGCGGCCGACTCACCGACCTCGATTAAAGATCTTGACAGGGACGGTTGACATCCCCCTGCCGGATCCGTAAGATTCTTCGAGTTGCCACGGAGCCGTAACGGTTCTCCGGTAACACCTCCGCCGCGGACGCGGCACCCAAACCACCAGCACGATCTCCCAGCCGGGGCGAATTCGGCGTGCCCGAATTCAATTCGAATGGGCTCGGCGGTCCGATTAGGACCTGCCGGGAGGATCCGCTAAAGTTCGGGACGTCGGAACGGCCCAACAGCCGGGAAGACAAACCCCACTGACTGGGAATCAGGCCCGAAAGGATCTGATAGAGTCGGACTCGCCGGAAAGGGAAA
>NZ_JBHWEL010000130.1:0-13384 GCF_042734135.1 Streptomyces sp. NPDC059668 | reverse complement strand
CCGCGGAGCGAACAACAACAACAATAACAACAACAACGGCGGAGGTGGGAACAACAACAACAATAACAACAACAACGGCGGGGGTGGAGCGAAGTCACCCGACCGCCGGACTTCCACGTGCGCGCCCCGCTTTGTGTGGGGGACGAGGTCGCTGTGGGAGCGTGTCTCCGACACGCCGCATGCCGGCAATCAGGCCGTGGTACGCCTCTTCCGGAGAGCGAGAAAAGGGGCCCCTCCCGTGCCGTCCGGCGGCCTGGGAGAAGCCCCTTTCTCGTGCGTGGTGCGGCGGCGCGCCCGCCGTGATCCATCCGTCAGAACGTGCCCAGCTTGATGATCGACAGGATCGCGATCAGCTGGATCGCCGACGCGGCCAGGGCCTTCGGCCAGGGGAGGTCGTGGGACCTGCTGACCATGAGGGTGAGCAGAGCGCCCGCCGCCACCCATGTCACCCAGCCGAGGAGCTGGACGAACGACGCGTCGCCGCCGAAGAACATGGCGACGACCAGGCGCGGGGCGTCCGTGATGGACATGATCAGCATGGAGAGGCCGACGGTCGGCTGCCAGGCGCCGTCGCCACCGAGCTGGCGGGCCAGGGTATGGGTGACCACGCCCAGGATGAACGTGCTGATGACGATCGCCACGGCCGTGGTCAGGACGATCGGGACGGCGTTGGAGAGCGTGGCGGTGATGGCGTCCTCGCGGGCGCCGTCGAAGCCGAAGACCGCCAGCAGGCCGTAGAGGAACGTCACGATCAGGGCCGGGGCCCACATCGTGTAGTCGCGCATCTGCAGGAAGGTCTGTCTGGGGCTGGTGACGATGCCCTTCAGCAGGTCCTTCCAGTGCAGGCGGGGGCCTACGGGCGGGGCCGCGGCCTGGCCCGCGCGGTAGGTCTCGCCCTGGGTGTACGGGTCCTCGCCGACAGAGAAGGCCTGGGTGTGGCCGGGGCTGTTCGCCGCGTACGGGTCAGGGCCCTGCTGCGGGTGCCCGTCGCCGAAGTACTCCGGTTCACCGCCGCCGGGGCCGCCGGCCTGGGGCCAGCCGCCCTGGTGTCCGCCGCCCTGCTGTCCACGGCCGTAGGGCTGCTGCCCACCGCCGTAGGGCTGCCCACCGTAGGGCTGCTGCTGCTGCCGCGAGGGCGCGGGCGGGTAGCCGTACGGCTCCCGGCCTCCCTGCGGGGCCTGCTGCCCGTACGACGGTTGGTGTTGTTGCGGTCGCGCTTGCGGGGCCCGGTTGTCCCGGCCGCGCCCGATCCTGAATCCAGCCACGTAATCGAACGTACCTGGTCTCGCACAGTGACGTGTCGGGCCGGGGCCCGTGGAGCGGGGTTTGGGTCCGAGCTGTGACATCCCTTAAGGGGCCGCACAAGGGCCGAATGGGGGGTTTTCCGGGGGTCGCGCCGGGGTCATGTGAGGGATGTCCCGGCGGGGACGGAGGCGGCGGCGCTCAGGCCGGGTCCGCGGGTGCGGGCCCGGCCTGAGCCGTGCGAATACGCGTGCGACGGGAACCCCGCGCGTGGTGCCGTCCGCGGGGGCCGTACGAGTTACGCGAGCCGTACGAGTCCGTGCGGTGCGAGGTCCTACGGGCACGTCATGCCACGAAGGCCGGATCCGCACGGATCACGCCACGCAAGCTGTACGGGCACGGGCACGAGCACGAGTCGCGTCGGGCGGGCCGTACGAACGGTCCACGCGCGCTCCGGGGGGAATGCGCCCTTCGGCGAAAGCGGACTCAGTCCGCGAAATTGGCGCCGAAGGCCGGGGCACCCGTGGTCGAGACGCCCGCGTCGGCCGGCCAGACGGAGCGCGAGCCGGTCGTGGTGATCTTGGTGCCGTTGGAGGGCAGGTAGGTGATCGTGCCGTCGCCGGCGTTCTCGTACGAGCCCACCAGGAGGTCGGCCCTGCCGTCGCCGGTCACGTCGTCGAGCTTCACGTCCAGGCCGAAGAGGTCGCCCTTCTCGTCGTTGCCCGGGACGCCCGGCGTGCTCTGGGCGAAGGCCTGCGCGCCGGAGGAGGTGTTGACGCCGTGCGCGGAGCCGTACAGGACGGTCACCATGCCGGCGTCCGCGTGGCCGTCGAGGTCCTCGTAGGCGGTGCTGACGACGAGGTCCTGGTAACCGTCGTGGTTGATGTCGCCGAGGTCGAGCTCGTAGCCGAAGCTGTCGTTCTTCTCCGCGGTGCCGGGCACGCTGCCGGTGCTCTGGCTGATGCCGGCGGTCGAGGCGGGGCCCGAGGCGGAGCCGTAGGTGATGTTCACCTTGCCGCCGTACGCGGAGTCCGGAGGGGTCGTGCCGTCACTGAGCTTGGTGTTGTCCCAGGGCGCGCCGCTGACGATGTCGCCGAAGCCGTCGCCGTTGATGTCGCCGACGGCCGTGATGATGCCGGTCTTCAGGGGCTTCGCTGCGGAGACGCTCAGACCGTTCGCCGTGCCGGGCACGTAGTAGTTCGTGTTCCAGCCGTAGTCGGTCTTGGTCTCGAAGCCGTCCACCACCAGGTCGGTGCGGCCGTCGCCGTTGATGTCACCGGCGGTGAGGTTCAGCGGACCGAGGGCGCCGCCGCCGGACTGGATCGGGGGCTTGATCGTGGTCCGGGCGAGGCCGGCCGCGCCGCCGGCGGTGATGCCGCCCTTGTAGACGTAGATCGTGCTCGACGTGTTGCCGACGGCGAGGTCGGCCTTGCCGTCGCCGTCGAAGTCACCGGCGGCCAGGTTCTTGCCCCACAGGTCGTGCGAGGAGGAGGCCGGGTCGGCGATGGCCACGCCCTTGCCGGTGAGGCCGCTCGGGGAGCCCCAGAGGACGGAGAGGCCGCCGGCGTCGGTGTCGTTGCCGAACTTCTCGTGCGGAGAGGACACGGCGAGGTCGTCGTATCCGTCGCCGTTGAAGTCCGCGTACGCGGTCTCCGCGCCGAAGCCGTCCCCGGCCTCGGCGGTGCCGGGAACCCCGGCGGTGTTCTGGCTGAGCGTGGAGCGCTTGGCGGCCGACACACCGGTGGCGGTGCCGTAGAGGGCGACGAGCTGGCCCGCGGCCTTGTGGCCGCTGACGTAGGCGCCCTGGGCGGAGAAGGCGACGTCGCCGATGCCGTCGCCGTTGAAGTCGGCCGCCGGGACGGTCGTGGAGTCGGCGGCCGTGGCCGTCGCGGCCGAGAACGTGAGCAGACCGCCGGTCAGGGCGGCCGCGGTGGCCGTCGCGAGGGCGAGCTGCAGGGCACGGGGACGGTGGTGCAGGTGCTGCTTGTGCATGCGGGATTCTCCTGCGGCATGCGGGAATGCCTGGCGGGCACTCCCAGTCAATGGGGTGCGGACGGTCCACGTTCGCCGGGAGTTGCCCTGACGTTCATGATCCGGTCGGCGAACAGGAGACCCACAGGCAGGCAGGAGGGTTGTACGTGAGTTCGGATTTCTTGCGGGAGGGGTGTGGCCCCCGGGCCGGGAGTCCGTCCGCGGGAACCCGGACGTGGGGGAGCGGGGGGGAGAACGCGGAACGCCGGAGGCGCTGTCATCAGCTCCTCCGGCGTTCCTGGGTCGCTCCCGGGCTACTTCACCGGCTCGGGCTCCGGCTCGCTCTCGGCCTCCGCGGCCCCCGCCGGATCGACCGGCGTCCTGACGGAGTCGAGCAGCAGCTGCGCGACGTCGACGACCTGGACGGACTCCTTGGCCTTGCCGTCGTTCTTCTTGCCGTTGACCGAGTCGGTCAGCATGACGAGGCAGAACGGGCAGGCGGTGGAGACGATGTCGGGGTTCAGCGACAGGGCCTCGTCGACGCGCTCGTTGTTGATGCGCTTGCCGATCCGCTCCTCCATCCACATGCGCGCGCCACCGGCGCCGCAGCAGAAGCCGCGCTCCTTGTGGCGGTGCATCTCCTGCTGGCGCAGGCCCGGGACGGCGGACATGATCTCGCGCGGCGGCGTGTAGATCTTGTTGTGGCGGCCCAGGTAGCAGGGGTCGTGGTAGGTGATCAGACCCTCGACCGGGGTCACCGGGAGCAGCTTGCCCTCGTCGATGAGGTGCTGGAGCAGCTGGGTGTGGTGGATGACCTCGTAGTCGCCGCCGAGTTGCGGGTACTCGTTGCCGATGGTGTTGAGGCAGTGCGGGCAGGTGGCGACGATCTTCTTCGCCGACTGCGGCTTCCTCGACTCGGGGGTGGTGTTGCCCTCGTCGTCCGTCTCCTCGCCGAACGCCATGTTCAGCGCGGCGACGTTCTCCATGCCGAGTTCCTGGAAGAGGGGTTCGTTGCCGAGGCGGCGGGCGGAGTCACCGGTGCACTTCTCGTCGCCGCCCATGATCGCGAACTTGACGCCCGCCATGTGGAGCAGTTCCGCGAAGGCCTTCGTGGTCTTCTTGGCGCGGTCCTCCAGCGCGCCGGCGCAGCCGACCCAGTACAGGTACTCGACCTCGGTGAGGTCCTCGATGTCGCGGCCGACGACGGGGATCTCGAAGTCGACCTCCTTGGTCCACTCCAGCCGCTGCTTCTTGGCCAGGCCCCAGGGGTTGCCCTTCTTCTCCAGGTTCTTGAGCATCGTGCCCGCCTCGGACGGGAACGCGCTCTCGATCATCACCTGGTAGCGGCGCATGTCGACGATGTGGTCGACGTGCTCGATGTCGACGGGGCACTGTTCGACGCAGGCGCCGCAGGTGGTGCAGGACCACAGGACGTCGGGGTCGATGACGCCGTTCTCCTCGACGGTGCCGACGAGGGGCCGTTCGGCCTCCGCCAGCGCCGCGGCGGGCACGTCCGCGAGGGCCTCGGCCGAGGCCTTCTCGTTGCCCTCCATGTCCTTGCCGCCGCCCGCGAGCAGGTAGGGGGCCTTGGCGTGCGCGTGATCCCGCAGCGACATGATCAGCAGCTTGGGGGAGAGCGGCTTGCCCGTGTTCCAGGCGGGGCACTGCGACTGGCAGCGACCGCACTCGGTGCAGGTGGAGAAGTCCAGCAGGCCCTTCCAGGAGAACTGCTCGACCTGGGAGACGCCGAAGACGTCGTCCTCGCCGGGGTCGGTGAAGTCGATGTCCTTGCCGCCGGAGGTCATCGGGAGCAGGCCGCCGAGCGCGGTGGCGCCGTCCGCGTTCCGCTTGAACCAGATGTTCGGGAAGGCGAGGAAGCGGTGCCAGGCGACACCCATGTTGGTGTTGAGGCCGACCGTGATCGCCCAGCCCATGGTGACGCCGAGCTTGATCATGGCGGTCAGGTAGACCAGGTTCTGCAGGGTGCCGAGGCTCAGGCCCTTGAAGGCGGCGACCAGGGGGTACGACGCCCAGTACGCGGCCTCGTAGTGGTGGACGCCGTGGATGGCGCCTTCCAGGCCGCGCAGGGTCATGATGGCGAGGCCGATGACGAGGATGACGGCCTCGACGAAGTAGGCCTGGCCGGTCTTGGAGCCCGCGAAGCGCGACTTGCGGCCCGGCTTCGACGGCCGGTTCAGCTGTCGGATCGCGATCAGCACGAGGATGCCGAGCGTCGTGAACAGCGCGATGAACTCGGTGTACAGCTCGTACGGCAGCCAGTCGCCGAGGACGGGCAGCGTCCAGTCGGCCTTGAACAGCTGGCCGTAGGCGGTGACGATCGTCAGGCCGAGGGTCAGGAACCCGACGGCGACGAACCAGTGCGCGACGCCGACGATCCCCCACCGGTTCATCCGGGTGTGACCGACGAACTCCTTGGCCAGCGTGATGCTGCGGGCCTTCCAGGCGTCGGTCCGGGAGCCGGCCGGGAGCGGCTGGCCGAGCTTGATGAACCGGTAGATCTGCGCGACGGCTCGGGCGATGAGCGCAACGCCGACCACGGTCAGGGTCAGCGACACAATGATCGCGGCGAGTTGCATTGGGGGCTCCTCGGGCCTGCGAGGTGGGGCTTTATGTGATTACTAAGCGGTAACTTATGCAGTCCGTCTGAGACTACCCACTTCTTGCGCCGCACTGTAGCCAGCGGTGCGGTGATCTGCGTCGCTGAGGGTTGCCTGACGGGGGTGTCCCTTCCCGGAGCCGCGGGGTCGACACGTAAACCTGATCGTGTGATCTGCGGCGCATTTCAGACATTCAACCCTAAATTGGCGCTGTGTTGTACGGAATCGCCGCCGCCATCGCCGCCCTGTTCCTCGCCGCCCTGCTCGCCGCGCTGCTGCGGCCGCTCGCCCTGCGCCTGGGCGCGGTCGAGCGGCGGCAGGGGCGCGTGGTGGCGCTGCTCGGCGGGCCGGCGGTGATCGTCGCGGCGGCGCTCGTCGCCGGCGCCGGTGACTGGACGGGCGTCGCCCCGCTGGGTCCCGCGGCGGGGCGGCTGCTGGTCGCCGCGGTGGGGGTCGGTGTCCTCGGGCTCGTCGCCGACCTGCGGCCCGTACCGCTTCCGGTGCGGGTGGCCGTCGTGACCACCGCCGCCGCGCTGACGGTGCCGTTCGACGAACTCGGACTGACGGTGGGGGTCGTGGCCGTCGGGTGGATCGTCCTGGTCGCGCACGCATTCACCTGCCTCGATCACGCCGATGGAGTGATGGGGACGGTCGCCGTGGTCACCGCCTTCGCGCTGAGCGGGTGCGCGGCCGCCGAGGTCATGGACGGGCTCGCGACCCTGCTGAGCGTGCTGGCCGCCGCGCTGACCGGGTTCCTGATGCACGGCTGGCCGCCCGCCCGGATCGCGCCGGGGCGCTGTGGCGGCCTGTTCGCCGGGTTCGTGCTGGCCTCGGCGGCGGTGCTGGTGCACACGGGCCGGGAGGCCGGGTCGAGCGCGGGGGCCGTGTTCGCGCTGACGGTGGTGGCGACCGCGGACGCGGCGCTGGTGCTGGTGTCGCGGCGGCTGGCCGGACGTCCGCTGCTGCGCGACGCCCCCGACCATCTCGTCCACCGCCTGCGGCACCTCGGTGTCACACCGAGGGGTGCCGCGGTCCTCGTCGGGGTCACCGGCTTCGCGGGTGCACTCGTCGGCATGCTGATCGACATGGGGTGGGTGGCGGCGACGGCGGCCCTGTGGGTGGCCGGTGGGGCCGTCGTGGTGGTCCTGGGACTCCTTCGTGTGCCCGTCCACGGGGCGAGCCTTCCGGGAAAACCGCAGGTCGGGGCACACCTGCGTGTAAGGAACAGATAAGACTTGAGCCCCCTCGACTCAGCTCTGTTGACCGCGAGCCGGGTGTCGTGCACACTTGAGTCCGTTCCACTCAAGTCATTGCTGGAGGAATTGAAATGGCACGTGCGGTCGGCATCGACCTGGGCACGACTAACTCCGTCGTCAGCGTTCTGGAGGGCGGCGAGCCCACCGTCATCACCAACGCCGAGGGTGCCAGGACCACGCCGTCCGTCGTCGCCTTCGCCAAGAACGGTGAGGTGCTCGTCGGCGAGGTCGCCAAGCGCCAGGCGGTCACGAACGTGGACCGGACCATCCGCTCGGTGAAGCGTCACATGGGTACGGACTGGAAGATCGAGCTCGACGGGAAGCACTTCAACCCGCAGCAGATGAGCGCGTTCATCCTGCAGAAGCTGAAGCGCGACGCCGAGGCCTACCTGGGTGAGAAGGTCACGGACGCGGTCATCACCGTTCCGGCGTACTTCAACGACTCCGAGCGTCAGGCGACGAAGGAGGCCGGCGAGATCGCGGGCCTGAACGTCCTGCGTATCGTCAACGAGCCCACGGCCGCCGCGCTCGCGTACGGCCTGGACAAGGACGACCAGACGATCCTCGTCTTCGACCTCGGTGGCGGCACCTTCGACGTGTCCCTCCTGGAGATCGGCGACGGCGTCGTCGAGGTGAAGGCCACGAACGGCGACAACCACCTCGGTGGTGACGACTGGGACCAGCGGGTCGTCGACTACCTGGTGCAGCAGTTCAAGTCCGGTCACGGCGTGGACCTCGCCAAGGACAAGATGGCCCTCCAGCGCCTCCGTGAGGCGGCGGAGAAGGCCAAGATCGAGCTGTCCTCGTCCACCGAGACCTCGATCAACCTGCCCTACATCACGGCCTCCGCCGAGGGCCCGCTGCACCTGGACGAGAAGCTCACGCGCGCCCAGTTCCAGCAGCTCACCGCCGACCTTCTGGAGCGCTGCAAGACGCCGTTCCACAACGTCATCAAGGACGCGGGCATCAACCTGTCCGAGATCGACCACGTCGTTCTCGTCGGTGGCTCCACCCGTATGCCGGCCGTCGCCGAGCTCGTCAAGGAGCTGACCGGCGGCAACGAGGCCAACAAGGGTGTCAACCCGGACGAGGTCGTCGCCATCGGCGCCGCCCTGCAGGCCGGTGTCCTCAAGGGCGAGGTCAAGGACGTCCTGCTCCTCGACGTGACCCCGCTGTCCCTCGGTATCGAGACCAAGGGAGGGATCATGACGAAGCTCATCGAGCGCAACACCACGATCCCGACCAAGCGGTCCGAGATCTTCACGACGGCCGAGGACAACCAGCCGTCCGTGCAGATCCAGGTCTACCAGGGCGAGCGCGAGATCGCGGCGTACAACAAGAAGCTCGGGATGTTCGAGCTGACCGGTCTGCCGCCGGCGCCCCGCGGCGTCCCGCAGATCGAGGTCGCCTTCGACATCGACGCCAACGGCATCATGCACGTGACCGCGAAGGACCTGGGCACGGGCAAGGAGCAGAAGATGACCGTCACCGGCGGCTCCTCGCTGCCGAAGGACGAGGTCAACCGGATGCGCGAAGAGGCCGAGAAGTACGCGGAGGAGGACCACGCCCGCCGCGAGGCCGCCGAGACCCGCAACCAGGGCGAGCAGCTCGTCTACCAGACGGAGAAGTTCCTCAAGGACAACGAGGACAAGGTCCCCGGTGACGTCAAGACCGAGGTCGAGGCGTCCGTCGAGGAGCTGAAGGCCGCGCTCAAGGGCGAGGACACCGCCGAGATCCGTACGGCCACCGAGAAGGTCGCCGCCGTCTCGCAGAAGCTGGGCCAGGCCATGTACGCCGACGCCCAGGCCGCGCAGGCGGGCGGTGGCGCCGAGGGTGCCGCCGGTGCCGACCAGGCCAGGGCCGAGGACGACGTCGTGGACGCCGAGATCGTCGACGAGGACCGCAAGGACGGTGCCGCGTGACGGAGGAGACCCCGGGTTTCGACGAGAAGCCTGACGTCCCCTCCGGCGCCACCCCTGACGACGCCGAGCCGAAGGACGCCCCCTCCGCGGAGGGGGCGTCCCCGGCCGGGGGCGCCGCCGCCCCAGCACACACCGCCGGGCGGACGGCGCAGCAGGACCAGGTACGTACGGCGCTCGGTGAGCGCACCGCGGACCTCCAGCGGCTCCAGGCCGAGTACCAGAACTACCGCCGCCGGGTCGAGCGCGACCGGATCGCGGTCAAGGAGATCGCCATCGCGAACCTCCTGACCGAGCTCCTGCCCGTCCTCGACGACATCGGCCGCGCGCGGGAACACGGTGAACTGGTCGGCGGTTTCAAGTCGGTGGCCGAGTCGCTGGAGACCGTCGCGGCGAAGATGGGGCTTCAGCAGTTCGGCAAGGAGGGCGAGCCCTTCGACCCGATGATCCACGAGGCCCTGATGCACTCGTACGCGCCGGACGTCACGGAGACGACGTGCGTGGCGATTCTGCAGCCCGGGTATCGCTTCGGCGAGCGCACCATCCGCCCCGCGCGGGTGGCGGTCGCCGAGCCCCAGCCGGGCGCGCAGTCCGCCAAGTCCGACGACGCGACGGCTGAGGCGGCCGAGGACAAGGAGAGCGGTGGCCCGGACGAGGGCTGACGTTGACACGATGAGGAAGGAGGGACGTCGGGGATGAGCACCAAGGACTTCATCGAGAAGGACTACTACAAGGTCCTCGGCGTCCCCAAGGACGCCACCGAGGCCGAGATCAAGAAGGCGTACCGGAAGCTCGCCCGCGAGTTCCACCCGGACGCCAACAAGGGCAACGCCAAGGCCGAGGAGCGCTTCAAGGAGATCTCCGAGGCGAACGACATCCTCGGGGACGCCAAGAAGCGCAAGGAGTACGACGAGGCACGCGCCCTCTTCGGCAACGGCGGTTTCCGTCCCGGGCCCGGGGCAGGCGGCGGCAACTTCAACTTCGACCTGGGAGACCTCTTCGGAGGCGGTGCCCAGGGCGGAGCGGGAGGCGGGGCCGGCGGCTTCGGCGGCGGCATAGGCGACGTCTTCGGAGGCCTGTTCAACCGCGGCGGCGCGGGCACCGGTACCCGGACCCAGCCCCGGCGCGGCCAGGACATCGACACCGAGGTGACGCTGAGCTTCACCGAGGCGGTGGACGGCGCGACGGTCCCGCTGCGGATGACGTCCCAGTCACCCTGCAAGGCCTGCTCCGGCACCGGCGACGCGAACGGCACACCCCGGGTGTGCCCGACGTGCGTCGGCACCGGCCAGGTGGCGCGGGGTTCGGGCGGCGGCTTCTCGCTCACCGACCCGTGCCCCGACTGCAAGGGCCGCGGCCTCATCGCGGAGCACCCCTGCGAGATCTGCAAGGGCAGCGGCCGCGCCAAGTCCTCGCGCACGATGCAGGTCCGTATCCCCGCCGGGGTCTCGGACAGCCAGCGCATCCGCCTGCGCGGCAAGGGCGCGCCAGGCGAACGGGGCGGCCCGGCCGGCGACCTGTACGTCACGGTCCATGTGGACGCGCACCCGGTCTTCGGCCGCAAGGGCGACAACCTCACCGTCACCGTGCCCGTCACCTTCGCGGAGGCGGCACTCGGCGGCGAGGTGCGGGTACCGACCCTGGGCGGTCCCCCGGTCACCCTGAAACTGCCCCCGGGCACGCCCAACGGCCGTACGATGCGGGCCCGCGGCAAGGGCGCGGTCCGCAAGGACGGCACCCGCGGCGACCTCCTCGTCACCGTCGAGGTCGCGGTCCCCACGGACGTGTCGGGCAAGGCGCGTGACGCCCTGGAGGCGTATCGCGAGGCAACCGCGGACGAGGACCCGCGGGCGGAGCTGTTCCAGGCCGCGAAGGGAGCTTGAGCAGATGGACGGCCGTCGTCGGAACCCCTATGAACTGACCGAGGAGACCCCGGTCTACGTCATCTCGGTGGCGGCCCAGCTCTCCGGCCTGCACCCGCAGACCCTGCGCCAGTACGACCGCCTCGGACTGGTCTCCCCGGACCGCACGCCCGGGCGCGGCCGACGCTACTCCGCCCGTGACATCGAACTGCTGCGCACCGTCCAGCAGTTGTCGCAGGACGAGGGCATCAACCTGGCCGGCATCAAACGCATCATCGAGCTGGAGAACCAGGTCGCCGCGCTCCAGGCCCGTGTCGTGGAGATGGAGTCGGCCCTGGACGGCGCCGCGGCGGCCATGCGGCAGCGCGAGGCGGCCGTGCACGCCTCCTACCGGCGGGACCTCGTCCCGTACCAGGAGGTCCAGCAGACGAGCGCGCTGGTGGTGTGGCGGCCGAAGCGGTCGCCGGAGTAGTTCCCGATCGTCGAAGGGGCCGGGAGGTGATCCACCTCCCGGCCCCATCGCGTGCCCGCGGCGGGGGCACGCGTCGCGGGAAGAGGCCCGCCGAGCGGGTGAGTTGTCCGAGGGGCGCGGCCGGACCCGACGCCGGCGGAGCCGGCCGGTGCGGCGGGGGTGCGTACCGGGCGTCGCGGGGCGGGCCGGGGTTTCGCAACAGGCCCCGGACGCACAGGTGTTTGCCCGCGGAAACGGTGAGGCCGGCGGACTCCCGGCGAGCGGTGGTGACGTTCTGCCAGGTGCCTTTCCCACGGCCGTGGTCGACGAGGGTGCCGATTCGGCCAACTCCGCGCCGTGGGCACGGCGGTCCGTTTTCTTCGGTGTGCCCCGCTAAGTGACGTTCACGCGAACCGCCGTTTGCAGGCGGGTGCGACATAAACGGTCATTGCGGCCGGAGTTGTGCGATGCGCCCGACAGGCGGGCCGAGAGGTGACGCAGATCACTGAAGGCCGCACGAGGGTCGCCCCTCCGCGTCGCGGCGGGCTCGTCCTCGGCCGTCCGGAGCTGCGGTGATACTCGGCCATCTTCAAGTCTCCAGGTCGGGGGCGGGGTTTGCCGGGCCCCGGCGAGGTGTGTGGGAACGAGGAACCCCGCAGGTGTTGCGTGGAAGTGGAGGTACACGCTCTTCCCATCGTGTTCACTTGAGGAACACAGAACGCTGTTGCCATCTCGTTAAGTGGTTACTCCTTGACGCTGAGGTGATCGCCGCGTTGGCTTTCAGCCACCTGGGTCGCAATGCAGCTACCTCGCCCGGAAGGCACCTGATGTGAACACTCGTAACACCCGGCTTCGTCGTACGGCCATAGCCCTGGCCTCGTCCGCGATGGCCGTCTCACTCGCCGGCTGCGGGGTCGTGGACGGGATCGGCGGCAGCGACTCCAAGGCGAGCCCGACCAAGGGCGACGACATCAAGGTGGGTCTCCTTCTCCCGGAGAAGGGGAACACGCGTTACGAGAAGTTCGATCACCCGATCATCGAGGAGCAGGTCAAGAAGCTCACCAACGGCAAGGGCCAGGTCGTCTACCGCAACGCCGAGCAGAGCGCGAGCAAGCAGAACGCGCAGCTCCAGCAGATGGTGGACGACAAGGTCGACGTCCTCCTCGTGGACGCGGTCGACTCCAAGGCCATCGCGAGCGGTGTGCGCAAGGCCAAGGACGCGGGCATCCCCGTCATCGCCTACGACCGCCTGGCCGAGGGACCGATCGACGCGTACATCTCCTTCGACAACGAGCTCGTCGGAGAGGTGCAGGGCAAGGAGCTGCTGAAGGCGCTGGGCCCCGACGCCGCCACGAAGCAGATCGTGATGATGAACGGCGCGCCCACCGACCCGAACGCGGCGCAGTTCAAGGCGGGCGCCATGTCCGTGCTCGACGGCAAGGTCGAGATCGCCCGGAAGTACGACACCACGGACTGGGATCCGGTCAAGGCCAAGGCCAACATGGAGGAGGCCATCTCGGCCATCGGCGTCAGCCACATCGCCGGTGTCTACTCCGCCAACGACGGCATCGCGGGTGCGGTCATCGACGCGATGAAGACCATGGGTGTCAGCAACGTGCCGCCGGTCACCGGCCAGGACGCCGAGCTCGACGCGGTGCAGCGGATCATCTCGGGCGACCAGTACATGAGCGTCTACAAGTCGTACCCGCAGGAGGCCACCGCCGCCGCCGAGATGGCCGTGGCCAAGGTCCAGGGCCGCGGGATCGAGTTCGACGCGCTGACCCGCGACAAGGTCGACAGCCCCACGACCAAGAAGGTCCCGGCCCAGCTCGTCCCCGTGGTCGCGCTCACCAAGGCCAACGTCAAGGAGACGGTGCTCCAGGACCAGATCTACACCGTCGGGGACATCTGCACGGTCAAGTACAAGTCGGCCTGTGCGGCGGCCCACATCAAGTAGCCGTTCCCTTCCTGTCCCGGGGGGGGGGGGGGGGCCGGCCCGCCGGCGGCGCCGGCCGCGGGGGGGGGGGGGCGGGTGGGTGGGAGGCGGGGGCGGGGGGGGCGGGCG
>NZ_JBHWEL010000129.1:0-14249 GCF_042734135.1 Streptomyces sp. NPDC059668 | reverse complement strand
CCGCCGCAGGGTCGCCACGGCGGCCGCGTCCAGAACGGCCACCGGCACCTCGCGCCCGGCCGCCCAGGCGGGCGGCGTACGCCGCTCGGTCCCGAGCAGCGCCAGGGTGACCAGCTCCTCCCAGGAGCCCTCGACGGGTACGGCCGCCGAGGCGGGGATCACGTTCATGAACGTCCTTTCCGTACGGAGGCACAGGGGCGGCGGAATCGGGCGGTGGGTGGGAAGGGGAGGCCGGCGGCGGATGTGACGCCGCGGGTCAGCACAGCCGTACCGCCTCGCCCGTCCCCTCCGGCCAGGCCGTCAGCGGAGCGAAGCCACGGTGACCGCACTCGCCGAAGACCGTGACGGGGGCGCCGCCGGAGAGGGCGGCGAGCCGCCACAGCCCGGGTCCGGAGAGCGCCGAGGGCGCGAGGGGGAGGGCGAAGTCCCCTTCCGCGTCCGCGAGTTGCCAGGAGTCTCCGTCGGGGGTGGGTATGACCCGGGACAGCGTGACCGGGAAGGCGTCGAGCCAGGGATCGTCCCCCAGGGCCTCGCCGTAACGGGCCGCCGCACGGGATGTGCTCACTCCCGGCGGGCGGCCGCGCGTGGGCGCGGGGAGGGTGAACCGCTCACCCAGGGCCACCCGGAGCCGCCCCGTCCCCGGATACGCGGACACCTCCGCCTCGAAGGCCAGGCCCACCGGCAGGGTCAGCTCCGGCGCACGGCCGGCCGGCCCGTAGGAGAGGACCCGGACCGTGCGGCCGGACTCCTCGCCGTACAACCAGATCCTGCGGGTGGTGAGGCGGCTGTCCGCCGTGTCGTACTCGGCGAGGACCAGCCAGCGGTCCCGCAGCGGGGGGCCGCCCGCCGAGCCGGACAGACCGACTCGGGAGCGGACCGTCGCGGCCAGTTCGTCCGGCAGCGAATCCCGGCGCAGCCAGCCCTGGCCGAGGAGATGGAGCAGCGCGCACTCCTCCAGCAGCCGTACGGGCCAGCCCGGACCGGAGGCGGGGATCGCACCCAACTCCCGCACCCGGGCGGCCAGTCCGGGCGCCTGCGCGTCGACCATGCGGGCCGCCGTCTCCTCCCACATCCCGTACCCCGCCTGCTCGGCCGTCGCGAGGCCGCTCCGCAGCAGGTCGGCCAGCCGCCGCTCCAGCTCCCCCGCCCCGGCGGTGATCCGCTCGGCCCGGCGCTCCGCTCTGCGCCGGGCCGCCTCCGGGTCAGCCGGTGACGCCGTCCCAGATGCCCCGCCCGTCGTCCGACTCGCCGCCGCTCGCTCCCTTCTCCCCTCTTTCCATCGCCGCGCCCAGTCCGGCACGGGCCCCCGCGGCACCGTGCCGTCCTCGTCCGCCCAGAGCAGCAGCAGTCCCAGCGTGTGTTTGCACGGGAACTTCCGACTCGGGCAACTGCACGTGTACGCGGGCCCGGTGGAGTCCGCGATGTCGATGACCGTCTGATAAGGCGTGCTGCCGCTTCCTCTGCACAGTCCCCATAACGTCCCCTCGTCAGAACTGCCTGTTTCCGACCACGGTCCGGCGGTGCCGAGCTTGCTGCCCGCTCTGCGTGACGCCGGGTCAGGCGCCAGTGCCAGCACCTGATCCGCCGTCCAGCGCACCCCCTGCTGAGTCATGTCATCGAAGGTAGGTCCCCCCACTGACAATCGGCCTTCGCGAACGTGTCCGCGCAGGTCGGAGCGGATTGTCAGTGGCGTGGTGCACGGTGGGACCAGATCCGAACCGGCCGAGCTGGAGGGGGGACCGAGCCATGACCGTGTCCATCGAGTCCGTGGAACCGACGTCCGTCGACACGCCCGCGGGACAGGCCGGGCAAGCGGCCCCGGGCGCCGGCGACGGCGGGAGCGCGGTGAGCGCCGACGGCCGCGCGGGCGAGGTGCTGCGGCCGCACGCCGAGCACGCCTTCGCCGCCGAACTCGCCGCGCTGGCCGCGCAGGACGACCGGCCCCGCCCGGCCCGCTGGCGGCTCTCGCCGTGGGCGGTGGCCACCTATCTGCTGGGCGGCACCCTGCCGGACGGCACGGAGATCACACCGAAGTACGTGGGCCCGCGCCGCATCGTCGAGGTCGCCGTCACCACCCTCGCCACCGACCGCGCCCTGCTGCTGCTCGGCGTGCCCGGCACCGCGAAGACCTGGGTGTCCGAGCACCTGGCCGCGGCGGTCAGCGGCGACTCGACCCTGCTGGTGCAGGGCACCGCCGGCACACCGGAGGAGGCGATCCGGTACGGGTGGAACTACGCGGAGCTGCTCGCGCACGGCCCCAGCCGGGACGCGCTCGTGCCGAGCCCGGTCATGCGCGCCATGGCCGAGGGCATGACGGTCCGCGTCGAGGAGCTGACCCGTGTCCCGGCGGACGTCCAGGACACCCTGATCACGATCCTGTCGGAGAAGACCCTGCCCATACCGGAGTTGGGCCAGGAGACGCAGGCCGTCCGCGGCTTCAACCTGATCGCCACGGCCAACGACCGCGACCGCGGGGTGAACGAGCTCTCCAGCGCCCTGCGCCGGCGTTTCAACACGGTGGTGCTGCCGCTGCCGGAGAGTGCCGAGGCCGAGGTGGACATCGTCTCGCGCCGCGTCGACCAGATCGGCCGCTCCCTGGACCTCCCGGCCGTCCCGGACGGTGCCGACGAGATCCGCCGGGTCGTCACCGTCTTCCGTGAGCTGCGCGACGGAGTGACGGCGGACGGGCGTACGAAGCTCAAGTCGCCCAGCGGCACGCTGTCCACGGCCGAGGCGATCTCCGTAGTTACCGGCGGGCTGGCGCTGGCCGCCCACTTCGGCGACGGCGTCCTGCGTGCTTCGGACGTGGCCGCGGGCATCCTCGGCGCCGTCGTCCGCGATCCGGCGGCCGACCGGGTGATCTGGCAGGAGTACCTGGAGGCCGTCGTCCGCGAGCGCGAGGGCTGGAAGGACTTCTACCGGGCCTGCAGGGAGGTGAGCGCGTGACCGGACCGAGGGAGGGGACGGGGGAGGAGCGCGGTCCCCGCGTAGGGGAGGAGGGGACGGTGGGTGAGGAACTCGGCGTGCGGGAAGGGGAGGAGAGGGAGGAGCCCGGCGTGCGGGAGGGGGCGCGGGGCGCGGTGGGGGCGGCGGACCAGGTGCCTCCCGGGCGGGCGGGCGGGCCGCTGCTGCTGGGGGTCCGGCACCACGGGCCCGGCTCGGCGCGCGCCGTGCGGGCCGCGCTGGACGCCGCGGCACCCCGGACCGTCCTGATAGAGGGGCCCCCGGAGGCCGACGCGCTCATTCCGCTCGCCGCCGACCCGGAGATGCGTCCTCCGGTCGCGCTTCTGGCCCATGCCGTGGACGAGCCCGGCCGCTCTGCCTTCTGGCCGCTGGCCGAGTTCTCCCCGGAGTGGGTGGCGATCCGGTGGGCGCTGGACCGGGGGGTCCCGGCCCGCTTCATCGACCTGCCGGCCACGCACACCCTGGCCTGGGAGACGGAGGACCCACCCCGGTCGCCCGCCGGATCCGGCGACCCCACCGACGACGCCGTGCGGATCGACCCGCTCGCCGTGCTCGCCGGGACGGCCGGTCACGACGATCCCGAGCGCTGGTGGGAGGACGCGGTCGAGCACCGGAGCGGAGCCGGCACCGATCCGTTCGCGCCGTTCGCCGCGCTGGAGGAGGCGATGGGAGCGCTGCGGGAGGCGTACGGGGGCGGCGGACACGACCGGGACCCGGAGCGGGAGGCGTACATGCGGCTCCAGGTCCGGGCGGCGCAGCGCGAGTTCGGGGACGCCGTGGCCGTGGTGTGCGGGGCCTGGCACGTGCCCGCCCTGCGCCGCAGGACCACGGTGGCCGCCGACCGGGCGCTGCTCAAGGGGCTGCCCAGGACCAAGGCCGACCTGACGTGGGTGCCCTGGACGCACCGCAGGCTGTCCCGGGCCGGCGGGTACGGCGCGGGCATCGACTCGCCGGGCTGGTACGCGCACCTCTTCGGCGCCCCCGACCGCCCGGTCGAACGGTGGATGACGAAGGTGGCCCGGCTGCTGCGCGACGAGGACCGGATGGTGTCGTCCGCGCACGTCATCGAGGCGGTGCGGCTGGCCGACACGCTCGCCGCGGTACGGGGCCGCCCGCTGCCCGGGCTGACCGAGACCACCGATGCCGTCCGGGCCGTGATGTGCGAGGGCTCGGACGTGCCGCTGGCCCTCGTGCACGACCGGCTCGTGGTCGGTGATGTGCTGGGCGAGGTGCCGCGGTCCGCTCCCGCGGTGCCGTTGCAGCGCGACCTCGCCCGGCTCCAGAAGCGGCTGCGGATCAAACCGGAGTCGCTGGAGCGGGAGTTGGAGCTCGACCTGCGGGGCGAGACCGACGCGCGCCGCAGCCGCCTCCTGCACCGGCTGCGGCTGCTCGGCGTCGGCTGGGGCGAGCCCTCCGCGTCCCGCGGCAGCACCGGCACCTTCCGGGAGACCTGGCGGCTGCGCTGGGAGCCGGAGCTGTCCGTGCGGGTCGCCGAGGCCGGGGTGTGGGGCACGACCGTGGTGTCCGCCGCGACCGCCCGGGCGCAGGCGGACGCCGTCGCCGCGACCGCACTGGCCGACGTCACGGCACTCGCCGAACACTGCCTGCTCGCCGGGCTCACGGACGCCCTGCCCGTGGTGATGCGGGTCCTCGCCGACCGGGCGGCACTGGACACGGACGTCGGCCACCTCGCCCAGGCGCTGCCCGCACTGGTCCGCTCGCTGCGCTACGGCGACGTCCGCGGCACGGACGCGCACGCCCTCACGGACGTCGCCGCGGGCCTCGCCGAGCGGATCTTCGTCGGTCTCCCGCCGGCCTGCGTGGCACTCGACGCCGAGGCCGCCGAGGACATGCGGCGCCATGTGGACGCGGTGCACGGCGCGGTGGGGCTGCTGGGAGAGACGGGGCTGCTGGGAGGGGCCGGGCCGCTGGGAGGGGCCGGGCTGCTGGAAGAGACAGCCACGATCCCGGCGTCCGCCGCGGGGCGGCCGCCCGGCACGGGGATGCGCGGTCGCTGGCATTCCGTGCTGCGGGTGCTGACCGGCCGCGACACCGTCCCGGGCGTGCTCCGCGGCCGGGCCGTGCGACTGCTGCTGGACGACGGCGAGCTGGGACAGGAGGAGGCCGCCCGGCTCATGGGGCTCGTGCTGTCGCCGGGCACGGAGCCGGGGGACGCGGCCGCGTGGATCGAGGGGTTCGTCGGCGGCGGCTCCGGGGGAGGCATGCTGCTCGTGCACGACGAGCGGCTGCTCGGACTGGTGGACGCGTGGCTGACGGGGGTGCCGGCGGAGGCGTTCACCGATGTGCTCCCGCTGCTGCGGCGCACGTTCTCCGCGTACGAGGCCGGGGTGCGCAGGACGCTGGGCGAGCTGGTCAGGCGCGGCCCGGGGGCGCGGGGGAGCGCCGCGGCCGCAGCCTCCGGCACACCCGGGTTCGACCCGGAGCCGGACGCGGGGCGCGCCGACGCCGTCCTGCCGGTGCTGCGTCTGCTGCTCGGGCAGCACGAAGACCGAACCGACCGGACCGACCGGACCGACCGGACCGACCGAACCGACCGGACCGACCGAACCGACCGGACCGACCGGACCGGCCGGACCGGCCACACCGCGGAGACCGCCGACGCTGCCGCCGGGGAGACCGCGGACGGCGACGGGACCGCCGACGCCGACGACCTCGTGGGAGCGGACCGATGACCTCAGTACCGCTGGACCCGGCTTCCGACGCCCGACCGGCCGACCTGCGCCGTGCGGACGCCTCGGCCGACGAGCGGCTGCGACGCTGGCGCCTCGTGCTCGGGGGCGACGAGGCGGACGGCACCGGACGTGCGCTCGCCGGGCAGGACGCGGCGATGGACGGCGCGCTCACCGCGTTGTACGGGAGGGGGAACGGGACGCGGCCGGGGCGGGACCGTTCGGCGGGGCTCGGGGCATCCGCGCCGTCGGTCGCGCGCTGGCTCGGGGACATCCGGACGTACTTCCCGTCGTCCGTCGTGCAGGTCATGCAGCGGGACGCGATCGACCGGCTCGGCCTGTCCGCCCTGCTGCTGGAACCCGAGATGCTGGAGGCGGTGGAGCCCGACGTGCACCTGGTGGGCACCCTCCTCTCCCTCGGCAAGGCCATGCCGGAGACGACGAAGGAGACCGCGCGGGCCGTCGTCCGCAAGGTCGTCGAGGACCTGGAGAAGCGGCTCGCCACCCGCACCCGGGCCTCGCTCTCCGGAGCGCTCGACCGCAGCGCCCGCGTCACCCGCCCCCGCCACCAGGACATCGACTGGAACCGCACGATCGCGGCCAACCTCAAGCACTACCTGCCCGAGCAGCGCACGATCGTCCCCGAGCGGCTGATCGGTCACGGACGCGCCTCGCAGTCCGTGAAGAAGGAGGTCGTCCTGTGCGTCGACCAGTCGGGCTCGATGGCCGCGTCCGTCGTCTACGCGTCCGTCTTCGGGGCCGTCCTCGCGTCGATGCGGTCCATCGCCACCCGGCTCGTCGTCTTCGACACCGCCGTCGTGGACCTCACCGACCAGCTCGACGACCCGGTCGACGTCCTCTTCGGCACCCGGCTCGGCGGCGGTACGGACATCAAACGGGCGCTCGCGTACTGCCAGTCGCGGATCACCCGGCCCGCCGACACCGTGGTCGTGCTCATCAGCGACCTCTACGAAGGGGGCATACGCCACGAGATGCTGAAGCGGGTAGCGGCGATCAAGGCGTCGGGGGCGCAGTTCGTGACGCTGCTGGCGCTGTCCGACGAGGGGACGCCGGCCTATGACCGTGAGCACGCGGCGGCACTCGCGGCGCTGGGCGCACCGGCGTTCGCCTGCACCCCCGACCTGTTTCCCGAGGTGATGGCGGCGGCGATCGAGAAGCGTCCGCTTCCCGTGCCCGACCCCGGGTGAGGAGAGCCGAAAAACCAGGACATGAATACCCATCGGTAACAGGGGGCTTGCGCAACCTCGGGAGTCCCGTGCGAGGATCAACGCCTCTTCGAATCGAACGGTGCGCCGGGTTCCGTCCCGCACCGTCCGGCCCCGTCGCACGGAGGCTCTCCCCGTCGTGATCCCGACCGCCGCACCGCCTGTCGCCGGTGCCGCTCCGCGCCCGCTGCGCGCGGCGGCCGGGCGGCGTGCGCTGCATGCGTCGTTGCTGGTGGCCGGGTTGTTCGTCCTCGGCCTCCTCTGCGGGGAACAGGCGCACGCGGCGGACGGCAGGGCGTCCACGGATCCGACGACGCCGGTCGCCTCGGCGGTGGAACGGGCCGCGCAGCCGGTGCTCGCCGCCACCACCGGGGCGCCCGCCGGACAGCCGGTCGGACAGCCAGTCGGACAGCCCGCCGGTGACTCGACAGGGCGAAAGCGGAAGCCGCGACCGGACCAGACGCCGCAGTCGAACCGGAACCCGCAGCCGGACCGGAAGCCGCAGCGGATGCAGCAACCGGGACAAGGCCAGAATCCTCAGCGGACCCGGCAACCGGGACCGGACCAGAGGCCGCAGTCGGACGGGAAGCCGCAGCGGAAACCGGAGTTGGTCCAGCAGGCGTCGGAATCGCGCGATCCGCGGCGGCGAGCCGCGGCCTCGGCGGAGGCACCCCGGGTGCCGCCGGCGATCGGCCAACCCGTCTCCCTGGTCACCGCGACCGTCGGCAGCGTCGTACGGCCGGTCGCCGACACCGTCGTACGGCCGGTCGGTGATCTCGTGGAGACGCTCACCGGGGAGGTGGCCGCGTCCTTGCCGGAGACCCTTCCGTCGCTCCCGGCTCCTCCGGCGGTCCCGCAGGCGCCGACCGTCCCGTCGCTTCCGTCCACGCCGTCGCTTCCGGGTGTGCTCACGCCTCCGAGTGCGGGGGACGGGAACCAGATTCCGTCCGCGGAACCGGATCACCCACAGAGGACGGGCGTGCCGGACGCGGACCCGGTGGCACCCCACGACACCGGCCGGGAGCCGGATTCCGCGGCTGTCCTCGCGTACGGCCCCGCGGGCCTCGGCGTGGACGTCCAGGCGGGTGCCGCGCACCGAGGGCATGGCCGGCACGGTCACCGGGGGGCGGTGGCAGGACCGGCTCCCGCGCGTCAGGCGCCGGCCGGAGACTCCTCGGGCTCGGGAGCGCTGGGCGATCGCCCGGCCGTCGACGGCGGCGGGTCGCGGCACGGCGACGCGCATGCCGTCGCCCCGCACCACCACGCGCCGCCGCGGCTCGTGTCCGCCACGTCCCAGGCCGTGACCGCGGCCGGCACCCGGGACAGGTACCGGGACGTGCCGATCTTCCCGGGCTAGGACCTCTCGCCCGGTCGGTGACCCCGCCCGCGCGAGGACGGCACGGATCGCATCCGGACGTCGCGCGAGCGGCGATGTCCAGGACATGACCGAGCCGGTCGTCCCGTGCACCCGGCACAGCACGACACGACCGACTCGTCCTCGTCCTCGTCCGAACACACCCGAGACTCCGCGGGGCCGCAGCCCCGGACGGCCGAAACCCGTCGGATCCGTCCGGCCGTACCCCGCGGGCGGGACAGGTGGTCCCCATTGGGGTGGAGACCACCCGTCCCGGGCCCCTCAAGGGCCAGTTCAAGGGGCCTCACCGGGCCAACCCCAGCCCGGTGAGGCCCTGCCCCGCCAAGGGGTCGGCCGGATCTGTGACAGGTATCACCGCTGAGGTGTGATCTGCGATTTAGGGACCCGCGTCCCACGGCGATAACCTGCGAGACGGACATGCCGCGCGCTCGGACATCGTGTGCGCCACCCTTGTGACAGCGGACGTCACGTTGCCCTTCGCGGCACGCCCACGCATCCAACGAACCGCGAGATCACTGATAGGGACGGACGCGCGTGGACCTGTTCGAGTACCAGGCGAGGGACCTCTTCGCCAAGCACGGTGTACCGGTGCTGGCCGGTGAAGTCATTGACACGCCTGAGGCAGCCCGCGAGGCGACCGAGCGTCTTGGCGGCAAGTCCGTCGTCAAGGCCCAGGTGAAGGTCGGTGGCCGCGGCAAGGCCGGCGGCGTCAAGCTCGCCGCCACCCCGGACGAGGCCGTCGCCCGCGCGACGGACATCCTCGGCATGGACATCAAGGGCCACACGGTCCACAAGGTGATGATCGCCGAGACCGCGCCCGAGATCGTCGAGGAGTACTACGTCTCGTACCTCCTCGACCGCACGAACCGCACGTTCCTCGCCATGGCGTCCGTACAGGGCGGCGTGGAGATCGAGGTCGTCGCGGAGGAGAACCCCGAGGCCCTCGCGAAGGTCCCGGTCGACGCCAACGAAGGCGTCTCGATCGAGAAGGCCCGCGAGATCGTCGCCCAGGCGAAGTTCCCGGCCGAGGTCGCCGAGCAGGTCGCCGAGATCCTGGTGACGCTGTGGGACACCTTCATCAAGGAGGACGCCCTCCTCGTCGAGGTGAACCCGCTCGCCAAGGTCGCCTCCGGCAAGGTCATCGCCCTCGACGGCAAGGTGTCGCTCGACGAGAACGCCGAGTTCCGCCAGCCGGACCACGAGGCGCTCGTCGACCACGCGGCGGCCAACCCGCTCGAGGCCGCCGCCAAGGCGAAGAACCTCAACTACGTCAAGCTCGACGGTGAGGTCGGCATCATCGGCAACGGCGCGGGTCTCGTCATGAGCACCCTCGACGTCGTCGCCTACGCCGGTGAGAACCACGGTGGCGTCAAGCCCGCCAACTTCCTCGACATCGGCGGTGGCGCCTCCGCCGCCGTCATGGCGAACGGCCTGGAGATCATCCTCGGCGACCCGGACGTCAAGTCCGTCTTCGTCAACGTCTTCGGTGGCATCACCGCCTGTGACGAGGTCGCCAACGGCATCGTGCAGGCGCTCCAGCTGCTCGCCGACAAGGGCGAGGAAGTCACCAAGCCGCTGGTCGTGCGTCTGGACGGCAACAACGCCGAGCTGGGCCGCAAGATCCTGTCGGACGCCAACCACCCGCTGGTCCAGCGCGTGGACACCATGGACGGCGCGGCCGACAAGGCCGCCGAGCTCGCGGCTGCGAAGTAAGGGACGAGGGAAACAACCGCCATGGCTATCTTCCTCAACAAGGACAGCAAGGTCATCGTCCAGGGCATGACCGGTGCCACGGGCATGAAGCACACCAAGCTCATGCTCGCGGACGGCACGAACATCGTCGGTGGCGTGAACCCGCGCAAGGCGGGCACCTCCGTCGACATCGACGGCACCGAGATCCCCGTCTTCGGCACGGTCGCCGAGGCCATGGAGAAGACCGGCGCCAACGTGTCGGTCCTCTTCGTGCCGCCGGCCTTCGCCAAGGCCGCCGTGGTCGAGGCGATCGACGCGGAGATCCCCCTCGCGGTCGTCATCACCGAGGGCATCGCCGTCCACGACTCCGCCGCCTTCTGGGCGTACGCGAAGGCGAAGGGCAACAAGACCCGCATCATCGGCCCGAACTGCCCCGGTCTCATCACGCCGGGCCAGTCCAACGCCGGCATCATCCCGGGCGACATCACGAAGCCGGGCCGCATCGGCCTGGTCTCGAAGTCCGGCACGCTGACGTACCAGATGATGTACGAGCTCCGTGACATCGGCTTCTCGTCCGCCGTCGGCATCGGTGGCGACCCGGTCATCGGTACGACGCACATCGACGCGCTCGCCGCGTTCGAGGCCGACCCCGACACCGACCTGATCGTCATGATCGGTGAGATCGGCGGCGACGCCGAGGAGCGTGCGGCGGACTTCATCGCGAAGAACGTGACGAAGCCGGTCGTCGGTTACGTCGCGGGCTTCACCGCGCCCGAGGGCAAGACCATGGGCCACGCCGGCGCCATCGTCTCCGGCTCCTCCGGCACGGCCGCCGCGAAGAAGGAGGCCCTCGAGGCCGCCGGCGTCAAGGTCGGCAAGACGCCGACCGAGACGGCGAAGCTGGCGCGCGAACTGCTCAAGGGCTGACACGCAGCAGCGAGACGGGCCCGCACCCCCTGGGGTGCGGGCCCGTCCGCGTTCTCGCCGTTCTCGCCGTTCTCGCTTCTCGTCGTTGTCGTTGTTGTCGTCGTTCTCACCGCGGGTCAGGGACCAGCCGCTCCGGACCGCTCGCCGTCGCCGCCTTGAGCCGGGCGCGCAGTGCCAGCTCCTCATGGGACAGCGGCCCGGGAGCGATCCGCGGCGGCAGACCGTTCACCGTCGCCCCCGGGGCCAGCGGCGGTTCGTAGTGGTCGGGGGCGGCCCTGAGGGTCAGCGAGGTGATGCCGACGAAGAGGGCGGTGAAGGCCATCGCCGCACGGGTCCAGTGCAGGGCGCGGCGCTCGCTGGCCCAGCGGACGACGAAGGGTTTCCCGGCCCGCAGCCGCTCCGTCCCGGCGACCTCGGCGAGCCGCCGGTGCAGATCCTCGGGCGCCGCGAGCTCGGGCAGCCGCGTGGCCACGGCCTCTCGCGCGCGCAGCAGCCGGTTGGCCGCCGCGGGCGTGGTCGCCTCCGTCTCCGCCGCGGTCTCCGGCAGGTCGAGCCCGACTCCGTCGTAGAGCAGCAGGGTCCGCCGGTGCATCGGCGGCAGTTCCAGGAGTACGGAGAGCAGCGCGCGGTCGGCGGCGTCGGCGGGCGGTGGCTCCGGGTGCCGGTGGCGCGGGCGGATCCGGTGCCAGGGGGAGAGGGCGTACTCGTACGCGACCGCCCGCACCCACCCCGCCGGATCCCGGTCCACGGCCACCTCGGGCCACCGCTGCCAGGCCGACTGGAAGGCCCGCTCCACCGACTCGCGCGCCAGTTCGCGCCGCCCGGTGAGCAGATAGGTCTGCCGCAGGAGGGCGGGGGAGCAGAACTCGTACAACTCGTCGAAGGCCTCAGCGGGTGTCAGGCCGACCGGGACGGGCTCGTATCCGGGACCCCAGTCGGGCCCGGCCGCGGGCTTCGCCCCGGAACCGGCGGATGCCGCCGGCTGCCGCGCCGGTCGGGGAGGCGGCTGTACGGTGCCGGCGGCGACGCCGGCCAGGACGGGAGCTGCCTGCTCCCGCGGGCCTCCCGGACGTGCGTCCCGTCCGCCGTCGCCGTGCCCGCCGGACCTCCGGTCATTCCGGCGCCCGCCCCGGCGGGGGCCGGAATCGTGAGCGGCCTCGCGGGCCTCGCGGACTTCGCGGACTTCGCGGGCCTCGCGGGCCTCGCGGGTATCAGGGGTGACGCGAGCATCGGGGGTGTCGCGGACGTCGTCCCGCTGACGATGGGTCACCTCGGTGGAGGTCAGCAGCGCCGCGTACGCCTCCCGTTCGCGGCCGCACGGTGTCGTACGGCCGGACTCCCACGCGCGCACGGTCGCGGCGGTGACGCCCACCTCGGCCGCGATGTCGGCGTGGCTCAGCGACTTGGCCTCGCGCAGTCGCCGGCGCTCCTCGCGGCCGGGCAGGGGGGGTTCGGGGGCTCCTGTCGTCGCGGACCCCGCCGGGTCGCCCTTCCGTACGAAAAGGTACATAGCTGCATATTGAGCGACACATCCAAGCTTTGCCCGTTACGACGATAAAGCGCGTGTCGTTGGGAGCATGGCGGGGTGACACAGATGACCGACCACAGGCTTTCGTTGTCGCTCCTGATCACCCGGATGCGTCGCCGATCCCCCGGACTGGCCGCCGGATTCCTGGGCGGCGCGCTCGCGGCGGGCCTCGGCCTCGGCTCGCTCGCCGTCCTCGTCATGATGCTGTGGATCAGCTCGCCTTACCCGGACAGCGGGCCCGGTGGCGCGCTCCACGTCGCCGCCGCGCTGTGGCTGCTCGCGCACGGCGTGGAACTGGTCCGCACCGACACCCTGTCGGGACTGCCCATGCCGGTGGGACTCACCCCGCTGCTCCTGGCCGTGGTCCCCGCGTGGCTGCTGCATCGCGCGGCGCGCGACGCCGCGGACGCCGACGCGGGTGCCTCGGGGCGCACGGTGTGGGCCGGGACCGTCGCGGGATATCTGACCCTGAGCGCGGCGGCGCTGCTGTACGCCTCGGGCGGCGAACTGCGGCCGTCCTGGGCGTGGTCGGTGCTGTGCCTGCCCCTGCTCACCGCGAGCGCGGCGGGGGCCGGGGTGTGGACGGCGTACGGGCACCCGCACGGGCCGGTGCCGTTGTGGGTGGGCCGGGGTCTCGCCCGCGGGCCGCTGCCCGCCGGGGTACGCCGCTGGGCGGCCGGCGAGCCGCCCGCGCCGTGGGTCGGGCGATGGCTCGCCGCCTCCGGACGGGCGGCGCTCGCCGGGGCGGCGGTGCTCGTCGGAGGCGGCGCGCTCCTGGTGGGGGTGTCGCTGGTGTGGCACGGCGATCTGGCGCGGGAGTCCTTCCAGCAGCTCACCGCGGTGTGGTCGGGGCGGTTCGCCGTACTCCTCCTCTGTCTGGCGCTGGTCCCGAACGCGGCGGTGTGGGGGGCCGCGTACGGACTCGGGCCCGGCGTGGTGCTGGCGGCCGGGCAGGTCGCGGGGCCGTTGTCCGCGGCTGCGCCGGGGCCGATGCTGCCGGCGTTTCCGCTGCTGGCGGCGGTGCCGGAGGCCGGGGGGCCGTGGAGTTGGGCGGGGGCGGCGGTGCCGGTGGCGGCCGGGGTGACGGTGGTGTGGTTCCTGCGGAAGGCGGCCGGGGGCCGTGGGGATGCCGCGGACGTCCCCGGTGCCGGGGAGGCGAACGAGGTCTGGTCCCGGGGGAGGGTCCTCGCGGGGGTGGGGGTCGCGGGTGTCCTGTGCGGTCTGGTGATGGCGCTGCTCGCCGGGCTGGCGGGTGGGCCGCTGGGGGTCGGCGCGCTGGCTCACGTCGGGCCGGTGTGGTGGCAGGTGGGGGGTGCCGTGATGGTGTGGACGGTGGGGGTCGGGGTGCCGGTGGGGGCGGTCGTGCCGGGGATCGGGCGGGGGCGGGGGCGACGGCGGCTTTCCTGGGCGTCCGTGGCTTCGGTGATGTCCGTGGCGTCCTTGGCGTCCGTGGCCTCCGTGCCGGCGTGGTTGTCGTGGCGGGCGCGGGACGGTGGGGCGCGGGTGCCGGAGCCGGGCGCCGAGGTGGGGGCGGGGGCGGTGGTGCCGCAGGCGGCCCGGGAGTCGGTGCTTGTGCTGGAGCCGGAGGGGGAGTGGGAGTGGGATCCCGGTCATGCGCCGTACGACCTGTTGCCGTCCGACGACGTGGGGGTGGCGTGGCACGAGGATGTGGTGCGGGAGGCTCGGTGGGCGGCGTTGCGGGAGGCGTCGGCGTCGGTGGATGTGCGGGACGTGGATACGGCGGGGGATGCGGATGCGGATCCTGAGGGCTGAGGTGACGCACGGGTTCCTTCGCCCCCGCCGCCCCTACCCGTCCCAGCCCCCGGGGGCCGCGCGCGCCCCCCCCC
>NZ_JBHWEL010000128.1:0-14879 GCF_042734135.1 Streptomyces sp. NPDC059668 | reverse complement strand
CGCGGGGCGGCGGGCCGCGGGCGCGCCGCGCGCTGCTGGCGCCCCCCCCCCCTCCGCCCGCGGGGGGGGGGCGCCACCCCCCCCCCGTCCCCCCCCCCCCGGCGGCACGTTTCTGCTGAGCTGTCCGAAGGGGTCAGACCTCTTCGTGGGCGACGGCGCGGCGCGCGTCGGCGTCCAGCACACCCCAGCTGATCAGCTGCTCGGTGAGGACCGAGGGCGACTGGTCGTAGATGACGGCGAGGGTGCGCAGGTCGTCCTGGCGGATCGAGAGCACCTTGCCGTTGTAGTCACCGCGCTGCGACTGGATCGTCGCGGCGTAGCGCTGGAGGGGTCCCGCCTTCTCGGCCGGCACATGGGCCAGGCGCTCCAGGTCCAGGACGAGCTTCGGCGGCGGCTCGGCGGCCCCGCCGGGAGTGGTGCCGGGCAGCAACTCCTGCACGGGGACACCGTAGAAATCGGCCAGTTCGGCAAGACGCTGCACGGTCACGGCACGGTCGCCTCGCTCGTAGGAACCGACCACGACCGCCTTCCAGCGTCCCTGGGACTTCTCCTCGACTCCGTGGAGGGAAAGGCCCTGCTGGGTGCGGATGGCCCGGAGCTTGGCCCCGAGCTGTTTGGCGTATTCGCTGGACATATAGCTCCCCGGACGCTGTATCAACGTGCGGCTCGGCCGCGCGGCTGGTGACTCTGGTGACTCACTGTGAGGTTACGCAGCGTTACTCTCCCCCGTCAAGCCGAATGGTCCGGACCCGGCGCTCCGCAGGGGTCACCCGGGGTGGCTCAAAGGGGGGTGATCAGGCGCGTTGCGGGGCTGGTACCGTGGATGGCGCAAATCCGACGTCCTTTAATGATCCGTCCCGTGAGGCGGAGAAGGAGGTCCGTTTCGTATGGACTCTGAGCATGACAAGCAGCAGTACGCGGCCGGTGCCCGGCCCGTTCTCGAAGGCCCCGACATTGCGCGGGTGCTGACCCGCATCGCCCACGAGATCGTCGAGCGCGCCAAGGGCGCCGACGACGTGGTGCTCCTCGGCATCCCGACCCGGGGCGTCTTCCTGGCCCGCAGGCTGGCCGACAAGCTCGCGGAGATCACCGGCCGCAAGATCCCGGTGGGCTCGCTCGACATCACGATGTACCGCGACGACCTGCGCATGCATCCGCCGCGGGCGCTGGCCCGTACCGAGATCCCCGGCGACGGCATCGACGGCCGGCTGGTCGTCCTCGTGGACGACGTGCTCTTCTCGGGGCGCACGATCCGCGCCGCGCTGGACGCGCTGAACGACATCGGCCGCCCGCGCGCCGTGCAGCTCGCGGTCCTCGTCGACCGCGGCCACCGCGAACTGCCCATCCGTGCCGACTACGTCGGCAAGAACCTCCCCACGTCGCTGCGGGAGACGGTCAAGGTCCAGCTCGCCGAGGAGGACGGTCGCGACACCGTGCTGCTCGGTGCGAAGCGGATCTCCCCGGACGCACAGCAGTAGCACTCCGGCGTCCGTCACCGCGGTACGCCCATCGAGTGCGCCTGCGCGCCCGCACGCCCGCCGCGGCGCTTCCGGGGCACACCCCCGCGGCGCCCGCCTCCCGAACTGAACTGCCTTACGGAGCCTGACAGATGCAGCGTCATCTCATCTCGGCCGCCGACCTCACCCGCGACGACGCCGTCCTGATCCTCGACACCGCCGAGGAGATGGCCCGGGTCGCCGACCGGCCTATCAAGAAGCTGCCGACCCTGCGCGGCCGCACCGTGGTCAACCTCTTCTTCGAGGACTCGACCCGCACCCGGATCTCCTTCGAGGCCGCCGAGAAGCGCCTCTCCGCGGACGTCATCAACTTCACCGCCAAGGGATCGAGCGTCTCCAAGGGCGAGTCCCTCAAGGACACCGCCCAGACCCTCGAGGCCATGGGCGTCGACGCCGTCGTCATCCGGCACGGCGCCTCCGGAGCCCCGTACCGGCTCGCCACCTCCGGCTGGATCGACGCCGCCGTGATCAACGCGGGCGACGGGACCCACCAGCACCCCACCCAGGCCCTGCTGGACGCCTTCACCATGCGCCGCCGCCTGGTCGGCCGCGACGCCGGGATCGGCCAGGACCTGGCCGGCCGGCGCATCACGATCGTCGGTGACGTCCTGCACAGCCGCGTCGCCCGCTCCAACGTCGACCTGCTGCACACCCTCGGCGCCGAGGTCACCCTCGTCGCCCCGCCGACCCTGGTACCGGTCGGCGTCGAGTCGTGGCCCTGCGACATCTCGTACGACCTCGACAGCACGCTCGCCAAGTCCGACGCGGTGATGATGCTGCGCGTCCAGCGCGAACGCATGAACGCGGCGTTCTTCCCGACCGAGCGCGAGTACTCGCGGCGCTACGGCCTCGACGGCGACCGCATGGCGAAGATGCCCGAGCACGCCATCGTGATGCACCCCGGCCCGATGGTCCGCGGCATGGAGATCACCGCCGAGGTGGCCGACTCCGACCGCTGCACCGTCGTGGAGCAGGTCGCCAACGGCGTCTCCATCCGCATGGCCGTCCTGTACCTCCTGCTGGGCGGCAACGAGCCCGCCGTCACCCACACCCGCACCGAGGAGAAGTAAGAAGAATGAGCAAGATCCTGATCCGTGGTGCGAAGGTGCTCGGCGGCGAGCCGCAGGACGTCCTGATCGACGGCGACACGATCGCCGCGGTCGGCACCGGACTGTCCGCCGAGGGCGCCGAGGTCGTCGAGGCGGACGGCAAGGTGCTCCTGCCGGGCCTCGTCGACCTGCACACCCATCTGCGCGAGCCCGGCCGTGAGGACTCCGAGACCGTCCTGACCGGCACCAGGGCGGCGGCGAGCGGCGGCTACACCGCGGTGTTCGCCATGGCCAACACCTTCCCGGTCGCCGACACCGCCGGTGTTGTCGAGCAGGTCTACCGGCTCGGCCAGGAGCACGGCTACTGCGACGTGCAGCCCATCGGCGCCGTCACGGTCGGCCTGGAGGGCAGGAAGCTCGCCGAACTCGGCGCCATGCACGAGTCCGCCGCCGGCGTCACGGTCTTCTCGGACGACGGCAAGTGCGTGGACGACGCGGTGATCATGCGCCGGGCGCTGGAGTACGTGAAGGCCTTCGGCGGCGTCGTCGCCCAGCACGCGCAGGAGCCCCGACTCACCGAGGGCGCCCAGATGAACGAGGGCGTCGTCTCCGCCGAGCTCGGCCTCGGCGGCTGGCCGGCGGTGGCCGAGGAGTCGATCATCGCCCGGGACGTCCTGCTCGCCGAGCACGTCGGCTCGCGCGTCCACATCTGCCACCTGTCGACCGCCGGCAGCGTCGAGATCGTGCGCTGGGCCAAGTCCCGCGGCATCGACGTGACCGCCGAGGTCACCCCGCACCACCTCCTCCTCACCGACGAACTGGTCCGCACCTACGACCCGGTCTACAAGGTCAACCCGCCGCTGCGGACCGAGCGCGACGTGGCGGCCCTGCGCGAGGCGCTCGCCGACGGCACCATCGACATCGTCGCCACCGACCACGCGCCGCACCCGCACGAGGACAAGGACTGCGAGTGGGCCGCCGCCGCCATGGGCATGGTGGGCCTGGAGACCGCGCTGTCCGTCGTCCAGCAGACGATGGTCGACACCGGCCTGCTCGACTGGGCCGGCGTCGCCGACCGGATGTCCTCCGCACCCGCCCGCATCGGCCGGGCCGACGGGCACGGCCGTCCCGTCTCGGCAGGCGAGCCCGCGAACCTCACACTCGTCGACACCGCATACCGTGGGTCCGTGGACCCCGCGGGCTTCGCCTCGCGCAGCCGCAACACCCCCTACGAGGGCCGTGAGCTGCCGGGCCGGGTCACCCACACCTGGCTGCGGGGCAAGGCCACCCTCGTAGACGGGAAGCTCGCGTGACACCTCTCATCCCGATGGCCGCCTCCCTGGCAGCCGAACAGAAGTCGGCCGAAGTGACCGACTGGGCCGCCCGGATCGGCTGGCTCGTCGGACTCGCCCTCTTCGTCGCCCTCGTCTACTGGCTGATGCGTGAGGGCTGGAAGTGGCGCGGCACCCTCCAGGGCGACCTGCCGGAGCTGCCTGGAGTGCCGGACGACCCCGGTCCGGCGAGACTGGCCATGAGCGGCCGCTACCACGGCTCCACCACCGCCGGGCAGTGGCTCGACCGCATCGTCGCGCACGGCCTGGGCACCCGCAGCCGGGTCGAGCTCACCCTCACGGACGCGGGACTGGACGTCGTACGCCCCGGAGCGGCGGACTTCTTCGTCCCCGCCGAGGCACTGCGCGAGGCCCGGCTCGACAAGGGCATCGCCGGCAAGGTCCTCACCGAGGGCGGCCTGCTCGTCGTCACCTGGGCGCACGGCGACCGGCTGATCGACTCCGGCTTCCGTTCCGACCGCGCGGCCGAGCACGGCGAGTGGGTCGACACCCTGAACAACATGATCAGCAAGAGCACCGACACGGAAGGCGCACGATGACGACCTCCATCCAGGGAGCCGCCTCGCAGAGGCACAAGGCGGCTCCCGCCGTACTCGTCCTGGAGGACGGCCGGACCTTCCGCGGCCGCGCCTACGGGGCCGTGGGGGTGACCTTCGGCGAGGCCGTGTTCTCCACCGGGATGACCGGCTACCAGGAGACCCTCACCGACCCGTCGTACCACCGTCAGGTCGTCGTCATGACCGCCCCGCACGTCGGCAACACCGGTGTCAACGACGAGGACCCCGAGTCGCGGCGGATCTGGGTCGCCGGCTACGTCGTCCGCGACCCCGCGCGCGTGCCCTCCAACTGGCGCTCCCGCCGCTCGCTCGACGAGGAGCTGCGCCACCAGGGCGTCGTCGGCATCAGCGGCATCGACACCCGCGCCCTCACCCGCCACCTGCGCGAGCGCGGCGCCATGCGGGTCGGCATCTTCTCCGGCAACGCGCTGCCCGACGAGGGCACCATGCTCGCCGAGGTGCGCCAGGCGCCCGAGATGCAGGGCGCGAACCTCGCCGCCGAGGTCGCCACCAAGGAGACGTACGTCGTCCCCGCGATCGGCGAGAAGAGGTTCACCGTCGCCGCCGTGGACCTGGGCATCAAGGGCATGACCCCGCACCGGATGGCCGAGCGCGGCATCGAGGTGCACGTACTGCCCGCCACGGCCACCGCCGAGGACGTCTACGCCGTGAACCCGGACGGCGTCTTCTTCTCCAACGGCCCAGGTGACCCCGCCACCGCCGACGGACCGGTCTCCGTCATGCAGGAGGTCCTCGCCCGGAGGACGCCCCTGTTCGGCATCTGCTTCGGCAACCAGATCCTCGGCCGCGCGCTCGGCTTCGGCACCTACAAGCTCAAGTACGGCCACCGGGGCATCAACCAGCCCGTGCAGGACCGTACGACCGGCAAGGTCGAGGTCACCGCGCACAACCACGGCTTCGCCGTGGACGCGCCGCTCGACAAGGTCTCCGAGACCCCCTACGGCCGCGCCGAGGTCTCCCACGTCTGCCTGAACGACCAGGTCGTCGAGGGACTCCACCTCCTCGACCAGCCGGCCTTCAGCGTCCAGTACCACCCCGAAGCGGCAGCCGGCCCGCACGACGCCGCCTACCTGTTCGACCGCTTCGTATCCCTGATGGAGGGCCAGCGTGCCTAAGCGCACCGATATCCAGTCCGTCCTGGTCATCGGCTCCGGCCCGATCGTCATCGGCCAGGCCGCCGAGTTCGACTACTCCGGCACCCAGGCCTGCCGCGTCCTGCGCGCCGAGGGCCTCAGGGTCGTCCTGGTCAACTCCAACCCGGCGACGATCATGACCGACCCGGAGATCGCCGACGCCACCTACGTCGAGCCGATCACCCCGGAGTTCGTCGAGAAGATCATCGCCAAGGAGCGGCCGGACGCGCTGCTGCCCACCCTCGGCGGTCAGACGGCCCTCAACACGGCCATCTCGCTGCACGACGCCGGAACCCTCGACAAGTACGGCGTCGAACTCATCGGCGCCAACGTCGAGGCGATCAACAAGGGCGAGGACCGCGAGCTCTTCAAGGGCGTCGTCGAGGCCGTCCGCGCGAAGATCGGGCACGGCGAGTCCGCCCGCTCCGTCATCTGCCACTCCATGGACGACGTGATCGCGGGCGTCGAGACGCTCGGCGGCTACCCCGTCGTCGTCCGCCCCTCCTTCACCATGGGCGGAGCCGGCTCCGGTTTCGCCCACGACGAGGAGGAGCTGCGCCGCATCGCGGGCCAGGGCCTGACGCTCTCCCCGACCACCGAGGTGCTCCTGGAGGAGTCCATCCTCGGCTGGAAGGAGTACGAGCTGGAGCTGATGCGCGACAAGCACGACAACGTCGTGGTCGTCTGCTCCATCGAGAACTTCGACCCCATGGGCGTGCACACCGGCGACTCGATCACCGTCGCCCCGGCGATGACGCTCACCGACCGCGAGTACCAGGTCCTGCGCGACGTCGGCATCGCCGTCATCCGCGAGGTCGGCGTCGACACGGGCGGCTGCAACATCCAGTTCGCGGTGAACCCCGAGGACGGCCGGGTGATCGTCATCGAGATGAACCCGCGTGTCTCCCGCTCCTCGGCGCTCGCCTCCAAGGCGACCGGCTTCCCGATCGCCAAGATCGCCGCCAAGCTCGCCGTCGGCTACACGCTCGACGAGATCCCGAACGACATCACCGAGCAGACCCCGGCGTCCTTCGAACCGACGCTCGACTACGTGGTGGTCAAGGCCCCGCGCTTCGCCTTCGAGAAGTTCCCGAGCGCCGACTCCACCCTCACCACGACCATGAAGTCGGTCGGCGAGGCCATGGCGATCGGCCGCAACTTCACCGAGGCCCTGCAGAAGGCACTGCGGTCGCTGGAGAAGAAGGGCTCGCAGTTCACCTTCGTGGGCGAGCCGGGCGACAAGGCCGAACTGCTGGCCGAGGCCGTGCGGCCGACCGACGGGCGCATCAACTCCGTCATGCAGGCCATCCGCGCGGGCGCCACGCCCGAGGAGGTCTTCGAGTCGACGAAGATCGACCCGTGGTTCGTGGACCAGCTCTTCCTGATCAAGGAGATCGCGGACGAGCTGGCCGGCGCGGACAAGCTCCACCCCGAACTGCTCGCCGAGGCCAAGCGGCACGGCTTCTCCGACGCCCAGATCGCCGAGATCCGCGGGCTGCGCGAGGACGTCGTGCGCGAGGTGCGGCACGCGCTGGGCGTGCGCCCCGTGTACAAGACGGTCGACACCTGCGCCGCCGAGTTCGCGGCGAAGACGCCGTACTTCTACTCCTCCTACGACGAGGAGACCGAGGTCGCCCCGCGCGAGAAGCCCGCGGTCATCATCCTGGGCTCCGGCCCGAACCGCATCGGCCAGGGCATCGAGTTCGACTACTCCTGCGTCCACGCCTCCTTCGCGCTCAGCGACGCGGGCTACGAGACCGTGATGGTCAACTGCAACCCCGAGACCGTCTCCACCGACTACGACACCTCCGACCGCCTGTACTTCGAGCCGCTGACGCTGGAGGACGTCCTGGAGATCGTGCACGCGGAGACCCTCGCCGGTCCGGTCGCGGGCGTCATCGTGCAGCTCGGCGGCCAGACCCCGCTGGGCCTTTCACAGGCGCTCAAGGACAACGGTGTGCCGGTCGTGGGCACGTCCCCCGAGGCCATCCACGCCGCCGAGGACCGCGGCGCCTTCGGGCGGGTCCTGGCCGAGGCGGGCCTGCCGGCCCCCAAGCACGGCACGGCCACGACGTTCGCCGAGGCCAAGGCCATCGCCGACGAGATCGGCTACCCCGTCCTCGTACGGCCCTCGTACGTCCTCGGCGGCCGCGGCATGGAGATCGTCTACGACGAGATCCGGCTGTCCTCCTACATCGCCGAGTCGACCGAGATCAGCCCCTCCCGGCCGGTCCTGGTCGACCGCTTCCTCGACGACGCGATCGAGATCGACGTCGACGCGCTCTACGACGGCGAGGAGCTCTACCTCGGCGGCGTCATGGAGCACATCGAGGAGGCCGGCATCCACTCCGGCGACTCCGCGTGCGCCCTGCCGCCGATCACCCTCGGCGGGTTCGACATCAAGCGCCTGCGGGCCTCCACGGAGGCCATCGCCAAGGGCGTCGGCGTCCGCGGCCTGATCAACATCCAGTTCGCCATGGCGGGCGACATCCTGTACGTCCTGGAGGCCAACCCGCGCGCCTCACGCACCGTCCCCTTCACCTCGAAGGCGACCGCGGTGCCGCTGGCGAAGGCCGCCGCCCGGATCTCGCTGGGCGCGACCGTGGCGCAGCTGCGGGCCGAGGGGCTGCTCCCGGCCCACGGCGACGGCGGCGAACTGCCCCTCGACGCGCCGATCTCCGTCAAGGAGGCCGTCATGCCGTGGTCGCGCTTCCGCGACATCCACGGGCGCGGCGTGGACACCGTCCTCGGCCCGGAGATGCGCTCCACGGGCGAGGTCATGGGCATCGACTCGGTGTTCGGCACCGCCTACGCCAAGTCGCAGGCGGCCGCGTACGGTCCGCTGCCGACCAAGGGCCGCGCCTTCATCTCGGTCGCCAACCGCGACAAGCGTTCGATGATCTTCCCGGCGCGCGAGCTCGTCGCCCACGGCTTCGAGCTGCTCGCCACGTCCGGCACGGCCGAGGTGCTCAAGCGCAACGGCATCAATGCCACGGTCGTGCGCAAGCAGTCCGAGGGCACCGGCCCGAACGGCGAGCGGACCATCGTCCAGCTCATCCACGACGGCGAGGTCGACCTCATCGTCAACACCCCGTACGGCACCGGCGGCCGCCTCGACGGCTACGAGATCCGTACGGCCGCCGTGGCGCGGTCCGTGCCCTGCCTGACGACGGTCCAGGCGCTGGCCGCCGCCGTCCAGGGCATCGACGCGCTCAACCACGGCGACGTGGGCGTGCGCTCCCTCCAGGAACACGCCGAACATCTGACCGCGGCCCGCGACTAGCAGCCCGGAGAGGGGGACACCGGAAACGGTGTCCCCCTCTTCGTGAGGGCTCCACGTCTTCGTGAGGACACATGTACAAGATCTTCTTCAACCTCGTCTTCAGGCGGATGGACCCTGAGCGGGCCCATCACCTCGCCTTCCGCTGGATCCGGCTCGCCGCCCGCGTCCCCGTCCTGCGCACCTTCGTCGCCGCCGCGCTCGCCCCCCGCTTCGAGGAACTGCGCACCGAGGCGTTCGGGCTGCGCATGCACGGCCCCTTCGGGCTCGCGGCCGGCTTCGACAAGAACGCCGTCGCCGTCGACGGGATGTCGATGCTCGGCTTCGACCACATCGAGATCGGCACGGTGACGGGGGAGCCGCAGCCGGGCAACCCCAGGAAGCGGCTGTTCCGGCTGGTACCGGACCGGGCGCTGATCAACCGCATGGGGTTCAACAACGAGGGCTCCGCGGCCGTCTCGGAGCGCCTGGCGGCCCGTACGCCCGTCTTCAGGACCGTCGTCGGCGTCAACATCGGCAAGACCAAGGCCGTCCCCGAGGCCGAGGCCGTCGGCGACTACGTGAAGTCGGCCGAGCGGCTCGCCCGGCACGCCGACTACCTCGTGGTCAACGTGAGCTCCCCGAACACCCCCGGTCTGCGCGACCTCCAGGCCACGGAGGCGCTGCGGCCCCTGCTGAGCGCCGTCCGCGAGGCCGCCGACCGTGCCGTGACCGACCGGCGGGTGCCGCTCCTCGTCAAGATCGCCCCCGACCTCGCCGACGAGGACGTCGACGCGGTCGCCGACCTCGCCGTCGAACTCGGTCTGGACGGGATCATCGCCACGAACACCACCATCGCGCGCGAAGGACTCGGTCTGAAGTCCGAACCCTCCCTCGTCAAGGAGACCGGCGGCCTCTCCGGCGCGCCGCTGAAGGCACGCTCCCTGGAGGTGCTGAGCCGCCTCTACGCGCGCGTGGGCGACCGCATCACCCTGGTGGGCGTGGGCGGCGTCGAGAACGCCGAGGACGCCTGGCAGCGCATCCTGGCCGGCGCCACGCTGGTCCAGGGGTACAGCGCCTTCGTCTACGAGGGTCCCTTCTGGGCCCGCGGGATCCACAAGGGCCTCGCCGCGCGCCTGCGGACGAGCCCCTACGCCACCCTCGCCGACGCGGTCGGCGCCGACGTGAGGAAGTCCGTATGAGCCCGGAACCCTTCGGAGCACGCCTGCGCCGCGCCATGGACGAGCGCGGCCCCCTGTGCGTCGGCATCGACCCGCACGCCTCCCTGCTCGCCGACTGGGGCCTGAGCGACGACGTCGCCGGACTGGAGCGCTTCAGCCGCACCGTCGTCGAGGCGCTGGCCGAGCGGGTCGCGGTCCTCAAGCCGCAGAGCGCGTTCTTCGAGCGGTTCGGCTCGCGCGGGATCGCCGTGCTGGAGAAGTCGGTCGAGCAGGCGCGGGAGGCCGGGGCGCTGGTCGTCATGGACGCCAAGCGCGGCGACATCGGTTCGACCATGGCCGCGTACGCGGAGACCTTCCTGCGCAAGGACGCGCCGCTGTTCTCCGACGCGCTGACCGTGTCGCCCTACCTGGGCTACGGCTCGCTGAGGCCCGCGGTGGAGCTGGCGCGCGAGAGCGGTGCCGGGCTCTTCGTGCTCGCCCTCACCTCCAACCCGGAGGGCGGCGAGGTACAGCACGCCCTCCGTGCGGACGGCCGTACGGTCGGGGCGACCGTGCTGGCCCACCTCGCCGCCGAGAACGCCGGGGAGACGCCCCTGGGGTCCTTCGGCGCGGTCGTCGGCGCCACCCTGGGTGATCTCTCCTCCTACGACCTGGACATCAACGGACCGCTTCTGGCACCGGGAATCGGCGCCCAGGGGGCCACCGCGGCCGATCTCGCGGGAGTCTTCGGCGCGGCGGTGCGCAACGTCGTCCCGAACGTGAGCCGGGGTGTTCTTCGTCACGGTCCCGACGTTCTCGCGCTGCGGGAGTCCGCGGACCGCTTCGCGGAGGAGATCAGGTCCGCGGTCGAGGCCGCCTGAGCCGCACTTTCCGGGTCCTATCGGGGCCTTCGGGACCCCGCGCCGGCCTCCCGCGGGTCCTCGGGGGCCCCTCCGCAGTCCTCCGATGACTGCGTCCGGAGCGGCCCGCGTCTGAATACATCCTCAAATCCTGGGCAGTATGTCGCAAATGCCCGGCTCCAGGGAGGCTGACCAGGACTTTTCCGCTGTTCTCGCTGACTCTGGCGGACTTGCCCGCTAGTCTCCGTCGAGTGGGGGCACCTCCCACGCCCTCTAGGTAAGTGGGGGAGAACGGGCAAGCGTGTTGCTCGCAGCTCCCCAGGTGTGGGGCGACTAGGTTCCTCACCGGTCCGTATCCGACAGTTCGACATCCGAGGTGACGTAGGCGTGGCTCTTCCGCCCCTTACCCCTGAACAGCGCGCAGCCGCGCTCGAAAAGGCCGCCGCGGCTCGCCGGGAGCGGGCCGAGGTCAAGAATCGACTCAAGCACTCCGGCGCCTCCCTTCACGAGGTCATCAAGCAGGGCCAGGAGAACGACGTCATCGGCAAGATGAAGGTCTCCGCTCTCCTCGAGTCCCTGCCGGGCGTGGGCAAGGTCCGCGCCAAGCAGATCATGGAGCGACTCGGGATCTCCGAGAGCCGCCGCGTGCGCGGTCTCGGCTCGAACCAGATCGCCTCCTTGGAGCGTGAGTTCGGCGGTTCCGGCGCCTGAGTCCTGGGCACTCCGGGATTGCTGGAATAATCGCTGCATGAGTGAACGTCCGCGGCTGACCGTGCTCTCCGGCCCCTCAGGGGTCGGCAAGAGCACGGTCGTCGCTCATATGCGCAAGGAACACCCCGAGGTCTGGCTCTCGGTGTCGGCGACGACCCGTAAGCCGCGCCCCGGTGAGAAGCACGGGGTCCACTACTTCTTCGTCTCGGACGAGGAGATGGACAAGCTGATCGCCAACGGCGAGCTCCTGGAGTGGGCCGAATTCGCCGGCAACCGGTACGGCACACCCCGCGCGGCCGTCCTCGAACACCTGGAGACGGGTGTGCCGGTCCTGCTGGAGATCGACCTCCAGGGCGCCCGGCAGGTCCGCGAGTCCATGCCCGAGGCACTGCTCGTGTTCCTGGCTCCGCCCTCCTGGGAGGAGCTGGTGCGCAGGCTCACCGGGCGGGGCACCGAACCGCCCGAGGTGATCGAGCGCCGTCTGGAGGCAGCCAAGATCGAACTGGCGGCCGAACCGGAGTTCGACACCACCCTGGTCAACACCTCCGTCGAGGACGTGGCGCGTGAGCTGCTAGCCTTGATGGAAGTTGTTTGATATTTCAGGTCAATTTCCACCTTTCGGAAGGCAGAGCGTGTCCTCTTCCATCACCGCTCCCGAGGGCATCATCAACCCTCCGATCGACGAGCTCCTCGAGGCCACCGACTCGAAGTACAGCCTCGTGATCTACGCGGCCAAGCGCGCCCGTCAGATCAACGCGTACTACTCGCAGCTCGGCGAGGGCCTCCTCGAGTACGTCGGTCCGCTCGTCGACACCCACGTCCACGAGAAGCCGCTCTCCATCGCCCTGCGCGAGATCAACGCGGGTCTGCTGACGTCCGAGGCCGTCGAGGGCCCCGCGCAGTAGTCCGCCGCTTCACTTCATCCCGGGCCCGGCAGTACGACTGCCGGGCCCGTGGTGTGTCATGGAGTCGTACGTCTTCGAGCCGGGGCGTACGGATGTCGAGTGTGGGGAGGCCCGGTGGACAAGCCGAAGGTCGTGCTGGGGGTCAGCGGTGGCATCGCCGCGTACAAGGCGTGCGAGCTGCTGCGCAGGCTGACGGAGTCGGGGCACGACGTGCGGGTCGTACCGACCGCGTCGGCTCTGCACTTCGTGGGCGCGGCCACCTGGTCCGCGCTCTCCGGGCACCCGGTCTCCACCGAGGTCTGGTCGGACGTCCACGAGGTCCCGCACGTCCGTATCGGGCAGCACGCGGACCTGGTGGTGGTGGCCCCCGCGACGGCCGACATGCTCGCCAAGGCCGCCCACGGCCTCGCCGACGACCTCCTCACCAACACCCTGCTCACCGCCCGCTGCCCGGTCGTCTTCGCGCCCGCCATGCACACCGAGATGTGGGAGCACCCGGCCACCCAGGAGAACGTGGCGACGCTCCGCCGCCGCGGCGCCGTCGTCATCGAGCCCGCGGTGGGCCGCCTGACCGGCGTGGACACCGGCAAGGGCCGGCTGCCCGACCCCACGGAGATCTTCGAGGTCTGCCGCCGGGTGCTGGCGCGGGGCGTGCGGGAGCCCGACCTCGCCGGCCGCCATGTCGTCGTCAGCGCCGGCGGTACCCGCGAACCGCTCGACCCCGTCCGCTTCCTCGGCAACCGTTCCTCCGGCAAACAGGGATACGCCCTCGCCCGCACGGCGGCCGCACGAGGGGCCCGGGTGACGCTGATCGCCGCGAACACCGGACTGCCGGACCCGGCGGGCGTGGACGTGGTGCGGGTGGGCACGGCCGTGCAGCTGCGCGAGGCGGTGCTCAAGGCGACCCCGGACGCCGACGCCGTGGTGATGGCCGCGGCCGTGGCGGACTTCCGCCCCGCCGCCTACGCGGCGGGGAAGATCAAGAAGAAGGACGGCCAGGAACCGGAGCCGATCGTCCTGGTCCGTAATCCGGACATCCTCGCCGAGATCTCGGCGGACCGGCCCCGCCCCGGCCAGGTCGTGGTCGGATTCGCCGCCGAGACGGACGACGTCCTCGCCAACGGCCGCGCGAAACTGGAGCGCAAGGGATGCGATCTCCTCGTGGTGAACGAGGTGGGGGAGCGCAGGACCTTCGGCTCCGAGGAGAACGAGGCCGTGGTGCTGGGCGCCGACGGAAGCGAGACCGCGGTGCCGTACGGACCGAAGGAAGCCCTGGCCGAGACCGTGTGGGATCTGGTGACACGCCGTCTGCCGTAGGGGTGCGTGTCACCTGAACGGGTGCCTCCGTCCGCGCGGAATTCGTTCGGGGTGACCCTGGCGGAGAGCGATCTCCGTGGCGCAGAATGCCCGTGCCGCAGGTCACAGCGCTTCCGAGAAGCGAGACAGGGGGGCCTGCCGGCGAGCGCGACCGATAAACTGTTCTCGGACGACGCCGGGCGCAGCTCCCGTCCCGTCCGCCAATGATCAGCCAGCAGCCGCTGCAACCACAGGGAGCGTTGTGTCCCGTCGCCTGTTCACCTCGGAGTCCGTGACCGAGGGCCACCCCGACAAGATCGCTGACCAGATCAGCGACACCATTCTCGACGCGCTTCTGCGGGAGGACCCGACGTCCCGGGTCGCCGTGGAGACGTTGATCACGACCGGCCTGGTGCACGTGGCCGGAGAGGTCACGACCAAGGCGTACGCGCCGATCGCCCAGCTGGTCCGGGACAAGATCCTGGAGATCGGCTACGACTCGTCGAAGAAGGGCTTCGACGGCGCTTCGTGCGGTGTCTCGGTGTCGATCGGCTCCCAGTCCCCGGACATCGCGCAGGGCGTGGACACGGCGTACGAGTCCCGCGTCGAGGGTGACGAGGACGAGCTCGACAAGCAGGGCGCGGGCGACCAGGGACTGATGTTCGGGTACGCGACGGACGAGACCCCCAACCTGATGCCGCTGCCGATCCACCTGGCGCACCGGCTCTCCCGCCGTCTGTCCGAGGTGCGCAAGAACGGCACGATCCCCTACCTCCGTCCCGACGGAAAGACCCAGGTCACCATCGAGTACGACGGTGACAAGGCGGTCCGTCTGGACACGGTCGTGGTCTCCTCGCAGCACGCGAGCGACATCGACCTGGACTCGCTGCTCGCGCCCGACATCCGCGAGTTCGTGGTGGAGCCGGAGCTCAAGGCCCTCCTCGACGACGGCATCAAGCTGGAGACCGAGGGCTACCGCCTGCTGGTCAACCCGACCGGCCGCTTCGAGATCGGCGGCCCGATGGGCGACGCCGGCCTGACCGGCCGCAAGATCATCAT
>NZ_JBHWEL010000127.1:0-14891 GCF_042734135.1 Streptomyces sp. NPDC059668 | reverse complement strand
CCCACCACCGATATCAACCGTGCTCTGGTGGCGGGCTGCTACTGAATAGTAAAGCTCCCCGGCCCGCCCCCGCCGGGGGTGCGGGCCGCAGCCGTGTACGGCGGCAGGGGGGCGCGGGGAACTGCGCGACAAGCCCCGGGGGCGTGGTCGTGAACCCCGGTGAACAAGCGGCAAAGACCCGCTCGCCCAAGTAGCGCGGCCTTGGGGTCCGCCCTACCGTGGCCGCATGATCGAGCTCGAGGGGCTGACCAAGCGGTACGGCGAGAAGGTGGCGGTCGATCAGCTGTCCTTCGCCGTCAGACCAGGCATCGTGACGGGGTTCCTCGGGCCCAACGGCGCCGGCAAGTCCACCACCATGCGGATGATGCTCGGGCTCGACCGGCCCACCGCGGGCGACGTACGGATCGACGGCCAGCACTACGACCACCTCAAGGACCCGCTGAAGTACATCGGCGCCCTGCTGGACGCCAAGGCCATGCACGGGGGCCGCAGCGCCTTCAACCACCTTCTCTGTCTCGCGCAGAGCAACGGCATCCCGAGGGCGCGGGTGGACGAGGTCCTCGACACGGTGGGACTGACCGCGGTCGCGCGGAAGAAGGCCAAGGGCTTCTCGCTGGGCATGGGCCAGCGGCTCGGCATCGCGGGCGCGCTGCTCGGCGACCCGCGGATCCTGATGTTCGACGAGCCGGTCAACGGCCTCGACCCCGAGGGCATCCACTGGATCCGCAACCTGATGAAGTCGCTGGCCGCCCAGGGGCGGACCGTCTTCGTGTCCAGCCACCTGATGAGCGAGATGGCGCTGACCGCCGACCACCTCGTCGTCATCGGACAGGGCCGGCTGCTGGCCGACACCTCCATGGCCGACTTCATCCAGCGCAACTCCCGGTCGTACGTCAGGATCCGCACCCCGCAGCGTGAACGGCTGCTCGACCTGCTGCACGAGGCCGGGATCACCGTCGTGGAGAGCGGCAGCGGCGCCCTGGAGGTGGACGGCGGCAAGTCCGAGCAGATCGGTGAGCTGGCCGCGCGTCACCAGCTCGTGCTGCACGAGCTGAGTCCCCAGCAGGCCTCCCTCGAAGAGGCGTTCATGCAGCTGACCGCGGAGTCGGTGGAATACCACGCGCACTCCGACACCCCGTCCCGCGAGTGGGGCGGCGACTGGCGGAAGGATTCCTGAGCATGGCGGCCTCCCAGGTCCTCAGGTCCGAGTGGACCAAGATCCGGTCCGTTGCGTCCACGGTCTGGACACTCGGCCTCGCCGCCGTCGTCACGATCGCGCTCGGCATCCTGATCTCACTGCTGTCCAAGAACGAGTTCGACAAGCTGGACACGAAGGACCGGCTCTCCTTCGACCCGACGTACATCAGCTTCGCCGGAATGAGCCTCGGTCAGCTCGCGATGATCGTGTTCGGGGTGCTGGTGGTCGGCAACGAGTACAGCACCGGCATGATCCGCACCTCGCTCGCCGCGGTCCCGCAGCGCGCCACGTTCCTCTTCAGCAAGGTCGCGGTGGCGACGGGGCTCGCGTTCGTGGTCGGCATCGTCACCAGCTTCGTCGCGTTCTTCCTCGGGCAGGCGACGCTCGGCACGCACCGGGCGTCGATCGGCGACCACGGGGTGCTGCGCGCGGTGATCGGCGGCGGGCTGTACATGACGCTCATCGCGGTGTTCTCGATGGGTGTGGCGACGATGCTGCGCAGTCCGATGCTCTCGCTGGGCATCCTGATGCCGTTCTTCTTCCTGATCTCCAACATCCTCGGCGCGGTCTCCGCGACCAAGAAGATCGGCCGCTATCTGCCCGACCAGGCCGGCAGCAAGATCATGCGGGTGGTGACCCCGATCGGCGACGACACCCCGTACGGGCCCTGGGGCGGCCTCGCGATCATGGTGTTCTGGGTGGCCGCGGCGCTCCTGGGGGGCTACGCGGTGCTCAAGAGGCGGGACGCCTAGGGTCCTGCCGTTCGGATCGGGTGACGGCGGCACGCGGGGCGGAGGACGGACGGCTGCGGGCCGCGGCAGGGCGGGTGTTCAGGGGGCGGGGCGGGTGACGTCGCCGTCGTCGGGCGGCGGCGGACCCTGGATCAGCCCGTCGAAGTCCGTCCAGCCCTCCCACCGCCACACGTCCCTGTCGAGGTCGGGCTGCAACGGCACGAAGCGGCCCAGTTCGAAGTCGCCGGCCTCCAGGTCGAACCAGCGCTCGTCGGCGACCTCGGTGCCCAGGCCCACGGTCCGCGCCGTCAGCCGCACCAGCAGCTTCACGCCGTGCGAACCGGTGAGGTCCTTGCCCTGGATGTGCCGGAACGGCAGCTCGGCCACCGGCGCCTGGACCGGTATCCACACCGTGAACGGCGCCCCGCGCTCGACCGCGAGCCAGTACCGCTCGTCGGCCGGCTCCCCCCTGGCGTCCAGGACCTTCAGCCACTGCTTGTAGATGACCAGGCTGCCGTCGTGCGGGGAGCGCTCCAGATAGCGCAGATGGGCACGGGCGCGCAGATCCACGACGGACAGGTTGTCGAAGCGGTTGTAGAAGCGGACGGCGATGATCGCGTCCTCGCTGTCCGCGTGGAGCCGCGAGTAGCCCGGGAAGTCGGCGGTCCAGGCGTGCGAGATGCTGGCCCGCTGCCGCCAGACGAACGGCCGCAGCGCGAACATCTTGATCAGCACGATGCCCAGCAGCACCGCGGGCACCAGGGCACCGGTGACGGAGGCGACCGTGGCGAGCAGCTGATGCGCGGTGCTGTCCGGTTCGGGCGACAGACTGTCCGTGCCGACGCTGGCCCGCAGCACCGCGAGACTGAGGTCGAGCAGCCGCTCCCCGTTCGAGAACCGCTCCGCCATCGAATGCGCGGAGTGCTCGGTCAGCGTCCAGGCCGTCGCGATGACGACGGAGAGCCCGGCCAGCGCGCCCAGCGTCATCAGCAGCAACGCGTGGACGGTCCGTCCGGCGATCCACCAGCGAACGGACGTACGGAAGCGCGGATGCGTCCGCCCCCGCCCCGCCGCTCCCCCGGCATCCGCCCCTTGTCTCGTACGCCTCAACTTGCTTCCCCCGTAACCGACTTCGTCCCCACTCGTAGAATGGGACGGCATGATTCCCGGTGTCCGTTCCGGCCAACCCTGCCGCGGTGGGCGAGACCGGGCCCCGCCCCGGGTACATCTCGCGTGAAAGGCTGTGCCCGTATCGCGCGACCACCCCCGAAGGGCGTCACCGTGACGACGAAGGACCGAAGCCTCCAGGCGCTGGGCCTGGACGACGTGCCCGCCAAGCAGCCGCTCACCTATCCGGGCCGCCCCACGCCCGAGCCCTCCCTGCTGACCGGCGGCGAGCTGCTCCAGCTCGACGTTCGGCCGCTGCGGCTCGGCGAGTGGTACGTGGAGGAGCGCCAGGCGCAGCAGCGGCTGGACGAGGCGCTGGCCGGCCTCGGCCAGGCCGGCACCGGCAACCGCCACCCGGTGATCGCGGTCGGTTCGAACGCCTCCCCGGGCCAGGTCGCCCACAAGCTCACCCGGCTCGGCATCCCGGCGACCGTTCCGATGGTGCCGGTGCGGGTGCACGGCATCGGGGTGGGGTGCTCGGGGCACATCAGTCCGGCGGGTTACGTGGCGGGGACGCCGTACGTCGACCGGGGCGCCGCGACCACGCTGGTCGTCACCTGGCTGGACCCGACGCAGCTGAAGGCGGTCGACGACACCGAGTTCCCGGACTACCGGCGGGCGATACTGCCCGGCGACGCGTTCGAGATGACGATGCCCTCCGGGGAGCGGCTCGGCGGCGCGTACATCTACTTCAGCGCGCACGGGGTGCTGGCGGACCCGGCCACCGGACGGCCGCGGCCGGGCGGCGGTGACCAGGCGGAGCTGCTCGCCGCGCTGCTCGCCGGCTCCGCCCGGCTGCGGGAGCTGCTCGGGCCCGATCCGGCGGCCTGGGTGCGGCGGGCCGGAGCCGACCGCGCGCTGCGCGAGCGGGGCACGCTCGTCTTCGGCGAGGAGGGCTGGGTACTGCCGCAGACGGACTTCCTGCCGTACGTCGACGACGCGGCCGAACTGCGGCTGTACGACGACCTGCCGCCCCTGGACGACTCGCTGCCGCACCGGGGCTGAGGGGACGCCGTCGCCGGGGTGCGCGCGGCCCGGCTCCGGGGTCCCCTTTCCGGCCTGACCTGGGACGACGAGTACCTGACAAGATCGGGGGCGGAGGCGGGACCTCCCCGTCGATGCCTTTCGTGCCCGTCCCCCGCGTGACCTGCACGGTTTTACTTTCTCTTGAGCGGAACCGTCAGCGCCCCGATATCCTCCTAAGCCTTACGGGGGCGTGCGCCCCGACGTCCTGAACCTTTCGATGGGTGCGGAGCATGATCGAGGCAGTCGGCCTGACGAAGCGCTACGGCGCCAAGACGGCCGTGTACAACCTTTCCTTCCAGGTGCGGCCGGGCGCCGTCACCGGCTTCCTCGGGCCCAACGGCTCCGGCAAGTCGACGACGATGCGGATGATCCTCGGCCTCGACAACCCCTCCGCGGGCCGGGTGACGATCGGCGGCTTCCCGTACCGCAAGCTGCCGAACGCGCCCCGCCAGGTCGGCGCGCTCCTCGACGCCAAGGCCGTGCACGGCGGCCGGCACGCCCGCAACCACCTGCTCTGCCTCGCCCAGCTGTCGGGCATCCCGGCCCGCCGGGTGGACGAGGTGCTCGGTGTGGTCGGTCTCCAGGACGTGGCCAGGAAACGCTCCAAGGGCTTCTCGCTCGGTATGGGGCAGCGGCTCGGCATCGCCGCCGCGCTGCTCGGCGACCCGCAGGTGCTGCTCTTCGACGAACCGGTCAACGGTCTCGACCCCGAGGGCATCCTCTGGGTCCGCAACCTCATGAAGGCGCTCGCGGCGGAGGGCCGTACGGTCTTCGTCTCCTCGCACCTGATGAGCGAGATGGCGCTGACCGCCGACCATCTGATCGTGATCGGCCGCGGCCAGCTGCTCGCCGACCAGAACATCAAGGACTTCATCTCGCACAACTCGGCCGACTTCGCCCGGGTCCGCACCCCGGACACGGAGCCGCAGCAGCGCGAGAAGCTGACGGCCGCGCTGACCGAGGCGGGCGGCCAGGTCCTGCCCGAGCAGGACGGCGGCCTGCGGGTCACCGGACTGCCGCTGCCCCGCATCAGCGACCTCGCGCACGCCGCCGACGTACGCCTGTGGGAACTGTCGCCGCACCAGGCCTCGTTGGAGGAGGCGTACATGCGGATGACACAGGGCGCCGTCGACTACCGCTCGACGACCGACCAGCGGGCCGGGCTCCAGCAGCAGCTCCCGCCGGGTGCCGTGCCGCCGCCGCACCTGCCGGTGGCGGGCCAGGGCCAGCCGGGCTGGTACGCCCCGCCGCCGCCCCAGCACGGCGGACAGCCGCCCTTCGCGATGCCCCAGGGACAGCCCCAGGCCGGCCCGTACGCCGCTCCCGTCGCCCCCGGTGCGGGTCACGGTCCGTACGGCGCCCCGGCCGCCCCCGGTGCCGCGGACGTCAACCCGTACGCCGCTCCGCAGGCCCCCGCGGGGACCCCGGCGCCCGCCGCCCCGGCACCCGCGCCCGCCGCCGACCTGACCAAGCCCGAGGACGCCCGATGAGCACGCCCCAGCCCCCGATGCCGCAGCAGACCGCCGCTGCCCCCGAATGGCACCCGGCGCCCGGCACGTCGTACACCTCGCCGATCCCGATCACCCGCACCCACCTCGGGCACGCGCTCACCTCGGAGTGGACGAAGATCAGGTCGGTGCGCTCCACGCTGTGGACGCTCGGCATCTTCCTGCTGCTGGTGATCGGCATCGGCTTCCTGGTCGCCGCGCAGACCACGAACGAGGACTTCGGCGACGTGCCGTACACGATCCCGGCGTTCTTCGGCCTGATGCTCGGGCAGATATGCCTGATCACGCTGGGCGTGCTGGTCGTCTCGTCCGAGTACGGCACCGGCATGATCCGCACGACGTTCACGGCCTCGCCGCAGCGGCACCGGGTGCTCGCCGCGAAGCTGATCATCTTCTTCGCGGTGGCGTTCGTCGTCTCGGCCTTCGCGATCGGGCTGGTCGGCCTGATCACCGAGGGGATGCACAGCCAACCGTCCCCGGTGCCGTGGGGCGGCACCGTCGTGATGGGTGCGCTGTACGTGTCGCTGCTCGGCGTCCTGGCGCTCGCGGTGGGCTCGATGCTGCGTCACTCGGCGGGCGCGATCACCACGATGCTCGGCGTCGTGCTGGTGCCCGCGATCATGCCGGCGTTCCTGATGATGTCCGAGAGCATGCGGACGCTCGGCGAGAAGATGCAGGAGTACAACGCCCCCAACGCCCTCGCCCGGATCTTCCAGATCGACCGGGAGAGCGGCCACGGCGGCGCGCAGCTCGGCCTGCTCGCCGGAGTGACGGCGGCCGCCATCGTCGGCGCCTTCGTCCTCCTGGACCGCCGGGACGTGTGACGCCCCGAACCCCCACAGGAACCTGAAGTCGCCTAGAACCTGGGCGCGTTACGGGACCGCTGCACCCGCGTGGTGCGGCGGTCCTTCGCGTTCCAGCAGGCCTTGTGCCAGTGACGGCGTTCGTCGACGCCCGAGTGCTCCGGCCAGGCCACCACGTGCGGGAGGCCGGAGGGGATCATCTGGTCGCAGCCCGGGCAGCGGTAGGTCTTGCCCTGCGCGCTGGCGCCCGCCACATGACGCACGCTCCACTCCTCGCCCTGCCAGCTCTCCGTGGACTGCCAGCCGCCGTACCGCCCGGAGCGGTCGTCCTCCGCGCTCCGGCCGGAGGGGTCGGAACCCTTGGAACGGTTGCGACGCGGGGACACAGGACACCTCACGGAGCTGTACAGGGGGCAGGGGCCTCGTCCAGCCTACGCGGCACCCACAGGGGTACGCGTACCTCACAACCCACCCGGATCGCCCTCCCGTCGGAGCATTCTGCAGACAATCCGGAAATCTCTCCGACAAGCCGTGTCTTCGGCACGTGTCGGACGGTTATGCGGTCGGGGGAGCTCCGCGTCGGAGCCGAGGAAGCAGGAAGCACCATGCACGTTGGAAGTTTTGTACTGGCGGCCCAGTTCCCCGGACAGGGCCAGGGAGAGGCGCTGCACCGGGCGGTGCGGACGGCCGAGGTCGCGGAGGCGTCCGGGCTCGACGCGGTGTGGCTGGCGGAGCACCACTTCGTGCCGTACGGGACGTGCCCGTCGGCCGTCACCCTCGCCGCCCTGCTGCTCGGCCGCACCAGCCGCATCCGCGTCGGCACCGCGGTGAGCGTACTGCCCACCGTCCACCCGGTGGCGCTCGGCGAGCAGGCCGCGCTGCTGCACGTGACGTCCGGCGGCCGCTTCTCGCTGGGCGTGGGACGCGGCGGCCCCTGGGTCGACCTGGAGGTCTTCGGCTCGGGCCTGGAGGCGTACGAGAAGGGGTTCCCCGAATCACTCGACCTGCTGATGCGCTGGCTGCGCGACCCGTCCGTGGAGGCCCACGGCGAGCGCTTCGCCTTCCGGGAGGTCCCCGTCGTCCCCAGGCCCTCGGAGGCGCTGAGCGGCTCCGCCGGCCCCGAGGTCGTGGTCGCCTGCACCTCGCCGGCGAGTGTGCGGCTGGCGGCCGAACGCGGACTGCCGATGCTCCTCGGCATGCACGTCGGTGACGAGGAGAAGGCCGAAATGGTGGCCCTGTGGCGGCAGTACGCGCGTGTGGCGGGACGCTCCGCGGACGAGATCCGCGCCGCGGCCCATGTCTCCGCCGGCGTCTGCCAGATCGCGGACCGCCGCACCGACGCCGTGGAGACGCTCCTCAAGGCCATGCCGGGCTGGCTGAAGCAGGGACTGGACGCCCATGTGACGGTCGACGGCCGTGCTCGCTCGATGCGGGACCCGCACGCGTACACCGAACTGCTCTGCGGGCTGCACCCGGTGGGCACCCCGCGGCTGTGCGCGGACCGGCTCGCGGCGACCGCGGAGCGGACCGGCATCTCCCGCTTCGCCCTGCTCGTCGAGGGCTCGGGCGACCTTGCGGCGACGGAGGAGAACGTGCGCAGGCTCGGCGCCGAGGTACTTCCCCACCTCGGCTGAGCCCCGCACGCGGGAAGCTTGCCGCCCCGGTACAGATGCACCTCCCGCGTACGGAGCGGCAAGCAGTGCGGCATCAAGGCGTCAGCAGTCGCGGAACTCCGGCGACTGGTTCAGCAACTGACTGCGCACCGAGGTGAAGCGTGCCAGTGTGTCGTCCACTGAGGCGTCCAGTGGGAACACCGCCACCCGGTGGCAGTTCTGGAAGGCCAGCCGCACACCGAAGTGCCGCTGCAGCGCGCCGCGTATCGCGTCACTCGCGAGCGCACGCAGCAGCTGGCCACGTGCCTGCTCGTCCGGCGGAGGCGTCTGGTTGTCGGCGAAGTTGCCGCCGTCCACCTTCAGCTGAGCCACCAGGGAGCTGATCATCTCCCATGCGTAGGGCAGGGAGGTCCGGACGCAGTCGACGAATTCAGCTTCGTCGACCTCGCCTCGCTCGGCCTTTTCGAGTAGGGCCGGTGAGACGTCGAGCGACATGGGTTCTCCTCTCGCACCCCCAGAGCGCGGGGGTTGCCGGACAGATGAGGGAACTCGCGATCTCCAACACGCTGAGTACACGCATCGCGACCTCCCGTTTATACGGTAAGCAACGGACCGTGACGGCACCAGGAGAATGCGCACATAGTGAACTCCCACTAGGCACACAATCAGCCACCACCGAACAGGCGTCTTCCAGGGCGAATCGCGTCGACCTGTGCCCGTCGAGTAGCGTTGCCGACCATGCGTCTCGTCATTGCCCGCTGCTCCGTTGACTACGCGGGCCGGCTCACCGCCCATCTCCCGTCGGCCCCCCGCCTCATCCTGGTGAAGGCGGACGGCAGCGTCTCGATCCACGCGGACGACCGCGCCTACAAGCCCCTCAACTGGATGTCGCCGCCGTGCACCCTGAAGGAGGGCGCGGGCGAGGAGGAGGGCGTCTGGACCGTCATCAACAAGGCGGGCGAGAAACTCATCATCACGATGGAGGAGATCCTGCACGACTCCTCGCACGAACTCGGCGTCGATCCCGGCCTGATCAAGGACGGCGTGGAAGCGCACCTCCAGGAGCTCCTCGCGGACCGCATCGACACCCTCGGCGAGGGCTACACGCTCATCCGCCGCGAGTACATGACGGCCATCGGTCCCGTCGACATCCTGTGCCGCGACGCCGAGGGCCGCACCGTCGCCATCGAGATCAAGCGGCGCGGTGAGATCGACGGCGTGGAGCAGCTCACCCGCTACCTCGAACTCCTCAACCGCGACCCGCACCTCGCGCCGGTCCGCGGCATCTTCGCCGCCCAGGAGATCAAGCCGCAGGCCCGCGTCCTCGCCACGGACCGCGGCATCGGCTGCACGGTCCTGGACTACAACGCGCTGCGCGGCATCGAGGACGACAAACTGCGCCTGTTCTGACGCGCGCCGCCGAGACCTCGGCGCCGACGCGCACGAACGCACAGGAGAGGGCCGGGTCCGAGGACGGACCCGGCCCTCTCCTCCGATTCCGGCCTCAGATCACCGCGCCGCCCGGAGACCCGGCGCCGCTCGACGGCACACCGGCGGAACTGCTCTCCGGGGCGCCGACGGTGGCGGTGCCGGCCGGTGCGCCGGGGCCGCTCGCGGTGTCGGTGGTGGACGGCTGCGTCGACGGACTGGGGGTGCCGGAGGGCGACGGCGAGGAGGAGCTCGTCGACGGCTTCGGCGTGGAAGGGCTCGTGGACGGCCTCGACGGGGACGACGACGGCTTGGCCGTCGTCGGCTTCGAGGTCGGCTTGGACGGCGACTTCGACGGCTTCCCGCCCGATCCGTGCGTTCCGCTCGGGTCGTCCGACGGCTTCGCGTCGGCAGGCGGCGTCGGGTCGTCCGACGTCCCGTACGTGCCGTCCGGACCGGGATCGGTCGGCGTGCTCACCACGCCCGGGCCCTTCCCGCCGTCGTCCTCGCCCTTCTTCGGCTGTTCCGCGCCGAGACTGCCCTCGTCGGCGCCCTGGCTCGCCGAGGGGTTGACCCCGACCTTCTCGGACGGGGTGTCGCTGTTGTTGTTCGAGGTCGCGCCGAGCGTCACCACGGTGCCGAGCACGGCCACCAGGAGCGCGCCCGCGCCCGCCGCGACCAGGTTGCGGCGGGTACCGCTCACCAGCCGCCCGGCGACCCCCACGTGCTTGTCCGGACCCGGCTGCGACCGGTGGGTGAGCAGCGTCGAGGCCTCGCCGTACGGATCGGAGAGCGCCACCAGGGGGAACGCGGACGGTACGCCACCGGGCGGCGAGGCGGACTCCTCGTGCCGCGCGTCGGGCACCTCCTCGCCCGCCGTCGCGAGGACGCCGGGCAGGACCTCGCCGGAGCGGTCGGCGACCAGCGCGAGGGCGCGGCGGCCCGCCACGGTGCCCCGCTTGTCGGCGAGGGCGCCGCGCAGCCCGATGGAGGCCTCCAGCTCGGCGCGGGCCCGGTCCAGCTGGCCTTCGCAGAGTGCGAGGATGCCCAACTCGTGGTGGAAGTAGGCCTGTTCGCCGACGACCCCGGCGAGCTGGGAGGCCTCGGCGCCGGCCCTCAGGGCCCGCTCCCAGGCGCTCCAGTGCAGCCCGGCGGCGAACGCGGGCGCGGCCGTGTGCGCCAGCAGCACGGCCGGGTTCTCCTCCTCCTCGTCGGCCGGGGCCGTGCTGAGCGGGACCAGCACCCCGAGCGCGGCGAGCACGGCGTCGGCCTCGGCGCAGACCCGCTCCGGGGTCACCGAGGGGTGTCCGGCCCACCAGGTGTAGTGCTGGGCCGCGGCGCGGGCCTGCTCCTCGATGTCGTCGGCGTAACCGGCGGTCTCCAGCTGCGCCTGCACACCGGCCGCGAGCCGGTAGCGGGAGCCGACCGGGGAGACCAGCGAGCAGCTCGCCAGTTCGGCGAGCGCGGCGTCGGCGTGGGTGTCGCCCATGAGGGCGGGCAGATGCGCCTGGTGCGGCACCTCGCCCCCCAGGGCGACGGCGAACCGCAGGGTGGCGCGGGCCGACTCGCTGAGCCGGGACGCGAGCAGGGAGGCGGGGGCCGCGCCCTCGGCGAGCGAGGGCAGCGGTATCGCGGGGCCCTCCTCGCCGTCCGCGGACGCCTCCGCCGGGGCGTCCTCGAAGTAGCCGTACGCGTCGAAGGCGCCCGGGTCGGCGCTCAGCTGGTCGCGCTGCCGCAGCAGCGCGCCGGCCTGCATGAAGCGCAGCGGGAGTCCCTCGGACTCGAACCACAGGTCGCCCGCCCAGTTCGCCTCCTCCTCGGTGAGCGCGCGTCCGACGGCACGCTCCAGGAGTTCGAGGCCGCCGCCGCGCCCGAGGCCGCCGAGGTACACCTCTTCGACGAGGGAGTCGGCGGTCGGCGCGGGGATGTCGGGGGTCGAGGCGACGAGGAACGCGCACTCGGGTGTGGCGTCGAGGAGCTCGTCCAGCGCGGCACCGCCGATCTCCGCGTCGTCGAGGACGACGACCGCGCCGATCGCGTGGACGAGCTCGCTCAGCTCGTCCCGTTCCGGACGGTGCAGGGGCGCGCGGTACACGGCGGCGAAGAGGTCGTGCAGGAGGTCGTCGGCGCCGCGCCGGTAGCCGGAGAGACGGACGACGCCGTCGGGCGCGAGGTCCGCGCAGTCCTCGGCGACGGCTTGGAGCAGGCTGGTGCGGCCCGAGCCGGCGGGGCCGGTGAGGCGTACGGAGCGTCCGCGCGCCAGCAGGCGGACCAGCTGTTCGCGCTCCTCCTGGCGCTCCAGGAGCGGCAGTCGGGGCTGGGCGGGTCCCGCCGGTACGGGCGGCTGGGCGGCCCTGCTCAGTTCGGCACGCTCGGCGGCGGTGAACTTCACGGGGCGCTGCGGACGCTCGTCCGGCGGGCAGGTCTTTATCTCGCTGCCGTCGACGGGATTGACGGTGAGCAGGAAGTCGCCCGAGACCAGCTGGACGGTACGGGCCAGTGCGGGCGTGTGCTGCCCGAGGTCTGTCGCGAGCGGATCGCGTGGCGGGCGCGGGCGAGGCGCCCGACCGTCGTCGTGGACGTACTCCTCGGATTCCCGGTTGTTCGGGTCCATGTTCCAAGCCCCCCAAAAGCGTCGTGTGCCGAGCCCCTCCCGGCCGTGGTGCACACCGCGCTGTCGCTTCTGGTCCGGTGCCCGCTCTCAGGGTTTCGGGCGGCGGGCAGCCGAACCCTAAACCTTCGCACAGTATCCAGGAACAGCCGGGGTACCGCGCGGCCCGAGACGTCACAGCTTCATGAGGATTGTGCGCGTCGTACGTTTCGTACGCCGCTCAGGTGGTACGTCGCCCGGGGCGCGCACGCCGGGGCTCACCCGGCCGGCTCCGCACGGGGGTCCGCGACCGGGTCACACCCGGGGCAGGGACTCGACCCCGATGCCGCCCTCGATCGCGAGGATCCGGTGCAGCCGGGTGGCCACCAGCAGACGCTGCATCTGCGGTGGTACGCCGCGCAGCACGAGCCGGCGGCCGCACCGCCCGGCCCGTCGGTGGGCGCCCATGATGACACCGAGCCCGGTGGCGTCCCAGGAGTCCAGCTCGGACAGGTCGAGCACCAGGTCGCCGGTTCCGTCGTCGACGGCCGAGTGCAGGACCGTACGGGCGTCCGCCGCGCTGCGTACGTCGAGGCGGCCCCCGACGACCACCTCGGCGTGGTCGCCCCTGATGTACATATGCGCTCCCCGGGAGTGCGTCTCGTACGCTGCGTCAGCCTGCGTCTTCCGTGTGCACCGTCTGACTGCCCTGAGGGCGCAGAGGTTGCCGTCTGTAAGCGAACCGATACCGAATTCACCTCATGGGGTGATGCTCCTGAGGTGCACGCGGTTTCAGTGCTTGTAGAAGCCCTGCCCGCTCTTGCGCCCGATGTCACCGGCGTCAACCATCCGGCGCATCAGCTCCGGCGGGGCGAACTTCTCGTCCTGGGTCTCGGTGTAGATGTTGCCGGTGGCGTGCAGCAGGATGTCCACGCCGGTCAGGTCGGCCGTGGCGAGTGGTCCCATGGCGTGTCCGAAGCCCAGCTTGCAGGCCAGGTCGATGTCCTCCGCGCTCGCCACGCCGGATTCGTACAGCTTGGTCGCCTCGACGACGAGGGCCGAGATGAGACGGGTCGTCACGAAGCCGGCCACGTCACGGTTGACGACGATGCACGTCTTGCCGACGGACTCGGCGAACTCCTTCGCGGTGGCGAGGGTCTCGTCGCTCGTCTTGTAACCGCGCACCAGTTCGCACAGCTGCATCATCGGCACCGGCGAGAAGAAGTGGACCCCGACGACCCGCTCGGGGTGCTCGGTGGCCGCCGCGATCTTGGTGATCGGGATCGCGGAGGTGTTGGAGGCGAGGACGGCGTCGGGTCGGACGATCTTGTCCAGGGTCCGGAAGATCTCGTGCTTGACCTCGAGCTTCTCGAACACCGCCTCGACCACGACGTCCGCGTCCGCGGCGTCGTCGAGGTCGGTGGTCGGGGTGATCCGGGCGAGCGCGGCGTCGGCGTCGTGCGCCTCCATCCTGCCCTTGCTCACGAACCGGTCGTAGGAGGCCTTGATCCCGTCCGTGCCACGCTTCAGCGCCTCGTCGGTGACGTCGCGCAGGACGACGTCCCAGCCCGCCTGCGCGGACACCTGGGCGATGCCGGACCCCATCAGGCCGGCTCCGATGACGGCGAGCTTCCGTGCCACTGTGCGACTCCCCTGACGCGCTGTATAAGTCTGTCTCTCCGGCGGACACTAGCGCTCGTGACGGCCTGTGTGACCGGTAAGTAATGCGCGTCACGTCTCATCTGACGGACATCACACCGGATGGCTCATACCGCGTCGCGCACCCCGTAGTTGAGCCCCTTCCCGCCCAACAGGCGCCGTGCCCCGTCGAGGAGGACGACCGCTCCGCGCGGCAGTTCGTCCGGATTGCGGCCGGCCCCGTCTCCCGCCCGAGGCCCCCGCCGACCGCCCGCCCGACGTCCCCGCCGACCGCCCGGCGGAGCTCCCCCTCCGGCCACTGCGCCGTCCGGTGGACGCGGCGCACGACGGCCGCGTCGACGCGGCGCCGGCGCCCACGGCCCCCGCGGTGTCCCGGCCGTCTCCGGCCCCCCTCTGTGCCCACCGTGACGGCGGGCACACCTGCCCTCCGGAAGGCCGGGGCCTAACTACGCTGACCCCATGGTCAATCTGACGCGCATCTACACCAGGACCGGCGACCAGGGCACCACCGCCCTCGGGGACATGAGCCGGGTCCCCAAGACCGATCTGCGGATCTCGGCGTACGCGGACGCCAACGAGGCGAACGCGGTGCTCGGTACGGCCATCGCGCTCGGCGGGCTCGCCGAGGACGTCGTGACCGTCCTCACCCGTGTGCAGAACGACCTGTTCGACGTGGGCGCCGACCTGTCGACCCCCGTGGCCGAGAACCCCGCGTACCCGCCCCTGCGCGTCGAGCAGTTCTACATCGACCGGCTGGAGGCGGACTGCGACCGCTTCAACGAGGAACTGGAGAAACTCCGCTCCTTCATCCTGCCCGGCGGTACGCCCGGCGCGGCACTGCTGCACCAGGCGTGCACGGTGGTGCGGCGTGCCGAGCGCTCGACGTGGGCCGCTCTCGAAGCGCACGGCGAGCTGATGAACCCGCTGACCGCCACCTACCTCAACCGCCTCTCCGACCTGCTCTTCATCCTGGCGCGGACGGCGAACAAGGCGACCGGCGACGTCCTGTGGGTGCCCGGCGGGGAACGCTGACCCACCCCGGTCCCGGAAAGGCCGGGGGGGGGGGGGGGGCGGGGCGCGCCGCACGGGCCCCACCCCGACCCACGCCCGCGGGGGGGCGGGCGGGGCCGGGCCAGGGGGGAAGGAAGGAGAAGAATGTTTAGAGAGG
>NZ_JBHWEL010000126.1:11329-15449 GCF_042734135.1 Streptomyces sp. NPDC059668 | reverse complement strand
GGGGGTTGCCGGGGGCGGGGGGGGGGCGGGGCGGCGGGGCCCCCTCCCCCGGGCGGGGGGGGCCGCGGCCGAGCCGGTGCGAAGGGCCCGACACGGCCTACGAGTCGCCTTCGCGCTCCGCGAGGAAGCGCTCGAACTCCAGCCCGATCTCGTCCGCCGACGGGATGTCCACCGGCTCCGCGAGCATGTTGCCCCGTGTCTCCGAGCCCGCCGCGGCGTCGTACTGGTGCTCAAGGCCCTGGACGAGGGAGACGAGTTCCTCGTCGCCCTCCTGGACCTGCCGGTCGATCTCCGTCTGGGTGCGGTGCGCCTCGTTGCGCAGCGAGTGCGCGATGCCGGGGAGCACCAGGCCCGTGGCGCCCGTGATGGCCTCCAGGACGGTCAGCGCGGCGTCCGGGTACGGGGAGCGGGCGATGTAGTGCGGCACGTGCGCGGCGACGCCCAGCACGTCGTGTCCGCCCTCCATGAGGCGGTACTCGACGAGCGCCTCGGCGCTGCCGGGAACCTGTGCCTCGTCGAAGGGGCTGCGGTGACCGGGCACCAGGTCGGTGCGGTTGCCGTGCGGTGTGAGGCCCACGGGGCGGGTGTGCGGGACGCCCATGGGGATGCCGTGGAAGTTCACCGCGAGCCGGACGCCGAGCCGCTCCACGATCTGCTGGACGGCGGCGGCGAAGCGCTCCCACTCGACGTCCGGCTCGGGGCCGGACAGCAGCAGGAAGGGCGCGCCCGTAGCGTCCTGGACGAGCCGTACGTCGAGCGCGGGCTCGTCGTAGTCGGTCCACCGGTCGCGTTTGAACGTCAGCAGCGGGCGGCGTGCCCGGTAGTCCACCAGGCGGTCGTGGTCGAACCGGGCGACGACCTGGTGGGGCAGCGAGTCGAGCAGCCGGTCGACGATCTGGTCGCCCGTTTCACCCGCGTCGATGTATCCGTCGAAGTGGTAGAGCATGACCAGTCCGGCCGACTCCTGGGCGAGCGCCATGTCCACCACGGCCAGGCCCTTCGGCTCCCATGCGTACAAACCCTGCGGATCAAGCACTGTGACCGCTCCTCCTCGTGTTCCTAGTCCACAACGTGGTGCGGAGCACGGGCATTCCCGTCCCGCGCGCCGCACCGCCGTCTCGTCACTTCTCCCCGTCCGCCACGGGCGGCCGGGTGCCTCGCGGTGACGGGACGGCGGTGCGGAGCCACGGGCAGGGCGCGCGCGTCGCGGGGGGCACGCGCGCGTGGAGCGTTACGACGACAGCACGCGCGTGTGGAGGGAGGTGACGGCGTTGCGGGCGGAGGTGAAGGCGCCGTGCTGCCAGGCGTCGGTGTAGCTGAGCCAGTCACCGGCGAAGTAGACGCGTCCGGTGGGCCGGTTCAGGGGCGTGTAGCGGGGGTCGTCGGGTCCGCCGGGGGTGCTGTGCCAGGCGGCTTCCAGGTGGGGTGTCTGGCGCCAGTGGTGGGAGAAGGACGAGTCGAGCTCGGTGCGGTACTTCTCGCCGTAGATCTTCACGCCCGCGGCCACCGCGCGCTTCTCGCGGTCCTTGGGGCTGAGCCTGGCGTACGAGTCCGCGTCGGAGCCGTAGTTGTAGTAGCCGATCATGACGCCGCGCCGGCCGTTGTAGCCGTAGGAGGGGTGCCAGATGTGGGTGACGTCCTGGTCGGTCTCGGTGATGCCGCCGTAGATGCGGTGGTCGAGCTCCCACCAGCGTGAGCGGTATTCGAGGCCGATCTTGCCCGCGGACTGCGGGGTGATCGCCTCCAGGGCGCTCTGGACGCCGGAGCCGAGGTTGTGCGGGACCTTGGCGAGGATGTTGGGCGGCAGGGCGCCGACGCAGAAGTCGGCGTCGACGGACCTGGTGCGCCCGCCCTGGGTGTACGTGACGGTGACGCCGTGCCCCTTGTCGGTGATCCGGGTGACGGCGGCTCCGGTGCGGACGCGGTGGGATCCGATGGCCCGCGTGAGGGCCTTCGGTATCTGGTCCATGCCGCCGACCGGCTGGAACATCAGCATGGCCTGGTCGAATTCGAACTCGAAGGAGAAGTAGCGGCCGACGCCGCTGGCGAAGACCTCGGAGGCGGTGGGTACGCCGCCGAGGAGCACGCCCGGGGTTCCGGCGGCGGCGGGGACGGTGGTGTAGCCGCGGCGCGGTCCGCCCTCGTAGGCGAGCTTGTCGCCGAGTTCACCGAAGTCCTTGAGGAACTCGACGAGCCGGTCCTGGTCGGTGGCGGTCAGCTCCTTGTCGAGGGCGCCCTTGTCGGTGGCCTTGGCGAGCAGTTCGGAGACGTAGCCGTACACGTCGGCCTTCGCGGTGCGGTGGCGCACCGGCCTGGTCATGCCGGACGACTCGTTGTACATGTACGCGTCCGCGTTCGTGTTCGTGAACACCTCGACAGGGACGCCGAGTTCGCGGCAGTAGTCGAGGGTGACCATCCACTGCGGGATGCGGGCCGGTCCGGCGTTCATGTACTGGCCGTCGCCGAACCGTGCCGTCTGGCGGTTGCCGTACAGGTCGGTGGTCGTGTCCCCGCCGCGCACGGTGAAGTTGCGGCCGCCTGTGCGGTCCCTGGCCTCCAGGACCGTACAGTCGTAGCCCGCCTTGCCGAGCTCGTACGCGCAGGCGAGTCCGGCGATGCCCCCGCCCACGATCACGACCTTCGCGGCACCTCTCCCGGTGAGCGTGAGATCGCCCGACTTCGGGGCGCGGTACGGCTGTTCACGCTGGGCGGCCTGCGCGGTGGGCGCGAGGCCGAGGGCTCCCATGGTGGCGAACATCGCGCCCGCACCGCCGGTCAGACCGACGGTGCGCAAGAACGCGCGCCGGCTCGACGCACTCGATCGCTCCTGTGCTGCCATGCCTTCGGCTCCCCTCTCGATCTTGAATGACCCGGGGATCCTGGCAACGGCCGGTTACAGCCCGGCGGTTACTCGTGTATCCGCCCTGTTTCTCTCCCCGCACACCGGCCCGGTACGGACCTTGACGCGGACCCGGGGCGCCCTTACGTTCATATGGGCGCCCAAAGTTCACGTACAAGAACAGTCTTCTTGCGAACCGACGGGAAGGTCACCCCCACATGCGTATCCGACGCGCACTCCTCCTCCCCCTGCTCGGCGCGACCCTGGCCACGGGCGGGGTGCTGGCGTCCGCGCCCACCGCGGCCGCGGCCCAGACCGTCGAGGTCGCCACGGCGGCCCAGCTGAAGTCGGCGCTCACCTCCGCCGCGCCCGGTGACACCATCCACCTCGCGGACGGCACGTACACCGGCAACTTCAAGACGACGACGGCCGCGAGCTCCGGCTCCCGCATCACCCTCACCGGCTCCTCGAAGGCCGTCCTCACCGCGAGCGGCGGCTACGGGCTGCACCTCAACGGCGCCTCGTACTGGACGGTCCGGGGCATCACCGTCACCGGCGGCCAGAAGGGCATCATGATCGACTCGGCGAAGGGCGTCGTCGTCGACACGGTCACCGTCCACGGGCTCGACATGGAGGGCGTCCACTTCCGCAACTCCAGCACGGACGGCGCGATCAGGAACTCGAGGATCTACGACACCGGCAACGACGGCCGCGGCATGGGCGAGGGCGTCTACGTCGGCACGGCCGGCGGGACCTCGGACAAGAGCGACCGCGTCGAGATCAGCGGCAACACGATCGGCCCGGACGTGGGCGGCGAGAACGTCGACATCAAGGAGGGCACCACGGGTGCGCGCATCACCGGCAACACCTTCGACGGCAGCGGCCTGACCGGCGCCAACTTCGACGACTCCTGGGTCGACGTGAAGGGCAACGACGTCCTCGTCGAGAACAACAGGGGGACCGCCACCACGAACGACGGCTACGAGACCCACACCCAGCAGTCCGGCTGGGGCTGCGGCACGGTGTTCCGCGGCAACACCTCGGACCTGCGGGGCGCGTCGGGCGACAAGCAGCTGGCGGTCAACGTCACGAACTACGGCTCCTCGTGCAGGACCACCGTGTACGCGTCGAACACGGTGACCGGCGGCAAGGGACTCACCAACATCACGGTGACACCCTGACCCGTACCGGGAAGACAGCCCCCATGGAAGTGGGGGGGGGGCGCGGCCCGGCGGGGGCGGGGGGCGGGAGGCCGACGCATCACCGGGGGGGGGCAGAGGT
>NZ_JBHWEL010000126.1:0-11319 GCF_042734135.1 Streptomyces sp. NPDC059668 | reverse complement strand
CACCACGTCCCCCCCCCACACCAAAACCAACAACACCCTCACCCCCCCCCCCACCTCCCCGAACCCCCCCCCCCTGGCTCCCCCCCCCCCCCCCTCCGGGGCGCCCCCCCACTTCTTTCAGCTACTGCCTAGCGGGGAGCCTTTCAGCTCTGGCCGCCGGCGAGCTTCTCACGCAGGGCAGCCAGGGCCTCGTCCGACGCCAGGGCGCCGGAGGTGTCGTCCGACTCCGAGGAGTACGAACCGCCACCGGAGGCGGCCGGAGCCGCGCTGGAGGTGCTGGCACCCTCGGCCTCGGCCTGGGCGTCCGCCTCGCGGGACTTGATGACCTGAGCCTGGTGCTGCTCGAACCGCGTCTGCGCCTCGGCGTACTGCGTCTCCCACACCTCACGCTGGGACTCGAAGCCCTCGAGCCAGTCGTTGGTCTCGGGGTCGAAGCCCTCGGGGTAGATGTAGTTGCCCTGGTCGTCGTACGACGCGGCCATGCCGTACAGGGTCGGGTCGAACTCGACCGACGCCGGGTCGGCACCGAAGGCCTCGTTGGCCTGCTTCAGCGAGAGGCTGATGCGGCGGCGCTCGAGGTCGATGTCGATGACCTTGACGAAGATCTCGTCGTTGACCTGGACGACCTGCTCCGGGATCTCCACGTGGCGCTCGGCCAGCTCGGAGATGTGGACCAGACCCTCGATGCCCTCGTCCACGCGGACGAACGCACCGAACGGGACGAGCTTGGTGACCTTACCCGGGACGACCTGACCGATCTGGTGCGTCCGGGCGAACTGCTGCCACGGGTCTTCCTGCGTCGCCTTGAGCGACAGGGAGACGCGCTCGCGGTCCATGTCCACGTCGAGGACCTCGACGGTGACTTCCTGGCCGACCTCGACAACCTCGGAGGGGTGGTCGATGTGCTTCCAGGAGAGCTCGGAGACGTGCACCAGACCGTCGACGCCACCCAGGTCCACGAAGGCACCGAAGTTGACGATCGAGGAGACGACGCCGGAGCGGACCTGACCCTTCTGGAGGGTCGTGAGGAACGTCTGGCGAACCTCGGACTGGGTCTGCTCCAGCCAGGCGCGGCGGGACAGGACCACGTTGTTGCGGTTCTTGTCCAGCTCGATGATCTTGGCCTCGAGCTCCTTGCCCACGTAGGGCTGGAGGTCGCGGACACGGCGCATCTCGACGAGGGAGGCCGGCAGGAAGCCACGGAGGCCGATGTCGAGGATGAGACCACCCTTGACGACCTCGATGACGGTACCGGTGACGATGCCGTCCTCTTCCTTGATCTTCTCGATGGTGCCCCAGGCGCGCTCGTACTGGGCGCGCTTCTTCGAGAGGATCAGGCGGCCTTCCTTGTCCTCCTTCTGGAGAACAAGGGCTTCGATCTCGTCACCGACGGCGACGACCTCGTTGGGGTCGACGTCGTGCTTGATCGAGAGCTCGCGGCTCGGGATGACACCTTCGGTCTTGTAACCGATGTCGAGCAGGACCTCGTCCCGGTCGACCTTCACGATGACGCCGTCGACGATGTCGCCGTCGTTGAAGTACTTGATCGTCTCGTCGATCGCGGCGAGGAAGGCTTCCTCGTTACCGATGTCGTTGACCGCTACCTGCGGCGTGGTAGAGGTGGTCTCGGTGCTGCTCGTCATGTGGGAAAGGGCTCCGGTACGGACAGTGAGTCGTAGGTACTGCTTGCGCCAGGAGCCCGTTTCGCTCTGCATAAGGCCGGACAGCCAAGGAAGCGCCCATCCCGGACCGTGTTCTTGCGAACACCACCGGTGGCGCCCCGAAAACCGAGGGGACATACATACAGATGCGAGCGCAGCCTGCTACGTCTGAGGTGCGCAGGCCCGCAGCGCAACTTGTAGCATACGGGGGCAGCCGGGCAGGGTCAATGCGCGAAGGCGCACACCCGGGGCGGATCGCCGCATTCCCGGCACAAGACCTGTCTCATGAGGCCACGCGGGCCCTGGCCGGCCCCTGCCGTGACACCCCCGAGGCGGGTCGAAGGGCCGAGCCCGCAGATTAATACGAGGGAGCCGATCATCCAAGAGCCCGAGCAGTCCGAACCCGAAGCCACCCGACGCGACGCGGACGTCACGGAGAGTTCCCGCGCCAACCGCGGCTGGTGGGACCGGAACGCGGACGACTACCAGATCGAGCACGGCACGTTCCTCGGGGACGACCGCTTCGTGTGGGGCCCCGAGGGTCTCGACGAGGTGGAGGCCGAGCTGCTCGGCCCACCGGAGGACCTCAAGGGGAAGGACATCCTGGAGATCGGCGCCGGCGCGGCCCAGTGCTCGCGCTGGCTGGCGGCCCAGGGCGCCCGGCCGGTCGCCCTGGACCTCTCCCACCGCCAGCTCCAGCACGCGCTGCGCATCGGCGGCGGGGTGCCGCTGGTGGAGGCCGACGCGGGCGCGCTGCCCTTCGCGGACGGCTCCTTCGACCTCGCGTGCTCCGCGTACGGGGCGCTGCCGTTCGTCGCCGACCCGGTGCGGGTGCTGCGCGAGGTGCACCGCGTCCTGCGTCCCGGCGGCCGCTTCGTCTTCTCCGCGACCCATCCGGTCCGCTGGGCGTTCCCGGACGAACCGGGCCCGGAAGGGCTGACGGTCTCCGCCTCGTACTTCGACCGCACTCCCTACGTCGAACAGGACGACGAGGGCCGCGCGGTGTACGTGGAGCACCACCGGACGGTGGGCGACCGGGTGCGTGACGTGGTGGCCGGGGGCTTCCGGCTCCTGGACATCGTCGAGCCGGAGTGGCCCGCCTGGAACACCCAGGAGTGGGGCGGCTGGTCCCCGCTGCGCGGGAACCTGATCCCCGGGACCGCGATCTTCGTGTGCCTGCGGGACTGAGACCGCCCCCGGCGTTCACCCCGGGCTCCCCCGTTCCGCGGGGCGTGTCCGTATGCACCGCACGCGCGCGTGCGGTGCATACGCGCGCGCGACGTGTTTGACGCCCGTACGCGACCTCGTACGAGACTGGGGGCGTGATCCGTACCGACGCCCTCGAACGGCTGCCCGTCCGCTCCGCCGTGCCCGCGCTGCGTGACGCCCTGGAGGAGCACGGTACGGCGGTGTTGTGCGCCCCGCCGGGCACCGGCAAGACGACGCTCGTGCCGTTGGTCCTCGCCGGGCTCGTCGGCGGGGGCCCGGCGCGCCGGGTGCTGGTCGCCGAACCGCGGCGGATCGCGGCCCGGGCCGCGGCCCGTCGGATGGCCTGGCTGCTCGGCGAGCAGGTCGGCGGGAACGTGGGCTACACGGTGCGCGGCGAGCGGGTCGTGGGGCCACGCGCGCGCGTGGAGGTCGTCACGACGGGAGTGCTCCTCCAGCGGCTTCAGCGGGACCAGGAACTCAAGGGCGTCGACGTGGTGGTCCTCGACGAGTGCCACGAACGGCATCTGGACGCCGACACGGTGGCCGCCTTCCTCCTGGACGTCCGGGCCGCGCTCCGTCCCGAACTGCGGCTCGTGGCCGCGTCCGCCACGACCGACGCGGAGGGCTGGGCCCGGCTGTTGGGCGGGACTCCGGTCGTGGAGGCGCAGGGGGTCTCGTACCCGGTGGAGGTGGTCTGGGCGCCTCCGGCCCGGCCCGTACGCCCGCCGCACGGCATGCGGGTCGACCCCGCTCTGCTCGCGCACGTGGTGTCGGTGGTGCGGCGGGCGCTGGCCGAGCGCGACGGGGACGTGCTGTGCTTCCTGCCCGGCGTGGGGGAGATCGCGCGGGTCGCCGGGCAGTTGGGGGACCTCGGCGGGACCGACGTGCTCCAGGTGCACGGGCGGGCGCCCGCGGCGGTGCAGGACGCGGTGCTGGCGCCGGGCGCCGGGCGCCGGGTGGTCCTGGCCACCTCCGTCGCGGAGTCCTCGCTGACGGTGCCCGGGGTGCGGGTGGTCGTGGACTCGGGGCTCGCGCGCGAACCGCGGGTGGACCACGCGCGCGGGCTGAGCGCGCTGACGACGGTGCGGGCCGCGCAGGCGGCGGGGCGGCAGCGGGCGGGCCGGGCCGGCCGTGAGGCACCGGGCCGTGTGTACCGCTGCTGGTCCGAGGCGGAGGACGCCCGGCTCCCGCGCTTCCCCGCGCCGGAGATCAAGGTGGCCGACCTGACGGCGTTCGCCCTCCAGGCGGCCTGCTGGGGCGACCCGGAGGCGGCGGGCCTGGCGCTGCTGGACCCGCCGCCGGCCGGCGCGATGGCGGCGGCGCGGTCCGTCCTGTCCGCGGTGGGCGCGGTGGACGCGGCGGGCCGGGCCACCCCGCGGGGTGTCCGCATGTCCCGGCTGGGCCTGCACCCGCGACTGGCCCGGGCGCTGCTGGACGCGGCGCCCGAGGTCGGCGCGGACCGGGCGGCCGACGTGGTCGCGCTGCTGAGCGAGGAGCCGCCGCGGGAGTACGGGGACGATCTGGCGGCGGCCTGGCGGGCGGCCCGGCGTGGCGGTGACGCGTACGCGGCGCGCTGGCGCACCGAGGCGCGCCGTCTGCGGGCGGCCGCCAGGGACGCGGTGAACGAGGCGCCGCGGAACCCGCCGCCCGACCTGCCGCGTGACCTGCCGAAGGGCCTGCCGGGTGCATCGCCGAGGGACCTGCCGTCGAAGACGCCCCCGGCGCCCACCCGTGGTTCGTCCGCGCACGGCGGGGACGCGGGCGGCGGGGACGCGGGCGGCGGGGACGCGGGCGGCCGGGGCGGCCCCGGGGACGACCGCGTCGTGGGGCTGGTCGCCGCCCTCGCGTTCCCCGAGCGCCTCGCGCGGGCGCAGGGCGGCTCGTACCTGATGGTGAACGGGACCCGTGCCGACGTCGGCGACGGCACGGCCCTGCGGGACGCGCCCTGGCTGGCCGTCGCCGTGGCCGACCGTCCCGTCGGCGCCGGGCACGCGCGCGTGCGGCTCGGGGCGGTCGTCGACGAGGGGACGGCCCGGCGCGCCGCCGCGAGCTTCGCCGCCGAGGACGAGGAGGTCCACTGGTCCGAGGGCGACGTCGTCGCGCGGCGGGTCGAGCGGCTCGGCGCGGTGGAGCTGGCCGTGCGCCCGCTCAGGAACGCCGACCCCGGGCTCGTACGCGAGGCGCTGCTGGAGGGACTGCGGACGGACGGGCTCGGGCTGCTGCGGTGGTCCCCGGACGCCGAGGCGCTGCGCCGGCGGCTCGCCTTCCTGCGCCGGCGACTCGGCGCTCCGTGGCCCGACGTCGGCGACGACGCGCTCCACGCGCGCGTGGACGAGTGGCTGGAGCCGGAGCTGAGCCGCGCGCGGCGGCGGGCCGATCTGGCGCGGATCGACGCCGGGCAGGCCCTGGCCCGGTTGCTGCCCTGGGCCACCGGTGAGGCCGCCCGGCTGGAGGAGCTGGCGCCGGAGCGGATCGAGGTGCCCAGCGGGTCCAGGATCCGGGTCGACTACGGCAATCCCGAACAGCCGGTCCTCGCCGTCAAGTTGCAGGAGATGTTCGGCCTCCAGGAGTCACCCGCCGTGGCCGGTGTGCCGGTGCTCGTCCATCTGCTGTCGCCCGCGGGCCGGCCCGCGGCGGTCACCGCGGACCTCGCCTCCTTCTGGAAGGACGGCTACCGGGCGGTCCGGGCCGAGCTGCGCGGCCGCTATCCGAAGCATCCGTGGCCCGAGGACCCGGCGGCCGCCGAGCCGACCCGTCATACGAACGCGCGGCTCAGGCGCTGACCGGTTCGGGCCGTGCGGCCCGGTCGGGGGCGGGATCGTCCGGGCGGCGGCCGCGTGCCTCCAGGTAGAGGGAGAGCGACAGCAGGGCCGCGCCCAGGATCAGCAGGCCCCAGGGGAGGTAGGAGGTCATCAGCAGGACCAGGGTGCGGTTGGACTTGACCAGGGCGACGGTGTGCTCGATGTAGTCCTCGCGCATCTTTACGTGCCCGGAGAAGGCGGTCACCGCGGCGCGGCCGCCGAGCAGAGTGCCGCCGCGCAGTTCCTCCTTGTGGATCTCCTCGCCGTAGACCGGTGCCCCGGTGACCGGTTCGACCCAGAACCTGCGGACGGTCGTGTACCAGCGTGTCGTGCCGGTCCTCGCGACCGACTGCGCGGTGATGCCCCGGACGGGCATGACCTTGGGGAACGCGACCTTCGTCCAGGGGATCGTCTGCTCGAAGTAGTAGACCTCGACGCCTCGGAACGTCCGGGTGCCCTCGTAGTGGATGGGGGCCGAGGTACGGGTCTGCGCGTCGAAGTACTCGTAGTCCCGCTTCTCCGTCCGGAAGGGCCACTTGAACTCGATGCCGTCGCGCCGGACGGGGTCGCCGTCGACCGACTCGCCGGTCGCGTGGACGGGTTCCTGGGTGTGGGCGTCGAAGATGTAGCGCTCGGGGAGTTTGGAGACCATCTTCCCGTCGGGGCCCTGCACATAGGAGAGGGAGTCCCAGACGACGACGTCGCGGCCCGCCGTCCGCTCGATCCGCTCGGAGGCCTCGACGTTGCCCCTGAGGGTCTGCACGACGGTGACCTCGGGGACCTTCTTCGCCTTCATGGTGGCGTAGTCGAGCAGGGTCGCGTCCTTCGCCTCCAGGACCATGTCCTGGTACTGGCCGGCGGGGATCTTGGCCACTCGCGGGAAGACGTACCAGCGCAGCAGCGGGGACAGCGCCGCGCAGAACACGGCGAGGGCGAGCAGGATCAGGCTGGCCTTGCGGCGCATCTGGACGGCCCTCCCGGCGGGTTACGGATGCTTGGGGACGGTGGTGAGCAGCGGTTTCGGCGACGTGCTGCCGGCCGGTGAGCCCAGGGCGGTGAGGGTGAACACCAGGGCGAGCGCCACGGCGAGGCCGGTCGCGGCGGCGATGAGGGCACGCATGCGGACCTCCCGGAACCTGGAGCTGATGCTTCGTCAGGTCGGGCACCGTAGCAACGGCGGGCCGAGATGAGAACAGTCGCGCACACGGCGAAGGCGCCCCTTCCGCCGGAAGCGGAGGGGCGCCTTGGTGACGCGGGGGTCACGCGTGGCCCTGGCCCTGGTGGCCCGACGGGACCACGAGGGGCCGTGCCGGGCTACGGCGTGGCCGTGCTCGACGGTGAGGCCGTGCTCGACGGTGAGGTCGTGCTCGACGGTGAGGTCGAGGCGGACGGTGTGGCCGAGGCGGCCGGGGTCACCTTCAGCTCGACGGTCAGCGTCGCGCCGCCCGTGGTGGTGACGCGGAGCAGGAACGTGCCGGCCGTGTCGTCCGCGTACAGCTTGGGGAGCTTGAGCGCGCCGTCGGCGTCGGTCGTGAGGTCCGTGAGGGTGCGGACCGTCTTGCCGTTCGCGTCCTTGAAGTACGGGCCCTTGTCGTTCTCGGTCGCGTCGTCCGCGGACTTGACGAGCGTGGCGGTGGCCGCGACCTTCCCGGCGACGGCGCCCTTGTACGTGGCCTTCAGCTGGACCTGGTCGGCGAACTCGCCGCCCGCCACGCAGGTGAGCTCGGTGTCGCCGACGCGGGTCAGGGCGTCGGCCTGGCGTGCGGTGACGGTCGCCGCGTAGTCGAGGGCGCTCAGGGAGCGGCCCACGACGGTGGCGCGGACCGTGAAGCCGCCGGTCTTCTCGCCCGCCACGAGCGCGGGCGCGGTCGCCGTGCCCATGCTGTCGGTGACGAGCGTGGCGACGCTCTCGCCGCCGGTGAAGGTGGCGTCCGTGTCTCCGACGATCAGGAACCGGACGCGGACCTTCGCGACCGGCTTGCCCGCCTTGGTCTCGGTGCGCACCGCGACCTTGGTGCCGAAGGACTGGCCCGCCGTCGCGGTGAGCTTCCCGGTGCCCGCGTTCTCCAGGTGGTCCACCGTCTCGGTGGGCGTGGGCAGCGTGGGAGGCGGCGTGGTCGAGGGGGACCCCGGCGTGGACGGCTTGGAGGGGCTCGTCGAACCGCCGCCCGGCTTGGGGGTGCCCGGCTTCGAGTCGGGCGTCGAGGGCGTGGACGGCGACGGGTCCGGGCTCCCCGTGGAGCCGCCGCTGCTGTGCGAGGGCAGCGTGCCCGTGCCGTTCGGGACCTCGTGGGTGCCCTTGCGGTAGTACTCCAGCCACGACAGCACCGTGTTGAGGTACGCCGTCGAGTTGTTGTAGCCGAGGATCGCCGCGTTCATGTGCGCCTGCACGGACAGGTCACGGCCGGCCCGGCACAGGTAGTGGCCGGCCGCGAGTGCCGCGTCGTAGATGTTGTTGGGGTCCTTCTTGCCGTCGCCGTTGCCGTCACGGCCCGCCCACGCCCAGGTGGAGGGGATGAACTGCATGGGGCCCACGGCGCGGTCGTACGCGCTGTCGCCGTCGTACGCGCCGTTGTCGGTGTCGGCGATCAGCGCGAAGCCGTTGCCGTCGAGCTTGGGGCCGAGGATCGGCGAGTACGTCGTGCCGTTCGCGTCGACCCGGCCGCCGCGAGCCTGCCCGGACTCGACCTTTCCGATGGCCGCGAGGAGTTGCCAGGGCAGGTTGCAGCCCGGCTTCGACTCGCGCAGGGACGCCTCGGCCCGCTTGTAGGCGTCGAGCACGGTCGCCGGTATGCCGGCCTCGGCCTCGCCCACCGAGACGGGCGTCCCGATGGTCGGCGTCGGGCTCGGGTTCGGACTCTTCAGCGGCGGAAGGTCGGTGTAGTAGGGCGAGTTGCCGGTCGCTCCGCCCTCGCCCCCGCCCTCGCCGCCGGTGCTCGCGTCGGCGGAGGGCTGGGCGCCGGCCGCCTGTCTGCCGAGGTCCTCGGTGGCCACTCCGGGTGCCTGGGAAGCGGACAGGGCCGCGACCGCTGCCGCGGCCACGGCGGTGGACGCCGCTCCCTTGCGCAGTCTGCCGAAATGCGCCGCCATTGAGTGAACCCCTCCCGTGGACGACCGTCCGCGCTCCGCGCGTTCGCTGGCACTGTGACGCAGGTGACCCTACGACAACTTCCGTCGCCCGGGCACCCGTTCGCGCCCGATTTTCACCGGTTGGCCATGTTCGCTTGTCCGCCGGGACACGTACCCCGAGCGGGCCGCCCGCACCTTCTCACGCGTCTCTCATAATGGCCTTCGATGATCACCGAAGGCCATGCCTTCGACCGGGGTCGGCCACAGGGGGACGTTTTGCCCTTCACTCTCAGCCACGCGGCGGCCGTACTGCCCGCCGTGCGGGGCGACGGAAGCGGCCGGAGCCGACTGGTGCCGGCGGTCCTGGTGGCCGGCTCCTTCGCTCCCGACATGACCTACTACGCGGCGAGTGCGGTACCCGGAGCGATGGAATTCGGCGACTTCACGCACTCGTTCACCGGTGTCCTCACCTTCGACGTGCTCGTCGCCTGGGTCCTCGTGGGCGTGTGGCTGGTCCTGCGCGAGCCGTTGGTGGCCCTGCTTCCACGGACCCGTCAGGGGCGCCTCGCGGGTCTGCTGCGCTGCGGAACGGCCCGCCGGGAGCCCGGCGCTTCCCTGGCGCTGTGGTGGTACGCGTCGGCGGCGGTCGGCGCGCTGACGCACGTCGTGTGGGACGCGTTCACCCATCACGACCGGTGGGGGGTGCGGCTGCTGCCCGTACTGGGGCGCGACGTCGGGGGCACGCCCCTGTTCACGTTCGCGCAGTACGGAACCTCGATGGCGGCGGCCGTGGTGATCACGGTCTTCGTGGCCGTCGCGCTGCGGCGGACACCGCCCGGCGAGCCGGTGGGCGTGCCACCGCTGTCACGGACCGACCGGTGGCTCGCGGCCGCGGTGATCGGCGGTTGCGCGGTCCTCGCCGCCGCGCAGCGGGCCGCGCGCTGGTGGGCCTACCGCGGCTCGGGCGCGAAGCCCTGGGAACTGATCCCGACCCTGTGCTTCGGCGCCGGCGCGGGTCTCGTCCTCGGCCTCGCGCTGTACGCCGTCGGGGTCAGGGTGTGGCGTCCCGCTCCGGTTCGTCCCGGCCCGGCGGCCACGCGTACGGAGCCGAACCGTCCGGCACCCCGCTGACCGCTCTCCGCGGGGCCGGGCCCCGGACGAGGCCGCGCCCCTGGCCCAGGCCGCGGTGGACGGCCCGGGCGATGCGCTCGATGGTGCGCGCTCCGTACGGCGTCGTCGGGTTGTCGTGCGACAGGACGACGATGCGGCAGGTCCTGCCGGTACCCGTGAACGCGCCGACACTGTGCACCCGCCAGCCGTGCCCGGAGCGGGGCAGCCGGCCGTTCCGCGGGTGCGCCCCCAAACCGGCCGGCATCCCGGCGGGCCCGCCCCGGCGGGGTTCACCGTGGACGGGACCGAACAGGCTCAGGCCGTGGACGCGGGTCCTCAGGAACGCGCGGGAGCCTGTGACCACGTCCGGCAGGCGCAGGGCCGCGATGCCGTCCGCGACGGTGACCAGGGGGCCGAGGGTGGCCAGCTCCCACCGGTCCAGGGTGCGCCGGAGCCGCTCCGCCCGGTGCGGCGTGGCCTGCCCGGCCGTGCCACCGGCGAGGCTCTGCGCGTCGTACTGGCACTCGCTCGCGAGAGCGCAGGCCGGTCCGGTGCCGTCGGCGAGCACCGGCGGGGAAGGGGTGTCCCGGCGTGCGGCCGGGGCCGCCTCGCTGTCACGGAACGCGGGCACGGCCGGTTCGGGGGCGCGGCCGGAACGGCGGGCCGCGGGCGACTGAGCGGTGCTCGCGCTCACGGCCACCGCGGGCACCGGCGCGAACAGCGCCGGGACGACGCCCGCGGGCAGAACCGTGCGGCGGTGGAGCATGCGTATACCCATGCCCGCATCCTCGCGGTCCCCCTGCGCGGGGGGCGTCTTTGCGGGGGCCACGCGAGTGACGGTCTCTCCGAGGGCTGACCAGGAGACGGTGGTCCCCCCTGTCTCCGGGTTCCCCGAGCCACCGGGGCCCCGACCCAGGGTCCCTCAGGAGCTTCCGGGGTCCTGAGCCTTCGGGGTCCCGGGCCAGGGGCCCTTAGGAGCTTCCGGGGTCCTAGGCCTCCGGGGTCCCGGGCCTCCGGCCTCGGAGACCGGGGGCCTGGAGCCGAAGGCCGAGAGCCAGGGCCGAAGGCCGGGGGCCCCTGGAGCCGGGGGTCCGGGGTCCGAGAGCCGGAAGAGTGGGCCGGGAGCCGAGAGCTGGAGGCCGAAGGTCGAGAGCCGGGGGGGCCGGGGGCCGAGGGCCGCGGGTCCGGAGGCCGCGGGCCGAGGGCCGCGGGCCCAAGAGCCGGGGCCGGGGGTCCGGGGGCCCGAGAGCCGGGGCCGGGGGCCGGGGGTCCGGAGGCCGCGGGCCCCGGGCCGAGGGCCGCGGGCTGCGGGCCCGAGAGCCGAGGGCCGGGGGCCGGAGGCCGGAGGCCGGAGGCCGGGAACCGAGGGCCGGGGGCCGGAGGCCGGGAACCGAGGGCCGGGGGCCGGAGGCCGGGAACCGAGGGCCGGGGGCCGGAGGCCGGGAACCGAGGGCCGGGGGCCGGAGGCC
>NZ_JBHWEL010000125.1:0-15556 GCF_042734135.1 Streptomyces sp. NPDC059668 | reverse complement strand
TCGGGCTTTCCTCCGGGCGCTTCCCTTCGGTCTTGCGTTTCCGACTCTATCAGACCGTTTCCGTATCCGATTTCCTCGGCGCTTTCCAGGTTTCCGCTTTCGCGTTTTCCCTTTCCGGCGGTTCCAAACACTATCAGTGTTTTTCCGTCTCTCCGACCACCATCCTGCAGACATGCAGAAGGAGACCCCGAGATAGGATCTGACAAGTTGGGTGCTGCCAGGCAACGACGCTTGGACGCGCCGCTCTGCCTCAAGCAGGAGTACGACTGTACAGGGGGCGTCGGAGCGGGCGCAAATCGTTTGCCCTGTGCGCTACGTCCGTCAACCGGAACCTCTCGTGCAGAACCGGCACTTCATATGACATACCCTGCTCAAACAGTGCGCCGTCCCGGACAGGTAGTGACGGCCCCTCATGAATCTCCGCCCCTGGGAGGCTTCCCATGACCACCGTTACGTCCCCTCTTGCAGGACGCGCCATCGGACTCGCCGCGGTACCCGATCCCGTCTTCTCCGGGGCGATGGTCGGCCCCGGCACGGCGATCGACCCCGTGCGTGAGCCCTCGGAGGCCGTCGCTCCGGTGGACGGGGTGATTGTGTCGCTCCACCCCCACGCCTTCGTCGTCGTCGACGAACAGGGTCACGGCGTGCTCACGCACCTGGGCATCGACACCGTGCAGCTCAACGGCGAGGGCTTCGAGCTGCTCGTCAACAAGGGGGACACCGTGACCCGCGGTCAGGCCGTGCTGCGCTGGAACCCGGCTGCCGTGGAGCAGGCCGGCAAGTCGCCGATCTGCCCGGTCGTGGCGCTCGAGGCCACGGCCGACTCCCTCTCCGAGGTCCGCGAGGACGGCGACGTGAAGTCCGGCGACACCCTCTTCGCCTGGCAGTGACCTCAGTGCCGTTCTCGACGGCACATCGCACAACCACCGCGGCGGCGGGACCCGCCGCACTATCGGAGACGGGTGAGATGGAGACAACGCTGCGAGGCGTCGGCGTGAGCCACGGTGTGGCGATCGGCGAGGTTCGGCACATGGGGACGGCGGTCCTGGAACCGCCTGCCAAGCAGATCCCGGCGGAGGACGCGGAACGCGAACAGGGGCGCGCCCGCAAGGCCGTCAAGGCGGTGGCGGCCGACCTGATCGCGCGCGGCAATCTGGCGGGCGGCGAGGCACAGCACGTGCTCGAGGCGCAGGCCATGATGGCCCAGGACCCCGAGTTGATGGCGGACGTCGACCGGCGCATCGCCGTCGGCAGCACGGCGGAGCGCGCGGTGTACGACGCGTTCGCCTCGTACCGGGCTCTGTTGGCGGGTGCCGGTGAGTACCTCGCCGGCCGCGTCGCCGACCTCGACGACGTGCGGAACCGTATCGTCGCCCGGCTGCTCGGCGTGCCCATGCCCGGTGTCCCGGACAGTGACGAGCCCTACGTCCTCATCGCCCGTGACCTCGCCCCCGCGGACACGGCACTGCTCGACCCCGCCCTCGTGCTCGGCTTCGTCACCGAGGAGGGCGGGCCGACCAGCCACAGCGCGATCCTGGCGCGGGCTCTCGGCGTGCCCGCCGTGGTCGCGCTCCCGGGCGCCGGAGAACTCGCCGAGGGCACCGTGATCGCCGTGGACGGCAGCACCGGTGAGATCTTCGTCGAGCCGAGCACCGAGAAGAAGGCGCAGCTGCGGGCCGCCGCGGAGGCACGCAAGGCGGCGTTGTCCGTCTCGACCGGTCCCGGCGCCACCTCGGACGGGCACAAGGTGCCGCTGCTCGCCAACGTCGGCGGGCCGTCCGACGTACCGGCCGCTGTGGAGGCCGGGGCCGAGGGCGTCGGTCTGTTCCGTACCGAGTTCCTCTTCCTGGACGACAGCAAGCAGGCGCCGTCGGAGGAGAAGCAGGTCGAGGCGTACCGGCAGGTGCTGGAGGCGTTCCCCGAGGGACGTGTCGTGGTGCGTGTGCTGGACGCGGGCGCGGACAAGCCGCTGGAGTTCCTGACTCCGGCCGACGAGCCGAACCCGGCGCTGGGAGTGCGGGGCCTGCGGACGTTGCTCGACCACCCCGACGTGCTGCGCACGCAGCTGACGGCGCTGGCGAAGGCTTCGGAGGGGCTGCCCGTCTACCTCGAAGTGATGGCTCCGATGGTCGCGGACCGTATCGACGCCAAGGCGTTCGCCGACGCGTGCCGTGACGCCGGACTGCAGGCGAAGTTCGGCGCCATGGTGGAGATCCCGTCGGCCGCGCTGCGGGCGCGCTCGATCCTCCAGGAGGTCGAGTTCCTTTCCCTGGGCACGAACGACCTCGCGCAGTACACCTTCGCCGCGGACCGGCAGGTGGGCGCGGTGTCCCGGCTGCAGGACCCGTGGCAGCCCGCGTTGCTCGACCTGGTCGCGCTGTCCGCCGAGGCGGCGAAGGCCGAGGGCAAGAGCTGCGGTGTCTGCGGTGAGGCCGCGTCGGACCCGCTGCTCGCGTGTGTGCTGACCGGTCTCGGGGTCACCTCCCTGTCGATGGGTGCCGCGTCGATTCCCTACGTGCGGGCGACGCTCGCCAAGTACACGCTCGCGCAGTGCGAACGTGCCGCCGCGGCCGCGCGTGCCGCGGACACGGCCGAGGAGGCGCGCACGGCGGCTCAGGCGGTGCTCTCCGGCGAGTGACGCGGACCCTCGCCGAGCGAGGGTCGTCTGCCGAGGGGCGCTCCACCTGCGGGTGGGGCGCCCCTTCGCGTTCAGTGGGTGTGGTCCGTCGTCCTTCCTTCGGGGCCGAGGTCGGGCGGTACGCAGTAGTCGACGCCCGATTCCGGTGAGACGGGGTCCCCGGACACGACGTCGGTGCAGTAGGCGTCGAAGACCTCGCCGGCGGTGAGGGGCTCCAGTCCGTCGCCGCGCAGGCGCCATCCGTAGACGCGGTCGGTCGTGCCCGGGGCGGTGGTGCGCATGACGAGGCCGCCGGGGCTCCGGGTGGCGATGCCGAGGGCGAGGACCGTGGTGAATTCCAGGGCTTCCGCTTCGTCGAGGCGGGCGGTGCCCTCGGCGTCGTCGTCCGCTCGGAGCGCGGCGAGCAGTGCCTCGGGTGCCGTCGAGACGCTGCACACGAGATGGCGCTCGCCGGGACCCGCGGTGTCGAGGACCCGGGCGAGGAGGTGGGAGGCCCGGGCGAAGGACGCGCGTCCGATGTCCTCTCCGCAGGAGGCGCAGTTGCCGACGCGGGCCAGGAGCGTCGTCGCGTACTCCCAGGTCGCTTTGCGGACGGCTTCGTCGATCAGGTCCGGGACGAGTTCGGCGAGGGGCTGGCCCTGGTAGGGAACGGTGGAGCCGGTGGCGGCCAGTTCGGCGGTGAAACGGGTACGGCTGGCGGCGGCGTCGGGTTCCAGGCCGTTGTGGACGCAGAACTCCGCGTACTCCTCGGGGTCGAAGAGCGCCACCGTGGTGCGGCTGCCCTGGGCCGCGAGGGTCCGCAGCAGGGATTCCACCTGCTGGAGATAGGCCGTGTGGTCGTCGAAGGTGAAGGTGCGGTAGCGCCGCATCGCCGTGAAGTCCTGTGCGTCGGTCAGCAGACCGATCGTGCCGGCCATCTCACGGCGCAGGACGCGTCGCATGGTGTGGTGCTCGGTGTGCGCCATTGTTTCCCCCTGTGCGCAGTCGATCAATGCTCACTCACAGTAATCGGTGGCACTGACAACGGCCCGCGGGCGAGGTGCTCGCGGGCCGGTCGGTGGGAGTACGGGCAGGTCACAGGGGTGGGTGTGCCGGGTCTGGGCAGCGCGGGGCTCGACGGCCACGGTGACGGCGAGTGCAGCTGTGCCGGGCGGGCGGTGCGAGTCCGGGTCCGGCACGGCGGGGTGGCCGCGGAGGCCGGTCAGGCGCGCTCGCGGGCCAGGTCCTCGTAGAAACTCAGCAGTTCGACGTTGTCCACGGAGCCGACGTTGACCGCCTTGTCCAGCGGAGCGCCCTGGAGCAGTCGCTTGACCGGGACCTCGATGCGTTTGCCCGTGAGCGTATGCGGGATGCCGGGGACCTCGATGACCTCGTCGGGGACGTGGCGTGGGGAGAGCTGTTCACGGATGGTCCGCTTGATGCGGTTCAGCAGGGCGTCGTCGAGTACGGCTCCCGGAGCGAGGTGGACGAAGAGGGGCATCCAGTAGCCGCCGTCGGGCTGTTCGACGCCGATGACGAGCGACTCCTTGATCTCGGGGAGGCGTTCGACGGCTTCGTAGATGTCGGCCGACCCCATGCGCACGCCCTGGCGGTTGAGCGTGGAGTCGGAGCGGCCGTGGATGACCACGGAGTCCCGGGAGGTGACGGTGATCCAGTCACCGTGACGCCACACTCCGGGATAGGTGTCGAAGTAACTGTCGTGGTACCGGCTGCCGTCGGGGTCGTTCCAGAAGCGGATGGGCATGGAGGGCATGGGGTTGGTGACCACGAGTTCGCCGACCTCGTCGATGAGGGGCTTGCCGCTGGGGTCCCAGGACTGGAGGTCGGTGCCGAGGCCGGCCGCCTGGAGCTCGCCGATGTGCACCGGGAGGGTGGGCACGGCACCCGCGAAGCAGGAGCACACGTCGGTCCCCCCGCTGACGGAGGCGATCCACAGATCCTCGCCCACCTCGTCGTGCAGCCAGCGGAATCCGTCCGGGGGCAGGGGTGAGCCGGTGGTTGCGACGCAGCGCACGCGCGAGAGGTCGAAGTCGCGTGAGGGGTGCACTTCCGCCTTGCGGCAGGCCATGACGTAGGCGGCGGACGTCCCGAAGAGGGTCGCTCCGGTTCGTTCGGCGATCCGCCACTGGGCACCGGTGTCCGGGTAGCCGGGGCTGCCGTCGTACAGGACGATCGTGGTGCCCGTGAGCAAGCCGGAGACGAGGAAGTTCCACATCATCCAGCCGGTGGACGTGTACCAGAAGAAGCGGTCCTCGGTGCTCAGGTCGCAGTGCAGCCCGAGTTGCTTGAGGTGCTCGACGAGGATGCCGCCCTGGGACTGGACGATCGCCTTGGGCAGGCCGGTCGTTCCCGAGGAGTAGAGCACCCACAAGGGGTGGTCGAACGGCACCGGCTCGAAGACCGGCTCCACGTCGGCGGAGGTCAGCGTGGACCAGTCCAGGGCGCCTTCGGGAGCCTCGGTGCCGAGCAGCGGGATGTGGACGACGGCGCGCAGAGTGGGCAGTTGGCCGCGCAGTTCGGCGACCACGTCGCGGCGGTCGTGCTCCTTGCCGCCGTAGCGGTAGCCGTCGACCGTGAAGAGCACGACGGGTTCGACCTGCTGGAAGCGGTCGAGGACGCTGCGGGCGCCGAAGTCGGGGGCGCAGGAGGTCCACACGGCTCCCACGGCGGCCGTGGCGAGCAGGGCGACCACGGCCTGCGGAACGTTCGGGAGGTAGCCGCTGACGCGGTCGCCCGGCTGTACCCCTAGGGCACGCAGTTCGGCGGCCAGGGAGCCGACCTGACGGCGCAGCTCGGACCAGCTCACGGGCGTCGGCTCGTGGGTCTCGTCGACGTACAGGAGGGCCGGTTCGTCCGCGCGGGTCCCGGCCGCGCGCAGGGCGTGCTCGGCGTAGTTGAGGGTCGCCCCGGGGAACCATTCGGCGCCGGGCATCGACCGGTCGCCGAGCACGCGCGCGTAGGGGGTCGAAAAGCGCACGTCGAACCACTCGGTGACGGCTTTCCAGAACGTGTCCAGTTCACTCACCGACCAGCGGTGCAGTGCCGCGTAGCCGCCGTGGGACGGGGCTCCGTGGTGCTCGGCCGCCCAGGCCTGGAATCTGGTGATCCGTGCCTGGGCGATGCGCTCCGGATCGGGCTGCCAGAGCGGCGAGGGGTTCGCGGTGGACATGGGGCGGCTCCCGGACTGTGCGCGTCGTGTGCGTCGGTCGCGCACGAGCGGGGGTGTGCGCGTCGCGCGGCTGACACGGACGATGCCATGTGATCGACTTCAGCACCAGGGTGCGCCACACATAGTCGGCGACGTGAAGATGTGCCCTCACCACGGGTGAACGGAAGTTGAACGACTCACCCGTTCGGTGGAGGCAATGGCAGGGTGAGCAGCATGGATGGTCGTGACCTGGTGCGTTCGGTGAAGGCGGTCGGTTCGACGGGGGCGGCCCAAGGGTTGCGGACCGTGCGGGCCGCATGGCGCAGGCGGCGCGTCGATGCCGCCGGGCTGCCGCGGCGGGGCGCCGAGCGGGCACGGGTGCCGGGCCCGGTGCAGGCCGTGGAACCGGGGCCGGGCGGCGGTGTGGTCCGGTTCACCCGATCCGAACTGCGGATCATGGTCGCGGTGAGCGGCGCGGTGTTCTGGGGCTGGGACGGCGCCGGTCCGGAGCCGTCGTACGGGCTCGCCGGCCGTTGCCCGGAGCCTGATCCGCGGGCTGTCCTGGAGCCCGACAAGGACGGCGGCTGGCGGGTGGTGGCCGAACGGGTGACGGTCGTCGTCTCGCGGCACGGCGCCGTCGAGGTGCGCACCCCTGGCGGGGTGATCCTGCGCCGCGATCTGCCGCCCCGCTGGTGGGAGCCGGTCGGCGGAGGAGCGGCGCGCTGGATGCAGCGTTCGGAAGTGGCCGCCGACGCCCGGTTCTTCGGTCTGGGCGGGCGCGCGGCGGGTCCCCGGCTGCGCGACGGCACGTACCGCCTGTGGAACACCGATCCGGGGCGTCCCTTCGCGCCAGGCGACGACCCCTTGTACATCACCATGCCCGTGCAGATGGTCGTCGCCGACGCGGCCACCCATCTCGTGTTCCACGACACCTCGTGGGACGGCACGGTGGCCCTGCGCGAGGGCGAGGAGGGTGCGGGGTCGGGGCACGACCGGGCCGGGACGTGCGAGCTGCGGATGGACGGCGGCCCGCTGCGGTGCTGGGTCATAGTGGGCAACCCCGCGCGCGTGCTGCACGCCTGGGTGTCCTTGGCCGGGGCGCCCGCGCTGCCGCCCGCCTGGGCTCTGGGGCACCATCACGCGCGCTGGGGCTTCGGCAGCGAGCAGGAGGTGCGGCGGATCGTCGCGGGCTACCAGGAGCGTGATCTGCCGCTCGACGCGGTCCATCTGGACATCGACCACTACGACGCGCACCAGGTGTTCACGGTCGACCGGGAACGCTTCCCGAAACTGCCGGCGCTCGCGGGGGACCTGCGTCGGGACGGCATCCGGCTGGTGTCGATCGTCGACGCGGGTGTCAAGGCCGAGCCGGGCAACGCGGTGTACGACAGCGGCGTCGCCGCGAACGCCTTCGTGAGGGACGCCTCGGGCAGCCTCGTACGCGGTGTCGTGTGGCCCGGGGACTCGGTCCATCCGGACTTCACGGACGCCCGGGTGCGTCAGTGGTGGGGCGGTCTCTACGAGGAGCGGCTCGCGCAGGGGTTCGCGGGGTTCTGGCACGACATGAACGAACCGACGTCGTTCACGGCGTTCGGGGAGTCGACGCTGCCGCGGTCGGCGCGGCATTCCCTGGAGGGACGTGGGGGTGATCACCGTGAGGCGCACAACGTGTACGCCCTGGGGATGGCCCGGGCCGCGTACGACGGTCTGCGCCAGCTGGCCCCCCAGGAGAGACCGTTCCTCTTCTCGCGCTCCGGATGGGCCGGGATGCAGCGCTACGGAGGGGCCTGGTCCGGGGACGTGGCCACCGGCTGGCCCGGACTGCGGGCGTCGCTGTCGCTGGTGCTGGGGCTCGGTCTGTGCGGGGTGCCCTACTCGGGGCCTGACGTGGGCGGCTTCGACGGGAGCCCGTCGCCGGAGCTGTATCTGCGCTGGTTCCAGCTCGGCGCGTATCTTCCGCTGTTCCGTACGCACGCGAGCCTGCGGGCGGGGCGCCGTGAGCCCTGGGAGTTCGGTGCCGACGTGCTGGAGCACGCGCGCGCGGCGCTCGTCGAGCGGCGGCGGCTGTTGCCGTACTTCATGACGCTCGCGCATCTGGCGGCCCGTACCGGGGCACCGTACGTGCGTCCGGTGTGGTGGGGCGCCCCCGAGGACCGGGCGCTGCGCGACTGCGAGGACACCTTCCTGCTCGGCGACTGTCTCCTCGTGGCGCCGGTGCTGGACCACGGGGCGGACCGGCGTGCCGTCCAGCTGCCGCGGGGGCGCTGGTACGACACCGTCACCGAGGAGGCGTACGAGGGGCCGGCCCAGGTGCTGCTCGACGCCCCCATGTCGCGGATTCCGGTCCTGGCGCGCGCGGGTGCCGTTCTGCCCGTCCGGGGCGACGACGGCGGACTGGAGCTGGAGGTGTGGGCTCCCGCGCGCGGGCGGACCGGTGGTGGCCTGGTGGTGCCCGACGGGGGCGACGGCTGGGACGAACCGGAGGTGGAACGCTATGTGACGCGCTGGGAGGGCAAGCGCGTGGTCGTCCGGCGGGACGGAGACAGCGGTACGAGCCGGCCGGGGCGGCCCGTTCGGATGCGCGGCCTCGGGGCTTCCTGAAGGGGTCCGTCGGGGCCGCGGGGCCCCCGGAGTTCCTCAGTACCGTCCCTCGAACCATGCCCGCGCCGCCAGGGTGTGCAGCGGGAAGGCCAGTTCGGCCGGCCGGCGCAGCAGCTGCCAGCCCTCGGTCTCGTCGGTGGCGGCGGAAGCCGGCAGGTCGGCCACCGGGCGCTCGGGGAGGAGTCCGAAGAGCAGCAGGTGGCCGTCGGGCGAGCTCATCGCGTCGGCGAGGCGTACCTCGCGGCCGGCGGCCTCGATGCCCGTCTCCTCCCTGAGCTCCCGGACGACGGCGTGCCGCCAGTCCTCCCGGTCGTCGACGAAGCCTCCGGGCAACGCGATGCCCCCGCGCGCGGGGGCGATGGTCCGGGTGATGGCGATCAGGGCGGCACCCTGGTCGTCGTAGACGGGCTGCAGGGCCACCGCGACCGGCAAGGGGTTGCGGTAGGCGAGGGCGCCACATGCGGGGCAGGTGCGGGGCCAGCCGGAGACGCCCTCTCCGTAGGGTGCTCCACAACTCGAACAGTGCGAGCCCGGCGCGAAGTCGGCGGGTGGGTGCGGGGTTTCGGACACGCCGGGACTGTAGCCGACCGTCCGACCCCGGCTCCGGGCGCCTCCGTCCCCGGCCGCCGACCGGCCGCGGGCCCCGCGAGGTCGTGCGGCGTGACGTAACGCCGCTCCCGGAGGATCGCCCGCGACCGTCATGGCCGAGGGGCGGCCGGGACCACCCCCGTGGGCCCCGGCCGCCCCTCCTGTACTCCGACGCCCGTGAGGCCTGTGTGGTTCTCCGCCGGCGCTGCCCATTTACCGATGCCCATGACACACTTCTGACGATCCGTCAGATCAAGTGTCATGGAGGGGTCTTGTCGCGCACACGCACACCTGTGGTCGCCGGATGGTTCGCCGGTGACGGGGACCGGTTCCATCTGCTCGGTACACGCTGTTCGGCGTGCGCCTCGGTCTTCTTCCCCCGCGAGGACGCCTTCTGCCGCAATCCCGGCTGCCCCGGCGGGGACCTGACCGAGGTCCCGCTCTCCCGACGCGGTCGGATCTGGTCCTACACGGACAGCCGGTACCGGCCGCCGTCACCGTATGTGACCGATCCGGAACTCTCGTGGGAACCCTACGCGTTGATCGCTGTGGAACTGGAATCCGAGCGGATCGTCGTCCTCGGCCAGACGGTTCCCGGTGTCTCCACCGTCGATCTGGCGGTGGGCATGGAGGTGGAGGTCGTCCCCGGTGTGCTGAACGAGGACGAGGAGACGACGTGGACGACGTGGCACTGGCGGCCGACAGGGGTGACGGCATGAGGAGCATGGGGCACTCGGAGGTGACGGCATGAGCGGCGAGGTGGCGGTGCTCGGGGCGGGCATGCACCCGTGGGGCAAGTGGGGACGCGGCTTCGTCGAGTACGGGGTCGCGGCGGCCCGCGCGGCGCTGGCCGACGCGGGGGTCGACTGGCGGGACGTCGACTCGGTCGTGGGCGCGGACACGGTGCGCGGAGGCTATCCCGGACATGTGGCGGGCGCGACCTTCGCCAAGGCGCTGGGCTGGCAGGGAGCGCGGGTGACGAGCGTGTACGCGGCGTGCGCCTCCGGAGCGCAGGCCGTCGGCACCGCGCGGGCGCAGATCCTGTCGGGCCTCGCGGACCTGGTGCTCGTGGTGGGCGCCGACGCGGCACCCAAGGGCTTCTTCCGGCCGGCGGGCGGGAACCGGCCGGACGATCCCGACTGGCTGCGGTTCCGTGTCCTCGGGGCGACGAATCCGACGTACTTCGGGCTGTACGCGCGCAGGCGGATGGCCGTGCACGGCGACACCCTGGAGGACTTCGCGCAGGTCAAGGTGAAGAATGCCGCCTTCGGGGCGCTGAACCCGAACGCGCGTTACCGCAAGAGGGTCACCGCCGAGGAGGTGGCCGGCTCCGCGGTGGTCGCCGATCCGCTGCGGCTGCTCGACATCTGCGCGACCTCGGACGGCGGCGCCGCCCTGGTGCTGTCGAGCATGGAGTTCGCACGACGGCACGGATCGGCCGGCCCCGTGCGGATCCGCGCCGTGTCGACGGTGACGCCGCGCTATCCCAACACCGTGCTCGATCTCCCGGACATCGCCACGGACTCCGCGGTCGCGGTGGAGCCCGCGGCGGACACCTTCCGCGCCTCGATCGCGCGGGCGGCGTACGAGGAGGCGGGCATCGGCCCCGAGGACCTGTCGCTGGCCGAGGTGTACGACCTGTCCACGGCGCTGGAGTTGCAGTGGTACGAGGACCTGGGGCTGTGCCCGGAGGGCGAGGCGGCGAAGCTGCTGCGGGACGGGGCCACGGCGCTCGGTGGCCGGATACCGGTCAACGTCAGCGGCGGCCTGGCCTCCTTCGGAGAAGCCGTTCCGGCGCAGGCCATAGCCCAGGTGTGCGAGCTGACCTGGCAACTGCGGGGCCACGCGGGCGACCGGCAGGTCGCGGGAGCGCGGGTGGGGATCACCGCGAACCAGGGTCTGTTCGGACACGGGTCGTCGGTGGTCGCCGTCCGCTGACCCGGCAGATTTTCGCACTCTCTGTGACGACCCGGGAATCCCGCGTGAACAGCTCGTGAATCACGCCCGGGTGGGCGCGGACAGCGCCAGTATGCTTCCGTGCCCTCCTGGACGGATACTGTCCGCTTCGCCTTCCAACCGGTCGTCAACCTGACGACCGGAGGGGTCGCGGCGCTGGAGATCCTCGCCCGTCCGGAGGCCGGAGACATCCTCGCGCAGGCCCGTCGGGATCCCGAACTCGACGGCCGGCTGGCCGCGTTGGCGATCCAGGCCGCGGCCCGCAAAGGGACCCCGCTGCCGCTGCACGTCAACGTGTTCGCCGGGACGCCGGCCGATCTCGGCGGACTCGCGGCACTGCGCGAGGCGGTCCGCGCGGCCGGACGGCTGCCATGGGAGGTGACGGTCGACATCGGCCCTCCGTACACGCATGTTCCGCAGCACGCCCTGCTGGAGGCGGTCGCCACGCTGCGCCGCGACGGCTTCCGGATCTGCGCGGACGGCGTGGGCGACGGCGACGTACCGCTGCGCCTGCTCACGGACCTCGCACCCGATCTGGTGAAGCTAGACGTCTCCCTGCTGGCGCGTCCCGCGGCCGTGCGGGCGATGCGGACGCTGTGCGAACAGCTGGGCGCGCTGTTGTCCGTGGAGGGCGTCGAGACGGAGTTGCAGTGCGCGGCCGCGGTGTCGGCGGGCGCGCAACTGGCGCAGGGCGACCTGTTCGCGCCGCCCGCCCGGCTGCCCGCGACGGACGTATACGTTCCGGCCCTCTCCCCCGGCGTCGCCCCGACTCCCCCGTCCGGGCCCTCGGTGCTGCAGTTCGTCCGGCCCGCCGCGCTGCTGCCCGCGACGGCGTCCGCGGGACGGGTACGCGCGCTGCTCACCGGGTCGCCCGACGTGTCCGGGGTACTGCTCGTGGACTCCGCAGGCATCCCGGTCCGCTCGGTGCACCGGTCGCGTTTCCTGTTGGCCATGTCGGGGCCCTACGGGCACGCGCTGTACGCCGACCGCCCCGCCGCCAAGCTCGGTGATCCGCCGCGCACGGTCGGCGTGGACGCCACCGCGTGGGAGGTCCTCGACGTGGTGGCGGACGGGGAACGTGACCGTACGTCCGACGACGTGGCGGTCGTCGACCGTTACGGGCGGTGCGTGGGGGTCGTACGCCTGGCCGATCTCGTACGAGCGCTCTCCGAGAGCCGGGTCGAGGAGGCGGCCGGTCTCAATCCGTTGACGCGGCTGCCCGGTTCGGACGCGATCACCACGGAGGTGGACCGCCGGATCGCGCACGGCCTGGTGTTCGCGCTCAGCTGGCTCGATGTCGACCATTTCAAGCAGGTCAACGACGGGGCGGGGTTCGCGGCGGGCGACGAGCTGATCCGCGCGGTCGGGCGTGCCCTGCAGCTCGCGGCGTCCGAGGCCACCCGGGTGGGGCACATCGGTGGTGACGACTTCCTGGTCCTGGCGGACCCGGACACGCTCGACCCACTCGCCAGTGCCGTGCTCGACGCGCCCTGGTCGGCGGGCGGACGGCCCGTCACCCTGTCCCTCGCCACGATCCTGTGCGCGCCGGGAAGCGTGAGCGACCACCGGCAGGCGGCGGCGTGTCTGGCGCCGCTGAAGCAGGCGGCCAAGTCGCTGAGCGGGGCCAGCTGGGTGCTGGGGCGTGCGGGGCTGCCGGGCTGCGAGGTCCGCCGGGGTCCGGGCGCGGCACGGGCGCAGGCGGGCTGAGCGGAGGAGGACCGGGAAGGGTGCTTCCCGCGAGCCGGTGCGACGGCCGAGGGCGGAAGCGAGAGGGGAGGCCGGGGTCTTGCAGGGAGACGGGAGCCGCGTGACCGGGGCCCGCACGGGAGCCGTGTGACGGGCGGTGCCCAGGAGACGGTCGTCCCGGAACGCATGGGCCAGGAGGCCCGTGCCGCGCGCCGATCTTGGCTCGTTCACGGCCCTCAACCGTTCGCGTCACCGACCTTGACGCCCCCTGGGCACCGGTGAACACTTCCGGGTGTCAGTCGGCATCGCCGCATTCGGGCGTCTCCAGGCACCGCGCCGCTCGGGTTCCCGACCTGTACCAAAGGCCGTCCCCCACGGGCGATTCCGCTGCGACGGCACGCTCGTCACGGACGCCGGGCGGGGCGCGGGACCTCCCTGCCTTCGGCTGAAGTGGCCATGGGAAACGCACCCTGCACGGTGGCCCGGGGCGGTCCGCTCCGGGCGAGGCCTAGGAGCCGCCATGAGCAACGGCGACATATTCGTCGGCGAGTTGATCGGCACTGCGATTCTGATTCTGTTCGGCGCGGGCGTCTGCGCCGCTGTCACACTCGACAAGTCCAAGGCGCGGGGCGCCGGCTGGGTCGTCATCGCCTTCGGATGGGGATTCGGCGTGCTCGCCGGCGCGTACACCGCCGCACCGCTGTCCGGGGGACAGCTCAACCCGGCCGTGACCATCGGTTTCGCCATCGAGGGCTCGACCGCGTGGGGGGACGTGCCCTTCTACGTCCTGGGGCAGTTCGCCGGTGCCGCCGTCGGCGCCACGCTCTGCTGGCTGGTCTACCTCGGCCAGTTCAACCTCAACGCGGACGAGGACAACGCCATCGAGACGCTGGGCATCTTCTCGACCCGGCCCGAGATCGACAACCCGGTCCAGAACCTCATCACCGAGGCCGTCGCGACCGCCGGTCTGATGCTGCCCATTCTGGCCATGGTCGGCGGCCACAAGCACGTGGCGGGGATCGGCGACGCGGGACTTCCCGTGCAGCTCATCGCGTTCCTCGTGGTCGGCATCGGCCTCTCGCTGGGCGGTCCCACCGGGTACGCCATCAACCCGGCCCGCGACCTGGGACCACGCATCGTCCACGCGCTGCTGCCGATTCCCAACAAGGGCACCTCGCAATGGAGCTACTCCTGGATCCCGGTGGTCGGCCCGGTCGCGGGTGCCGCCATCGGGGCCGCGATCTACAACGCAGCCTTCTGACGAAGGGGACGTCATGACGGACAACGCCGAGAAGTACGTCGCCGCAATCGACCAGGGCACCACATCGAGCCGCTGCATCATCTTCGACCGGGGCGGCGCGATCGTCGCCGTCGACCAGCGCGAGCACCGCCAGATCTTCCCCAAGCCGGGATGGGTGGAACACGACGCCACCGAGATCTGGTCCAAGGTGCAGGCCGTGGTGGCCGGCGCGATCGCCAAGGCCGGCCTGCGCGCCGACCAGCTGAGCGCGCTCGGCATCACCAACCAGCGCGAGACGACGGTCCTGTGGGACCGCGCCACCGGCAAGCCCGTGCACAACGCGATCGTCTGGCAGGACACCCGGACCTCCGCGCTCTGCCACGAGCTCGGCGGACCGGACGGCCAGGACCGATTCCGTGAACAGACCGGCCTGCCGCTGGCCAGCTACTTCTCCGGACCCAAGGCGGCCTGGCTGCTGGACAACGTGCCGGGTCTGCGCGCACGTGCCGAACGCGGCGAGATCGCCTTCGGAACCATCGACTCCTGGCTGATCTGGAACCTGACGGGCGGCACGGACGGCGGACGGCACGTCACCGACGTCACCAACGCCGGGCGCACCATGCTGATGAACCTGGAGACCCTCCAGTGGGACCCGGCCATCCTCTCCGCGATGAACGTCCCCGAAGCGGTGCTGCCCGAGATCAGGTCCTCCGCCGAGGTGTACGGCACCGCCGTGGGCCAGCTCGCCGGCGTCCCCGTGGCATCGGCGCTGGGCGACCAGCAGGCGGCGGTCTTCGGGCAGGCCTGCTACGACGTGGGGACGGCCAAGAACACGTACGGCACGGGCAGTTTCCTGCTGCTCAACACCGGCAACCGGCCTGTCCCCTCGAAGAACGGGCTGCTCACCACCATGGGGTACAAGATCGGCGACGAGGCGCCCGTCTACTGCCTGGAGGGGTCGATCGCGATCACCGGCGCCCTGGTGCAGTGGTTCCGGGACCAGCTCGGCATCATCCGCACCGCCGACGAGATCGAGCCGTTGGCCGCGAGCGTCGAGGACAACGGCGGCGCCTACATCGTGCCCGCGTTCTCCGGCCTGTTCGCCCCCTACTGGCGCTCCGACGCCCGCGGTGTCGTCACCGGGCTCACCAGGTACGTCACCAAGGCGCACCTCGCCCGCGCGGTCCTGGAGGCGACGAGCTGGCAGACCCGGGAGGTCGTGGACGCCATGTTCCAGGACTCCGGGGTCCAGATCACCACCTTGAAGGTGGACGGCGGCATGACCAAGAACAACCTGCTGATGCAGCACCAGGCCGATGTCCTCGGAGTGCCGGTGATCCGCCCGAAGGTCTCCGAGACGACGTGTCTGGGAGCGGCCTACGCGGCCGGGCTGGCCACCGGAGTGTGGAACGACCTCGACGAGCTGAAGTCGCACTGGCAGAAGGACGTCGAGTGGACACCGGCCATGGAGGCCTCCGTACGCGACCGCGAGTACCTCAACTGGCGCAAGGCGGTGGAGAAGAGCTTCGGCTGGCACTCGGACGACGTCGGCTGAGACCGGACTGCACGCGCGCGTGGCCCGCGTGAGGCGCACGCGCGTGTGCGGGACCGGGGGGGGGGGGCCCCCCCCGGGGGGGGGGGGGGGGGGGCGCCCCGGGCCCCCCCCGGGCCCCGCCGGGGGGGGGGGGGGGTGGGCGGG
>NZ_JBHWEL010000124.1:0-15863 GCF_042734135.1 Streptomyces sp. NPDC059668 | reverse complement strand
GTCGATGCCCTCGGACAGGACGAACCCGCCGGTCGCCGCCTCGCCGAGCCGTCCTCCCGTGCTCCCGCCCACGCCTTCGACCCTGCTGTCCCCGGCCGCCAGTTCGATCGATTCGATCCGGGCAACCGGCAGCAGCTCCGCGACTGTCCGCCCGCCACGGGACGCGGCCGGCACACCGGCGCTGTCTCCCCACGGCGAGGGCGCCGCCGGGGACCGGGTCATCCAGCATTCACTGGAGGCGGCGTGGCCCGCGGACCTCACCCCCGCCGACGAACAGCAGCTCCGCGTCGCGGGCCGGGCCCTGCTCCGCGCGGACGCCACCGGCATCGGTAGGACCAGCTGGCCGGACGTCTTCGAAGACCTGGACCAGGCGCTCGCACCCGCATTCGCCACGGTCCGCTTCCGTGTCCAGGCGGTCATCGCCCGCCGCGACGGCGCCGCCGACCGGGCAGTCGTGCATCTGGTGTGGGCAGGCGTCGACCGGGGCGGCACCTTCACCGACGGCCGCATCACGGACTGGTACTTCACCCGCACCATTTCGAAGAAGGGGGTCTCCACGTGGAATCCGCAGCCCCGACACTGACCGGCGCAAGGGCCAGCGGCACCGTCGTCGGCCTGCTCGCCGACCTGCTCGATGCGGCCGGCTGGCTGAGCGCGCACTGGTACCTCCTCGCCATGGCCGCAGCCGCGGCAACGGCAGCTGCGGAGGCAGTGGTGCGCCGGTATGCAGCGCGGGCATCGTCGCAGCGCATGGCGCTGGAACTGGTGGCAAGCCGCCACTTCGAGCCGAGCACGGAGGAGATCTTCCGCCACGGCCTGCAGCTCGCCCGCGCATCGGCCGCCCTGCCGTGGTGGGCGCCCCGCCGGTCGCGAACGGTTCAGATCCGGCTGCGCGCGGACGCCACCGCACCTCTCCGGTACCGCATCGAAGGCCCGGCCAGCAGTCAACGGCTGCTGTCCATCTCCCCGTTCGGACCGGACGTGACGATCACCAACACACAGCCGATCGCCGACCAGCCGCGCAAGCACACGGTGCGCGCGGAGTTCGTCCTGCGGGGGAACCCGGTGATGCCGCTGCGGGAAGTGCCGCTGGAGCCGGACCCGTTGCAGCCGCTCGTCGACGCCGTGTCCGACCTCGACGCCGAGCTCGGCGACCTCGCCGAGGTCCGGCTCGACATCCAGCAAGCTCCCCGGTGGGCTCTGCGTCTACGCCGCCGCCAGCTGCTCGCCGCCGCACACCAGACCACCCGTCGACAGGCTCGGCAGTCCGGCCACTGGCTGCGTCAGGGGGCCGGCGGCCCGGATTCGGTGCTGGCGCATCTTCGCGAGCAGCTCACCGAGAGAACGGCGGGGGCGGCCTCTGCGCGGCGGCTGTTCGTTGCACCGGCGCCGCGGCAGGTGGACGAGGCGCAGGCGCTGGGCAAGCTCGCCGAAGACGACCAGTTGGTCCGGGTACAGCTGCTCGTGGTGTGTTCGGCGAACCAGGAAGGCCTGGCGCAGGCACGGCTCGCGCAGGTGCATGCGGCGCTGGATGTGTTCGGGGGCCGCTCGCGATGGGCGATACGCGGATGGCGGCTGGGTCCGTGGCGGGTGGGCGCGGACCACTGGCTCTACCGGTCCAGTTTCGAGCGGCGCTGGGATCTCGGCCAGTGTCAGCCGCCGCGCGGGAACTGGGTGCGGATGGAGGAGCTGACCGGCCTGCTCAAACCGCCCACGATGCACTGTCGTCTGCCACTGCTTGCCGCGGATGTGCCCTCGTTCTCGTTCGGTGATCCGCAGTTGCTGCTGCAGGGCACCTACCGCAGTCCGGACGGGCGCGAGCGACTGGTCGCCACGTACGCAGACGAGACGTTCTTCGAGATCGGGGTCGGCAAGGCCGGCGGCGGGAAGACGGAACGGGCCCTCGCCCAGGCGATCGGCTGGGCTCATGCCGGCGGCGGCCTCATGTTCGTCGATCCGCACCGCGACTCCTGGCCACGCGCCATGACGTTCCTGGCCCACGACGACCTGATGCCACGCATCACGCTGGTCGACCTCAACGGTCTTGGCCCCAACCCGCATGTGAGTTCATGGAATCCGCTGAGCATGCAACACGGCCGGGCGCCGCACGAGGTCGTCGAGGCAATCACCGACGCCTACGCCTCCGCGCTCGGCTGGGACGACGTGACCGCCCCCCGCGCCATCACCATCCTGACCGCCGCCTTGGCCGTTCTGGTCGCGGTCAACGCGGCCGCTTGCCGGGCCGCACGGCCCGAAGACCAGGCCACCCTCTTCCATATCCGGGCCCTGGTCACCGATCCGGCGTTCCGGTCGGCGGCACTCGCCGTCGCCGAGGACAGCATCAATGAGGAAACCCGCTCCTGGTGGCGGACCGTCTTCCCGACCCTGTCACCCGACGCATGCGCAGTCATCCTCAACCCGATGGTCCGCCTGGCCGCCAACCCCATCACCCACGCATTCCTCGGACAGCCCGTCGGCGCCTATGACATCCGCACCGCGATGGACTCCCAGACGATCATGTGGGTGTGCCCCGGCGGCAGCGGGCCCACCGACCGGCTGCTCACCGCACTTCTGGCCCGCGATCTGCTACGGGCGGTGCGCTCGCGCCGCGACCTACTCGAGGACCAACGCGTCCCGTTCCGCCCGTACTTCGACGAACTGATCACGCTCACCGGGTCGGCGCCGGAGACGATCGCCGCCATGTTCGAGGACTTCCGCAAATACCGCGTGCACGTCCACGGCATGACACAGCTCCTCGCCCGCCTGCCTGCTGCGGTACGACTGTCGCTGATGCAGAACGCGTCCACACTGGCTACCACCGCCGGATCGAAGTCCGCAATCGGACCGGTCACAGCCGAATGGGGCGACAACCCGAGCGCGGAGCGGGTCGCCACCATGGAGCGCTTCTCGCACTACGTATCCATGAATGTGCGCGGGCGCCGCATCGGCCCGATGAAGGTGCGTGGACCGCACTTGGACACGCTCTTCGCCGCCCAGGCCCGACCTCAGCAAGTCCCCGCCCTGGAGCAGGCCGCCCTCACCAACGCCGGGGCCCTCCCCCTCGCCAAGCTGACCGAGCACGCCATCGACCAGCTCGGGCGCGTCACCGACTTCCTCGCCGAACACACCCCCACCGCAAGCCACGTCCATCAGTCGAAGGGCTACGAATGACCGCCGCACAGCCCTCGCAGCCCGCCAACGCGGCCGGATTCACGCCCAGCCCCACCGAGCCCCTCGCCCACCAACTGCTAGCCGCCCTCGCCCAGCACCGCATGGCCACCACCCACCAACTCCACGTCCTGCTGCGCCCCGACCGCACGCGCCAGACGGTCTCCCAGCAACTCAACACCCTGCGACGCGACCGTCTGGTCGACTTCGCCGTCCTGCCCCGGGCCCACCGCACCCGCGTCTGGTACCTCACCCCGAAGGCCGCCCGGATGACCCGGGACTGGCCCGCGCTGCGCGGCCGCCCCCCGTATCCGATCACCTCGGGGTCCGCCGCCTCGCTGAAGACACCGCACACGCTCACCGTGCTCCGCGCCCACCTGGCGTTCGTCGCCGACGCCCGCCGCCGCGGTGACGAACACGGCCACCTGGACTGGACCCCCGAGGTGTTCCACGCGATCGGCGACGGTGAGCGCCTCGTCGCCGACGCGGTCATGCACTACACCCTCACCACCGGCGAACACCGTCGCAAATTAAGGGCGTTCATCGAAGTCGACCGCACCACCATGAGCAGCGAACGCCTCGCAGCGAAACTGATCGAATACGCCCGCCTGTGGTCCTACGATCCCCCATCGATGGGGCGGCGCCGAGCAGCTGGCCCAGGGTGGCTGCGCTGGTACCCGGTCTTCCCCCGCATCCTGTTCGTACTGACCGGCGGCACCCAGCCGACCATGCGCAACCGGATCAGCGACCTTCAGGCAATGGTCGTGCAGCACCCCCTCGTTGCCGACCTCTCACGCAACGTACGACTGGGAGCTGCCGTGCTGGAGGAGGTCGAGAAACGCGGCGCCACCGCCGACGTGTGGGCGCCCCTAGCCGGCGGGGAGAAGCGCCCATGGTCAGAACTATGACGGCGAACCGCGGTCGCCTCCGACCAGGACGCCAGCCAAGTGCCGAAGGAGGCGTGTGCGAAGGAAAACTGAAAAGCTCTAGAGCCACATATCGACTTCCGATTTCGCATGTGACCAGATACGTCCCGAGATGCACGAGTGAACTCACATATAGAGCTGGGAAGTTGACCGGCACATGCGTAACCTTCTGGCTACGCAAACGAACTGCTGCGGCTTGACCAGGCTGCGGATCAAGGGCTGCTGTACTGCGGCCGCCATCGAGAGCGGATATGCACCATGTCGTACGGGGAGACATCGTGACACGTGCACAACGCCCGTCTGGGCCAACTTCTGTTCGCACCCGAAACTGCGCAACGGCCGCGCTACTCGCGGGTGGGCTGATGGCCGTGGCCGCCTGCGGAAGCGGAAACAACTCCGGGGACACCGGCAAGAGCCACGCCACGCGGACCGGTACCCCGGCCCCTGCAACGTCGTCGGCCGACCCGGAGGCCACCGCCAAGGTGCAGCTCTTGGATGCCTACCGGCACTACTGGGATGAGAAGGCCACCGCATACGCCAAGGCGAGCATGAGCGGAACGAAGCTGGAGGCGTACGCCAAGGGCGACGCGCTGGGCCTAGCGCAGAGCGATCTGAAGAACCTCAAGACGTCCGGACAGGTCACCACGGGGAAGCCTCGGATCGATCCGCAGGTCACCAGCCTCGACCTCCAGAAGAAGGTTCCTCTGGCGGAGATCACAGACTGCGTTGACGTCTCGACGTGGAAGGTCCTAGACGCCAAGACGAAAAGCGAGGTGGCCCTGCCCAAGAACCGCCGCACCAAGTACGTGAGCAACGTGACCGCAGAGAAGTGGGGGAAGCGGTGGATCGTTCTGGACGTCAAACCGGAAGACCGCGCGTGCTGAACCACGCCTTAGGAACCGTCGGCGCCGCGCTCTTGCTGGCCACCGCAGCCACGACGACGGCAGCCGCTCCCGATCCGAAGCCGTCAACCGGCGTCGGCAGTTGCTCCGTCATTGAGATCTGCGTCGGCGCCGGTGTCGGTGGAACTCCGGGATCGGCCGACGACAGGCCCACGCACCCGGGCAAGGCCACCGGCAAGCTGCCCGTGCCGGGTCCGTGCCTCGTCACTCGGATGGAACCGCAGCCCCCTACCGGAAGTTCTGTGTGGGAGGGGCACGATCCAGGCGACGGTGCAATTTACACCCGGATCTGCCCGCTGGCCATCGCCGGCGCCGGTGCCAGTGGAAGTCTGATGGGACCACCAGAGACCTTCTGGTCTGCTACTCCACCCGCCCCCATCATCGACCCTGCACAGCTGGCACAGCAGGCCCTTGACAAGATGACACTCCTGGGGCCAGACATCACCAGCCCGGACCCGGCCGGCAAGTACATCGTCGGCCTGCCGACCTGGATGTGGGTGACCAAGCGTCAGACCACATACGGCCCGAACACCGCTAGCGCCTCAGCAGGCGGGGTAACCGTGACCGCAACCGCAACCGTCTCGAAGATCGTCTGGGGGATGGGCGACGGTGTGACCGTCACCTGTAACGGGCCCGGCACGCCATACGCAGCGTCCTACGGCAAACAGGAGTCCCCGACCTGCGGCCACACCTACAGCCGCACGTCGGCCTCGCAGGACGACGGCAAATACACGGTAACTGCTACTTCGACGTGGTCGGTGGACTGGCAGGTGGTCGGCGGCGGCCAGACCGGACAACTCACGGCGATCAGGCAGTCCCAGGAACAGGTGGCGATCGGCGAACTGCAGGTCGTCAGGTAGCGGCGCCGGAAGGAGTACGACGTTGAGCAAGACTAAAGAAGCAACTGCGGCCACCGAGCGCGGGCTGCCGCAGCGGTCTGGAGCGGCCGGCCCCGTGAGTCCGCCTAAGGTGTCTGCGCGCCGCCGTCGTCCGGGCGTGATCGCTCTGTCGATGGGGCTGATCGCGGCAGGCGGTGCGGGTGTCGCCGTCCTCCTGCTCCAGGTTGGGCACCGCACTGAAGTCGTGACCGTTGTCCGAGATGTACAGGTCGGCCAGGTCCTCACCGAGCAGGACTTAGGAAAGGCGTCCATCGCCTTGGACCCGGCGATGAAGGCGGTCAGCGTAGATGACTTGGACCAAGTGGTTGGCAAGCGGGCGGCCGTGGAGCTGCGGCCCGGCTCGCTTCTGGCCCCCTCGCAGGTGACGAAGCACAGTCTCGTCAAGGCTGGCGAGCAGCTGGTCCCGATCGGGCTCAAGCCCGAGCAGATCCCCGCGACAACCCTGGTGCCCGGTCAGAAGGTTCAACTGGTCCACGTCCCCGCGCAGGGGGAGAGCGAGACGGACAAGCCGTCCGACAGCTCACCGAAGACGCTTACCGGTCGGGTGGTGAAGACCTCCAGCGCAGCCCCCGGCACCGGAGTCGTGGTCGTCGACGTCGCCACGTCGGCCGCTGACGGACCGACCGCGGCGGCATGGCTGTCGGCCGGCACTCTGCGCCTGGTCCTCGCGGCCCCGGACGGCCGCTGATGGCCGTGATCGCACTCGCCGGGTGCAGCGGCTCCCCCGGTGTGACCACCAGTGCGCTCGCGCTGCTGCTCGCCTGGCCGCTGGAACCGGGCCGGCGGATGATCCTCGCTGAGTGCGACCCGGACGGCGGAGCCGTGCTGCACGGTCTGTTGCAGGGCGCACTCGGTGACCGGTACGGGCTGCCCAACCTGTCGATCGCGGCCCGCAAGGGCGAGTTCGGTGAGGCGTTCTGGCGCCAGCTGATCGATCTGAACGGCGAGGACAGCGCAACCGACTCGCCAGCCGACCGGCTGCTCCTGCCAGGCATCACCGACCCCGCGCAGGCCGCGAGCCTCGGCTCGGTGTGGAAAGGCCTGGCTCAGATGTTCCGTGGCATCGAGGCCGACCACGGTCACGATGTCCTTCTCGACCTCGGCCGGCGTGGCGCGTTCGGCCCCTCCGCTGTCCTGGTCGACCGTGCCGACACCGTGATCGTCGTGGTCCGCAACACTCTGCGCTGTCTGCAAGCCGGGCAGAGCCGGGTGCGACAGTTGGAAGAGCGGGTCGGGGACGTCGGGCTACTGGTTATCGACGAAGGCCCTTACCCCGTGGGCGAAGTCCAGCGCGTGCTCCAGGTTCCGGTAGTGGCAAGTCTCCCTTACGCGCCGAAGGACGCCCGGGTGCTGTCCGACGGTGACGAGCAGCCGCGCCACTTCACCCGGTCGAAGCTGATGAAGGCTGCCCGGACGACCGGTGCGTTGTTGGTGCAGCGGGCTGCTGTCCGGCGTGCCCGCCTTGATCCGCGTGCCGCGTTCGCGTCGGGGGTGCCCGGTGCGCGGTAGGCCCTTGCACGCTGATCCGACGGTGGTTCCGCCGTCCGGTCCCCGTCCGGTGACGGCGGCACCTGCGGGTGCTGCCGCCGGCGCCCGCGTCCTCGGGGGCACTACGCCGCAGGTGACGGTTGATTACAAGGTTGCCCGGCACATTGCAGCGCAGGTGGCCAAGCAGCGCGAGGAACTGTTGAAGAGCACGCCGGACATGGACCGGGCCAGCGAGGAGCAGCGTTGCCTGGACTGGATTAATGAGGCGGTAGCTCTGTGGTCGGACGCTCAGGCGATGGCGCCGCAGCAGGACGAGGCGTTGCGGCGCGGCGTCTACGATCTGCTTTTCCGGGCCGGGCGGCTTCAGCCGTACCTGGACGACGACCGGGTCGAGGACATCATCATCCAGGGTCCGGGCGAGGTGTGGCTCGACTATGGCGACGGTGAACGTCGCATGGTCGGGCCGATCGCTGATTCCGAGGATGAACTCTTGGAGCTGCTGCGGGAGCTGGCCCGGGGTTCCGGACAGAACGAGCGGACGATTTCGACCGCGAGTCCGACGCTCGCCCTGTCTTTGCAGGACGGGTCCCGCCTGCAGGCGATCACGGGGCTGGGGCCGATGACGTATGCGGTCATCCGGCGGCACCGCGTCTCTCACGCCGGGCTGGACGACTTGGTCCTCCTTGGCTCGGTCGACCGGGTCTTGCGGGAGTTTCTCGGTGCGTGTGTGCGTGCGGAGAAGAACATCATGATCGCGGGTAAGCAGAAGGCGGGGAAGACGACCTTGCTGCGGGCGATGCTCCGCGAGTTTGACCCGGAGTGCCGCTTCGCGACCATCCAGACCGAGGACGAGTTGTTCGCCCATGCCAACGGCTACCACCGCCAGGTGGTTTCTCTGGTGGGCCGCGAGTCCAACGGTGAGCGTGATGCGGCCGGGCGCAGCGCCGGTGAGGTGACGCTGCTGGACCTGATGCACCCGGCGTTGCGGATGTCGTTGGAGCGGATCGTGGTCGGTGAGGTGCGCGGGCCCGAGGTCGTGGCGATGATGCAGGCGTTGACGAACGGGTCGGGTGGCAACTTGTGCACGATTCACGCTCGTCGTCCGGACATTGTCTTCGACCGGATCGCCGAGCTGTATGCGCTGGCCCAGGGCAACCTGTCCGAGGCTCTCGCCTACCGGCAGGCCGCGAACGGCCTGGACTTCATCGTGTACGTCGATATGACGGATGAGACGCAGATCGGCGGCCGCCGTCATCGCTATGTCTCCCATGTCCTGGAGCTGACCGGGATCGGGGAGAACGGCCGCCCGGCTACGAACGAGGTTTTCTCCCCCGGTCGTGAGTTCGGTGAATTGCGGGCGGTGCCGCGGATGGACCCGGGCTGCGTTGACGACCTGCGGCGTGTCGGCTTCGACTCCGCCCTGCTCCAGCAGCCGTACGGGGCGTGGGCGGCGCCGCTGCCGTTGAAGGTGGGGGTGCGTCAGTGATGTTGTTGTGGGCATTCCTCAGTGGCATGACTCTGGTGGCCGGGTTGCTCGGCGTCGTGGCCGGGGTGGTGGGCACGACCGCTCCGCGCCGCGTTTCACTGCGCTGGCGGTGGCCGGCGAGACGCAGCAGGACCGCTCTGAGCGAGGGGGTCCGGCTGCGTCGGCGGACGCTGGCGGCCGCGGCGGTCGTGGTGTTCGTCGCGGTGTGGCTCGTTTCGGGGAACTTCGTCGGCGGAGCGCTGCTCGGTGCGGCCGTGGTCGGCGTGCCCTGGTTGATCAGTCCGGCGCAGCTTGCGCAGGAACGTATCGGCGCGTTGGAGGGATTGTCCGAGTGGACTCAGCGGTTGGCTGGTCTGCTCCGTCTGGGTATGGGCCTGGAGCAGGCGATGATCACCAGCCGTCAGGGGGCGCCGGAGGAGCTCACCGGGCAGATCGCTAACTTGTCCGACCGGCTGCGGCTGGGTTGGCGGTCGCAGGAAGCGCTCCGCGCGTTCGCCGATGAACTCGACGACGTCACTGCGGACAAGGTGGTCGCCGCGCTGATTTTGTCGGTCAACGACCGGGGGCCGGGTCTGGCGCAGGCGTTGGAGGACCTGGCGGGCACTGTCCGTGAGGAGGTCGCCAAGAAGCGTGCCATCGAGGCGGACCGGGCCAAGCCTCGCACGACGGTGCGCTGGATGACGATCATCACTGTGGGCGTGGTGGTGGCTGGGTTCTTCGTCCCGTCCTACACCAGGCCGTACTCCACGCTGCTGGGGCAGTTGGTGCTGGCGTTCCTGACCGCCGGGTTCGTTGGTGTCCTCGCCCTGATGCGGCAGCTGGGCAATTTCCGCCGCATTCCCCGCTTTCTGGTCACCGACCCGGCCAGCACCGTCCAGCTGGCCGCAGCCGCTCGGGAGCCGGGCCACCTGCTGGACGCGGGCCGGCTGTCTGAAGGAGCTACACCGTGAACCTGCTTCCCGTTGTGGCGTCCGGTGGCACAGTCGGCGCCGGTCTGGCCTTGTTGGTGCGTGAACTGCTGCGTCCTCAGCCGGCCCTGGCGGCCGCGCTTGCGCGCAGTGCGCCGGCCACGCTGGCTCTGCCCGAGCCGGACCTGGACCGCGATGAAGTGTGGGGGCGGTGGCTGCTGGCGCGTATGGGGCGGCTGCCGGGTGTGCGGGTGCCTGCCGTCAACCTGGCGCTGATCGGGCAGGGCCCGGGTCAGTTCATGCTGAAGAAGGTGGCGCTCGCAGCGCTCGGTCTGCTGTGCCCGGTGATCGCGACGATTCCGTGGATCATCGCCGGTGTGGGCCTGCCGTTTTACGTGCCCGCCGGCGTCGGCCTGCTCGTCGCGGGGTTGCTGTTCATCACCCCTGACCTCGCGGTGAGGGATCACGCGAAGCGGGCACGCGAGGAGTTCGCGCATGCCCTGTCCGCCTATCTGGATCTGGTCGCGCTCAAGCGGGCCGCCGACGCCGGACCCGCGGAAGCCCTGGAGAAGGCCGCTGAAGTCGGGCGGGGCTGGCCGTTCTTGTTCCTGCAGGGCGCCCTGCGGCGGGCCAGGTTGGAGAAGATCCCGCCGTATCAGGCGCTCGCGGAGCTTGCCGCCGAGTACGAGCTGCCCGGCTTGGGCGATGTCGCTGACATCATGCGCGGCTCGGCGACCGACGGCGCTGCCGTGTACAAGGCGCTGCGGGCCCGTACCGCCGCCCTCAACGCCGAACTCCTCGCCGATCAGGCGACGGAGGCGAACGCCGCCAGCGAGAAGATGACCGCCCCTGGGGCGCTGCTTGCCGTGCTGGTGATGCTGCTGATGGCCTTTCCCGCCGTGATCCGGATGCTCACCGTCTGAATCCCGACTCGCTCCCCCCTTCTGAGAGGAAGTAACGATGAAGAGCACTGCCGCCCGCACTTACCGCGCCGTCTATTGGTTGACCAGCCGTCTGCAGGACGGCTTGGAGGAGGCCAGGCGCCGGCCGGACCGCGGAGATATCAGCACCACCACCGTCATCATCTGGGTCGCTGCCGTCACCGGCGCCGTGCTGATCGCCGGAAGCATCGCGGTTGTGATCTCCAAGTACAACGGCAAGCTCTCCGGCCTGTGATGTCTGGTCCCGAGCGCCTGAAGGGCTGGTGGCAGGGGCGGCGTTGGAGCGACGATCGCGGCGACACGTCCATCCAGATGGCAATCGTTTTCCCGTTCGTGCTGCTCGCCACGATTGCCGTCATCCAGGCATCTATGTGGTACTACGCGCGGCAGATCGCGTTGACCGCTGCCCGTGAGGGTGCCAGCGCCGCCCGCGCCTACCAGGCCGGCCCCGGTGACGGAGCAGCCCGTGCCCGGGGCGTCCTCGCCCGCACAGCGGGCGACAGCCTCAGCGGCTGTGCCGTCGCCGCCAGCAGTGACGGGCAGCGGGTGCGGGTGCAGGTCTCCGGCACTGCGATGTCGATGATCCCCGGTGTCGCCGGGCTGCAGGTCACCCAGTCCGCGTCCGGAGCGGTGGAACGCTGGACGGTCCCGGGGGAGTGAACTCTATGCGCAAGGCCCGTTGGTCCGGCAGGCGCCGTAGTGACGACGGCAGTGTCGCGATCGAGGCTGCCATCGTCCTCCCGTCGCTGATCATGTTTTTGTGTCTGGCCATCGCCGGCGGCCGGATCGTCACCTCCAAGGCGAAGATCGATGCGGCAGCCGAGGACGCAGCCCGGGAGGCGTCCATCCACCGCACGGCGGCCGCCGCCCAGGACGCTGCGCACGCCGCGGCCGCCGAATCCCTCACCGACCAGGGCGTCGCCTGCGCCTCTACCACTGTCCACGTCAACACCGGCGGCGTCAGCGTGCCGGTCGGCCAAGTCGGCACCGTCACCGTAACCGTGACCTGCACGGTCAACCTGTCGGACTTGCTGTTGCCGGGCGTGCCCGGGGCGCGGACGCTCACATCGACGGCGACCTCGGTGGTGGATGAGTACCGGCAGCGAGGTGACTGATGAACGACCCGCACGGGCGTGCACAGCAGGATGACGGTGGTGTCACGGTGTTCGTCGCCGTCTGCGTTCTGGGGCTGATCGGCATTATCGGCGTCGCCGTCGACGGTGGGGCGAAGATGGCCGCCACCGAGCGCGCCGACTACGTCGCGGGCGAGGCAGCCCGGGCGGGCGGCCAGGCCATCGACCCCGCCCAGGCCGTCACCGGCAAAGCGATCATCGTCGATCCGCAGGACGCGATCGCGGCCGCGAAGGCCTACCTGCGTTCCGCCGGCGCAACCGGCACCGTCACCGTCTCCAGCGACGGCAAGAGCGTCGCCGTCACCGTGAGCGGCTCCAGCGACACGACGTTCCTGTCGGCCGTCGGAATCGGCTCACTGCCGGTGACCGGTCACGCCAGCGCCACCCTCCTGCACGGCGTCACCGCACCCGAAGGAACCTGATGCCAACTGCCACCCTGGGCCGTCTGCTCAAGGCCGCCATGAGTCTGCTCGTCCTGGCCGCCACGGTGGGCGGGCTGCCATTGCTGCTGGCCTGGGCCACCCCCGTCATCTGGGCAGCGAGCCACGACGACCTGGCACACCTGTTGGACCGGCAGGACACCGGATCCGTGCTCCTGCTTGTGCTGGTCGCAGTCGGGTGGATCGGGTGGGCGCAGTTCACGTTCTGCGCGTTGCGGGAGCTGGCTGCGCAGCTGCGCGGTCGCCGATGGCACGCACCGCGTGGGCTGGGCGTCTCGCAGCGGGCCGCAGCCCTCCTGGTCGGCAGCATCCTGGTCCTGCTGCCCACGGGTTCGGCACTCGCCTCCGATGGGCCGGCCGATACGACCGCTACAGCCACCCACTCCCCTGGTCAGATGTCCCCTACTCGGCAGGCATCGCCGGGCCAGCCGTTGGGGCCCTCGACGACGGACCCGTCCGCAACGGATTGGATATACACGGTGCGTGAGACGCGGCCTGCGGAGAGTCTGTGGAGCATCGCGGAGCGGGAGTTGGGCGACGGGGAGCGGTGGCGGGAGATCGCCGACCTCAACGAGGGACATGCCATGGTCGGCGGGCATGTCTTTCGGTCCAACAGTTTCCTGCAGCCGGGCTGGAGGCTGGCCATGCCCGAAAGTTCCAGGCTCCAGGGCCTGCGGACGCAGGCCGACGGACGCAAGGCCGTGATCGCCGAGAGGGGCGCGCGCGTCACGGTCCAGTCCGGTGACTCCTTGTCGAAGATTGCGGAGGACGAACTTGGTGACGGCGGTGCGTGGCCCGCTCTGTTCGACGCCAGCAAGGACGGCCGGCAGCCGGACGGGCTGCCGGCCATCACCGACCCCGACATGATCTATCCGGGCCAGCAGGTCACCGTGCCCGGCGGCCGGCACAGCCCGAAGGACCCATCCACAGATCAGCCAGACAACGACAGCACCAACAGCACGCCGCACTCCTCGTCACACAGACCGCACGAGCAGAAGCCGACCGACGGGCAAAAGCCCCATGCCAGCGCGGTCCCGGATGCCGACACCACACCGCCGCCAAGGACGGACCACAGCATCGCACCGGCACCCGAGTCGGCCTCCCCCCACACACCGCCGACCAGCCGTCCCGCCCCCGGCCAGTCGACACACACCTCCCCTGCACCATCATCTGAGAGCGCCGAACCAGCCGAGCCGTCCCCGGCCACGGGCCAGCTCAACCTGCGTACCGTTGCAGGTGCCGGCGCGCTGTTGGCCGCCGCCATCACGGCGGCCCTCGCACTGCGCAGGACGCTGCAACGCAGGCGCCGCAAGCCGGGCGAGACGATCGCCATCGCCGGCGAACCCTCGCGCGCCGAAGCGCAACTCGCAGCGGCCGCCGAACCATCCGGCGCCACCCGCCTGGACGCGGCGCTGCGCACGATGGCCCACATGGCCAAGCGGGACGGACGCGGCGTGCCTGTGCTGCGGGCCGCGCGTCTTGATGCCCGCAGCCTCCACGTGCTGGCCGATGACCCCGCCTCCCAGGCGCAGCCACCGTTCGTAGCGGGCGCGGCCGGATGGTGGCAGCTGGACGATGCAGCGGATCTGCTGGATGAGGAGAAAGCCCACACGATTGCCGCGCCGTACCCTGCCCTGGTCACGGTGGGCAGCACCGAATCGGGTGACCTCATCCTCGCCGATCTCGCCCGGTTGCCCGCCCTGCTGTTGGACGGTAACCCAGTGCACATCAGTGAGGTGTGTACGTCACTGGCGCTGGAGTTGGGCATGAGTGCGTGGGCGCAGGATGTCGAGATCGTCACTGTCGGGTTCGGCGAGGACCTGCCGAACCTGCTGCCGAACTCCCGGATCGCTCACATGCGCCGGCCCGCGCACGCGCTGCGTGACCTGACCGAGCGGCTGCTGGAAGCCCACCAGATGCCCGAGACCGCCCACCACCCCTACGTACTGCTGTGTGCGACGGCACTGGACGACGACACGGCCTGGCAGTTCGCCGACATCCTCGGCAAACCACCGCAGATCCCCGTCACCCTGATCGCCCCGGCCGCTGCCATCGCCAGCCACTTCCCGGAAGCGGACATCCTCACCGTCTCCGCACCGACACCCCAGCGCTTCGACTCCATCGGCGTCGACATCCTCGTGCAACGTCTGGAACACGCCGCCTACCAGCAGATCATCACCGCCCTCGCCGTCTCCGGACAACCCGCCGACGAGGCACAGGGAGCCTGGCAGCACGTTCCAGGCGAGCCCAGCGCCACAGGGCAGGCCAAGCCGATCCCGCAAAAGAATCCGCCCGTCGACAACAACGCGACATCCCCACGATCCGGGCGCGAGCCGAACGCAGACAGCCCAGACACAGACGATGCCGATGCCGTCTTCCCGGCGCTGCTGAAGGCCTCGACCGATCCCGCCGCCCTGTCCCTAGCGCACGCCGCGCCTGCCACCACTGTCAGCATCGAGGCCCGGCAGGCAGCCGAAGAGGCGAGCACGGGCGACGCAAATGCCAGCGCCGCGCAACGAACGCAGACCCGGGCCCTCGCCGACGAGGGCACCGGCGACGGGCGCATCTCCCAGGACGGCGGCGGTCCGCAGATCCGGGTGCTGGGGCCGGTAGACGTGGACGGTCTCGGTCGCACCGGCCACGGGCCACGCACCGCTCAGCTCGCCGCACTCCTCTATTTCCGTCCCGGCCGCACCGCCGACGTCCTGTGCGCGGACATGGACCCCCTCAAGCCCTGGTCGATCGCCACTCTCAACGCCCGCATCCAGGGCCTACGCCGGGCCTTGGGCAACGATCAGGACGGCGACCCGTACGTGCCTCGCCGCCACAACGGCAACGACCCCTACGTGCTCGCCGACGGCGTGCGCTGCGACTGGACACACTTTGTCCAGCTCGCCGAACGGGCCCTCCCCCAGGGTCCGGCAGGGCTGGCTGACCTGGAGGAGGCTCTAGCTCTCGTGCGGGGTCGCCCCTTCGGTACCCGGGCACCGGCATGGGCCGAGCCGCAGCAACAGGAGATGACCACCCGAATCATCGACGTCGCCCACACCGTCGCCACCCACCGCACCCAGAAAGGCCTTCACCAGGATCTTGGTGCAGCACGAAAGGCCATCGCGATGGGTCTTGACGTCGACGAGACAGCGGAACTGCTGTACCGGGACTGGCTGGTCGTGGAGTGGACGGCCGGGAACCGGCCCGGCCTGCACACCGCGATCAGCCGCATCCAACAGGTCGCACAGACCCTCGACTGCGACCTCGAACTGGAAACCGAGCAGCTCATCCAGGAGCTGCTCACCACCAGCCGCAAGGCTCCCACCCCATGATCGACTCTCAGCGGGGCGGCCACCAAGGCCAGCCCGAGGCCCAACCACCCGCCCCCTCCCCCGGAACTGCCCAAAACGCGCCAAGAACAGCCACGCAGAAGGGCCAGCAGCGCGTGATACCAGAACACAGAACATCCGTACGACTGCGACGAACGCACCGGATTCTCATCGGCGTGGTCGTCGCCGGTGCGCTCGTCATCGCGGGAATCGGCTTCGCGGGTTCGTACGCGGCCGTGCGCGAACTTGCCC
>NZ_JBHWEL010000123.1:12675-16470 GCF_042734135.1 Streptomyces sp. NPDC059668 | reverse complement strand
CACGATCCACGGTCGCGACTGACGTTTCCCCACGACGAGACCAACGAGCAGGCAAGCCAACAGTCACATGACCAACAGCTTTTGTTAGAGCCAGTTAGCGTTATCGCGCGATGGGCGTGGGCATCGCGAAAATGTCTCGCATGGCTCTGGGGATTCGGTCATGGGAACGGAATGATCGGGGGCCCACACGGCGCTCGCGAACAGGTTGGGCGCCACCCACACGATGGGAGACCGATCAACGATGTTCACTCCGGTGCGGAGCAGAGTACGGACGGCCGCGCTCGCGCTCTCGGCCATTGCGGCCCTCGCCTTAGGCGCGACCGCGACGACCGGCGCGGCAGCGGCCCCAGCTGCCGCGAAACAGGGACCAACCTCGGTGGCGTACGTCGAGGTGAACAACAACAGCATGCTGAACGTCGGTAAGTACACCCTCGCCAACGGCGGCGGCAACGTCTTCGACGTCGCCGTGATCTTCGCGGCGAACATCAACTACGACACCGGCAGGAAGGCGGCGACTCTGTACTTCAACGAGAACGTGCAACGCGTGCTCGACAACGCCGCCACGCAGATACGGCCGTTGCAGCAGAAGGGCATCAAGGTCGTCCTCTCGGTGCTCGGCAACCACCAGGGCGCGGGCTTCGCCAACTTCCCGTCCCAGCAGGCGGCTTCGACATTCGCGAAACAACTGTCGGACACCGTGGCCAAGTACGGCCTCGACGGCATCGACTTCGACGACGAGTACGCCGAGTACGGCAACAACGGCACCGGCCAGCCCAACGCCAGTTCGTTCGTGTACCTGGTGTCGGCATTGCGCACCAACATGCCGGACAAGATCATCAGCCTCTACAACATCGGCCCGGCCGCGTCGCGCCTGTCCTACGGCGGTGTCGACGTCTCCTCCAAGTTCAACTACGCCTGGAACCCGTACTACGGCTCCTGGCAGGTCCCCGGCATCGCACTACCCAAGTCGAAGCTGTCGCCGGCGGCCATCGAGATCGGCGGGACCTCGCAGAGCACGGCCGCCAGTCTCGCCCGACGCACGGTCAGCGAGGGGTACGGCGTCTATCTGACGTACAACCTTGACGGCGCCAATCGCAGCGCCGATGTCTCCGCGTTCACCAGGGAGCTGTACGGCAGTGACGCCCGCTACACGCCGTAGGACGACCGCGCCTCCCGGCGTCCAGTGCCCCCTCGGGGCCTGTTGCATCCCGTAGGTTCGCGCCTCGGGCAGGCCGCGCCTTCGACAACGATGTCGGAGGCGCGGCCGCCAGGTGGGCCAGCACTGCGTTACCAAGCATCGCGCAGGCCGCTTCGGGGATGGCCCGGCTGAGCAGTTGAGTGACGTGCTCACGGTGGGCACGCCGGCGGCTGCACCCGTCACTCCCCCAGCCTCCGGCCACATTCCGCCTCACAGACGCCTGTTGGGTACCGAACGACCTCCGCCCATCTAACTCCTAATTTAGGAATTAATATTGACGCGCGTCGACGACCGCTGCAAGATCCTGGGCATCAACCCGCAGACGATCGGGCGCTGACTGGTTCCAACAACTGCCGTCGCAAGTTCTGTTGGGCGGCGGCACCTCGGGCACACGACCGGGACGGGCCTGCACGCGTGATCGGACAGTGAAGGATCCGATGTGAAACGACATCTCACCGTCCTGCTCGCCCTCCTGATGTCCTTGTTGGTCGTACAGGCGCCCGCCCATGCAGCCCCTTCGGCCAGCAGTGCCCGTAGTGCCGACAGTGCTGGCACTACGGCAGCCACCTCGAAGCAAGTGCTGGGCCAGACGCCTTACATGGGGTGGAACACCTACTACGCGCTGGGTGGCGATCCGACCGAGTCGGAGATCAGATCGGTGGCGGACTTCCTGGTCAGCAGCGGTTTGCGCGACTCCGGCTACCAGTACGTCTGGATCGACGGCAACTGGGCAGCACCGACCCCGCGCAGCGCGGCCGGTGACCTGGTGCCCAACCCGGACCAGTTCCCGAACGGGCTGAAGCCACTGGTCGACTACATCCACAGCAAGGGCCTCAAAGCGGGCATCTACACCGACGCCGGCCCCTACATCCCGGGCAAGTGCGGGCTCGGCAGCCATGGTTACTACCAACGCGACGCGAACCAGTTCGCCGCCTGGAAGTTCGACGCCGTGAAGGTGGACTACCTCTGCGGGATCGCCGCTGACCTCGACCCCAAGACCGTCTACACCGAGTTCGCGAACGCGCTGCGGAACAACTCCAGCAGGCGCCCGATGCTCTTCAACCTCTGCAACCCGGTGACCTCTCCGGACTGGGGCAACTACCCGGAGACGCAGCAGTCGACGTACTCCTGGTCCTACGCGCCTACGATCGCGCAGTCCTGGCGGACGTACACGGATGTCGGCTTCGTCGGCGAGATCAAGTTCAAGGACGTGCTGCGGAACTACGACGCGAACGCGCGGCATCCCGAGGTCGCCGGGCCGGGGCACTTCAACGACCCGGACTACCTCGGACCCGAAATGGGGATGAGCGACGAGGAGTTCCGTACGCAGATGACGCTCTGGTCGGTCGCGGCCGCGCCACTGGTGATCGGCAGCGACGTCCGTAAGCTCAGCAAGACCTCGCTCGGCATCCTCGAGGACCGCGATGTCCTCGCTGTCAACCAGGATTCCGCCGGCGTCCAGGCCGTCCGTGTCGGCCCTGCCGGTACGACGGAGACCTGGGTGAAGCGGCTGGCCAACGGAGACCGTGCCGTGGTGCTGCTGAACCGGGGTGACACCCCGGCGACGCTGACCACGACCGCCAAGTCGGTCGGGCTGTCCGGGGGACGGTTCACCCTGAAGAACGCCTGGACCGACCAGGTCACCGAGAGCGGCGGAACCATCAGTGCGGCCGTCCCGGCGCACGGCGCGGCCCTGCTCCGGGTCGGCCGGGCAACGGGCAAGCCCGGTGTTCCGCACGTCGTCGCCGGCCTGCCGCAGGTGACGAAGGTCGGCAGCGACGCGGTCGCGGCGGGCGTGGCTCCGGTGGCCGCCGGTGGCGACCAGGCCCGGGTCGAGGTCACCGTTCGCAACGACGGTACGAAGCCGGCCTACGCACCGCGGGTCGAGCTTGCGGCGCCCGCCGGGTGGACGGTTCGCGCGGCCGGCAAGGCACCGAAGGTGCTGACGCCCAACCGCTCCGTGAACCTCGCCTTCACCGTGACCCTGCCGGCCACCACCGCACCTGGTAGCGCCGATCTGACCGCCACCACCTCGTACGAAGTGGCCGGCAAGGGACGGCTGCGCCAGCAGACGACCACGGCGTTGGTCGTGGCACCGGCGGCACCGAACGGCGACGTCGTCCTGTCTCACCACGACTGGATCAGCGCCACCAGTGGATGGATGAGCCCGACGGTCGACCGGAGCGTCGGGGGCTGGACGCCGATCAGCATGCTCGGCCAGGAGTACCCGACCGGCATCGGAGTCGCCTCGCCCTCCACGATCCGCTACTACCTCGGCGACCGGTGCACCCGGCTGACCACGACCGTCGGCATCGACGACGCGGTGCGCAACGTCGGCCCGGAGGGCGGCACCTCGACCTTCCAGGTCATCGGTGACGGCCGGGTGCTGTACGACAGCGGTGTGCTCGGCCGTGACGACGTCCGCCAGGCCGACATCGACCTGACCGGCGTCCGGGTCCTCGACCTGGTGGTCGGCGATGCCGGCGACGGCGGCTACAACGACCGCGCCAACTGGGCAGGCCTGAACGCCAGTTGCTGACTCGGCTCCGCCGCGCCCAGGTGACACCTCACCTGGGGGCCGCGCTCTACCGCCGTGG